>CAMKDH010000062.1 GCA_946411215.1 uncultured Treponema sp. | reverse complement strand
TTGTACATTTAAATATGTAATAAATGGAAAGTTATAATGAAGCAATTAAATAATAATGAAGGCATTAAAAAAAATAGCGTGAAGTAATAGAAGTTTTCGCATTATAATAAATGGAGAAATATGCGGGACGCAGGAAAAAGAAATTAAGGGGGGACCGGCAGTGGACTGGCCGCGTTTACGTCGGACAGAACACGGATGCTGGGGGATACCTTTTTTTTTCGCAAGTTTTCGAAGAAAACTTGGTAAGCTTTGCGTCTCGCTGGGACCCGCTTATACAATTCATATATAATGCGGATACAAAAATACCTGGAAGCTATTTTTTTCTAAGGAATTCATTTTTAATTTTACTAAATTTCTTCATTAATTTTTCATTTTTTTACATATTAACTACTTTTCATAGAAACATTGTTTGTGGTATATTTATTCATAGAAAAAGCATAAATATACAGATGGACAGACAATCTGCCGCACCTGTAAGGAGTTATAATGAAAAACGCTTATGTAAACCGTGTGTGGGAAGAAGTTAAAGCAAAGAATGCTAACGAACCTGAATTCCTGCAGGCTGTTGAGGAAGTTCTGACAACATTGGATCCAGTTGTTGCTAAAATGCCAGAACTCGAACCAAACGCAATTTTGGAACGCCTGGTAGAACCAGAGCGCGTTATTCAGTTCAGAGTACCTTGGATGGATGACAAGGGTAAGTATCACGTAAACCGTGGTTTCCGTGTACAGTACAACAGTGCAATCGGACCTTACAAAGGCGGACTTCGTTTCTCTAAGGAAGTAAACCTTTCTGTTCTTAAGTTCCTCGGATTTGAACAGGTTCTTAAAAACTCTCTTACTACTCTTCCAATGGGTGGTGGTAAAGGTGGTTCAGACTTTGATCCACACGGAAAATCAGACAAGGAAGTTATGCGCTTCTGCCAGTCTTTCATGACAGAACTCTATCGCCACATTGGTGCTGATACAGACGTTCCAGCTGGTGACAAAAACGTAGGTGGACGCGAAATCGGATATCTCTTTGGACAGTACAAGAGAATCCGCGATGAATATACTGGAGTTTTGACAGGTAAAGGTCTTACATTCGGTGGTTCTTTGATTCGTACAGAAGCTACTGGATACGGACTTATCTACTTTGCTCAGGAAATGCTCAAGAAAGTTGGACAGGATTTCAAAGACAAGGTTTGTGTTGTTTCTGGTTCAGGAAACGTTGCAGAATATGCTGCAGAAAAACTTATCCAGCTTGGTGCAAAAGTTGTTACACTTTCTGACTCAGACGGATACATTTACGATCAAGATGGAATTACACAGAAAAAACTTGACTGGGTTAAGAAGCTCAAGGGCGTTAAACGCGGTCGTATTTCTGAATATGTTAAGAAGTTCCCAGAAGCTAAATACTTTGCAGGAAAGAAAGTTTGGGAAGTTAAATGTGACTGTGCATTCCCATGTGCTACACAGAACGAACTTCTTGGCGAAGATGCAGAAAAGCTCTTGAAGAACGGATGTAAGCTCGTAGCTGAAGGTGCTAACATGCCTTCTAACATCGACGCTGTAAACAAGTTCCTTAAGGCTAAGATTTTGTATGCACCTGGAAAGGCTTCTAACGCTGGTGGTGTTGCAACATCAGGTCTTGAAATGAGCCAGAACTCAGAACGCCTTTCATGGTCTGCAGAAGAAGTTGATGAAAAACTTCACCAGATTATGATTAACATCCACAACAACGCTTACGACACAGCCGTTAAGTTTGGTGCAAAGGATGGAAACTGGGTTAACTACGTAGCTGGTGCTAACATCGCTGGTTTCGTAAAAGTAGCTAATGCTATGGTTGCTCAGGGTCTTGTTTAATTAAAACTGATTCATAAGAGCACCAGCTACGCCGCCCGATAAATCGGGCGAGGCGATTAATAGTAAATGCTAAAAGACAGTCCCGATGGACTGTCTTTTTTAACGCATTTGCTATTGTCGCCAGGTGCTAACATCGCTGGTTTCGTAAAAGTAGCTAATGCTATGGTTGCTCAGGGTTTAGTATAATTAACTAAACTTCTTTTTAATATTTTCTAAAGCCCGCAGGTCGGAAATTGCTTCGGTCAGCGGGCTTTTTAATTTTTCTGTACCGTCCAAAAAGTCTATTGCATTTTGAATCATATTTGAAAAATATCCTGTTTTACGAGGTACGTGAACTGAGCGGTCGCGTGAAAGTGAATAAAATCCTGTGTAAAGTTTTGATTCTTTTCGCTTATAGAATTTTGCATAGCCATTTCCCAGGCAGATTCGTCCTTCGGTTCCAAGAATATCAAGTCCAAAACTAAAAAATCTGCTTCGGCCGCTCATATAAATACTCACGTCAGGACAATTTTCTGTGGAATAATGAGCACTGAAATTTCTTACAACGTTTTTTTCATCTTTAAATATTCCTGTTACTACAGGCTCTGGCAAATCTTCATCTAACAAAAAACGAATTATATCAACAAGATGAGTTCCATCGTGCAAAAGGCTGTAGCCACCGTCGGCTTCGAATTCTTTTGCATAAATGCGTAAGCCCGAATACAGTTCTCCACGCACAGATTGCAACGTGCCAATTTTCGACATATATTTTTTTGCCATATTATAATCAGCTGCAAAACGACGTTCATGATTAACCATAACAGGAACATTATTTTCTTCTGCCATCAGCCTGATTTTTTCTGCTTCTTCAGAATTCAAGGCAACTGGTTTTTCAAGAATAATCAGTTGTGGACGAGCCTTTATTGCCTTTATGCATTCTTCAAAATGAGAATCTTCGTTTACAGCAACAACAATGATGTCGGGAACTTTATGTGCTGTGAAATATTTATACATTTCTTCACTGGTATCAAAAGTATTTGCGGTTTTTACAAACTTCTTCCAACGCTCAAGATTTTCTTTATTTGTATCTGCACCTGCAACAATCTGCACTTTTTTGTTTCCCAATAAAGCCATTGTGTGACTTGCAGGCTGTTCGCGTTTTTTATCAAATCCAAGAGAAAATCCAATTCTTCCAGTTCCTACTAAAGCCGCAGTATAAATATTTTTTTCCATAATAAGCTACTTTCTTTGTTTTAAAGTTTGTTCGGTGAATCCTTTTTGAGTTAATTTGTTTTGAGTATCTGGAACTTTGCTGGCAGGTACTTTTTTAATAGCGACACGTGTTACTTCTCCAGAAGTCTGTAAAACTATATCTTTAAAACCTGCTTTTGAAACTTTGTTTGCAAACTGCTTTGCATTATCTTTTGATTTAAATGCGCCGAGCTGAATATCCCAGTAAGTACCTGGTTCAAGATTTTTTTTGGCAGTTGCAGAGGTTTGAGTTCCCGTCCCTCCCCCAAGCTTTGCCATAATTTTAGCCGCACTCGCAGCTGTCTGTCGGCTCAACTTTGTATCTGGTCCCTGCTGGATAATCTCAAGTTTTACCTTTGTTGTTCCACTTCCAATCATTCCAAGCTTTACGGCAGCAGCACGTGATAAATCAATTTCGCGGGAAACTACAAAGGGTCCTCGATCATTTACACGAACCTGTACAGTTTTTCCGTTTGCAAGATTTGTTACTTTTAAAATTGTATCAAAAGGCAGAGATTTATGAGCACAAGTAAGTGCGTTCATATCAAAACGTTCACCATTCGAAGTTCTTTTACCGTGAAAATCTTCTGCGTAATATGATGCGGTAACTCCTGTTTTATAAACTGAAGAAAATAAAGAAAAATTAACCGATATCAAAAAAATCAGACATAAAAATATAAATCTTTTCATATTCTTTATATCGGTAAAAAGAGTAAATAATTTATGTCTATAACACAGTATTCATTCAGGCCTTAAAACAAAACCACTTAAAATCAAAATTGCTGCCCGGCAGGAACACAAAACTGATTTTTTGACTGCCAGTTATTGGAGTAAGTTCAAAAGTTTTTTCTTCATAGTCATCAGTATGAGGGAACTCTATTACCTGTGTGGAAGTTTTTCCGTCTTTAGCAAAAAACTTGATATTGATTGTATTGTTTTCGGAATTTGATTTTCCGCAGATTGTAATTGATTTGGCACCACCAGCGGCTGCATCAAAATTCATATCTGTAAAATCAAGGTTTACATTATTTCCAATTCCTTCTACAGCCTGAGAAGTTTTTGTAAAGCTGTCGCCCGTAACAAGATTTGCATCTAAAGCGCGCAGGCGAGCAAAGGCTTTTGGAGATTTATCAAAATAGAAACCGTGAAGATACAAATCCATTTCAAAGCTTATTGTAATTGTGTGAACTCCAAACAATCGATGGCTTAATGTGAATACATTTTCCGAATACGTATTATAAATTGATTCGTGACGATAGATAAACTCTCCAAGGCATTCGCTTTTTGTGCCAGTACCTTTGCCGTCCCAAACTTTTATTGGAATCTCTGTTGCAAAACTGAAAATTGGAAGATGAATTACATCTGCGCCGTCTGCACCAAAATCTACTCTGTCAAAGCTTACCCAGGTAGCGCCGCATTTACGGTTTGAGATTCCGCTTTCGAGAGACATTTCGGGCTTTTGTTTATCGTTTGTGTCGTCGTAACCGGTAAAACGGCAGGCTTCTATTAATGTGTATGGATTTAATCTGCAGCTGCCAATGCCGCTTATTGTAAAAGGAAGATCACTTATTACTTCATCGTATTTTGTGTTGTTTCGGGCTGTACAACGCAAGATGCATTCACCATCGCCTGCTGCTCGGATGAGAGATTGTCGGGTCAAGCCCGACAATGACACAGAATCATCACCCGTCATCCTCGGGCTTGACCCGGGGATCTCAAGGACTTCAATATTATCACTTGAAATACATTCCTTAAAAACAGGATTCCAGTTTATTTCTTTTATAGTTGCATTTGCCGGAAGGATTTTTGCTGTAACAACCACTTCTTTGTTAGTGGCATCTAACTTCAAAGAACCCTCAGTCTGTAATTCAATTTTACGTGTAGGAACAAAATCATTTTGAGCGCGTACAGCAACATTCGGTTCAATTTCGCTCCATACCCCCGCGGCAAATTTTATAGAAGTATTTTTTAATCCACTGCTTGCAGCTGTGACGACAAACGAGCCAGTCTGTTTTTTACTTCGAACAATTGCAATCAGACGGTTTGCAAAAAGCTTTCTTGTTTGTGTAAGACCATCAAAACATTTATATTCATCATAATCTGTAGAGTCACCGTTATCCATACCTAACAACTCGGCGTCTCCGCTTACATTTATTGTTATATAGTTGCGGGCGTTTTCAACCAATGTGCCGTTTTTATCTGCAAGCATTATTTGGATAAAGTGGATTGCTTCGCTGCGCTCCTCGCAATTACGTGTTTCTGCATAATCCTCTTCCGGTTTCAAAATAATCTTTTCCGGATCTTCAAACGAACGCTTTACATCTTCTGCAATAATCTTTCCATTATCATCATAAGCAACTGCACGTATCTCACCTTTATGATATTTAAGCTGCCACTGCCCAAAAGGCGAAGCCCCATCCTTATGATTTATCTTACAGCATCCTTGAGAAACTCCATTAAAGAAAAGTTCCACACTGTCTGCATTTGTATAAGCCTTTATATCAATGAGCTGTCCTTCGTTCCAATCCCAATATGGAAGCAGATGAACAAAAGGAGCCACAGACTTACCTGCCCATTCTGATTTATAAAGATAATAAGTATCTTTTGGAAAACCCGCTGTATCAATCTGTCCAAAGAAAGAAGATTTTGTATGATATGGAGTTGGCTCTCCAATATAATCCCAGCCAGTCCAAATATACTGCCCCGCACTAAACGGACAATCCCTATCATTAGCAATTACAGTTTGAGTATTTGCGCAACCCCATGGAGTTGTACAGTTTCCCAAGGTTGAACACTGACCATCACTGAATGTAACAAGCTGCAAAGAATCAGGAAAATGATAGATTCCACGGCTTTGAACTGTAGAACCAGTTTCGCTTCCATAGATTTTCCAATCCGGATATTTTTGGTGATGTTCATTATAAAGCCGTTCAAGATAATTGTAGCCTACAGTATCTATTTGAGTTGCACACTTTTGAGCGCCATCAGTCATCATATAATTTGAAGCAATTGTTATCTGCGCATTTTTCTGTGGGTCATTTTTTTGAACATAAGAATAAAGCTTTTTTGTAATTTCAAAACCATTACCCATATGTGTATCATAAATCTCGTTACCTACAGACCACATTATAAGGCTCGGATGATTTCTGTCGCGACGAACCCAATTTGTTACATCACGTTCACACCATGCATTAAAATAGTTTCCATAATCAAAAGGAGTTTTTGGCTTTTCCCACATATCAAAAATTTCATCATCTACAAGAAGGCCCATTTCATCACACAAATCAAGCCATGCAGAAGGCGGCGGATTATGAGAACAGCGTACGGAATTTACTCCCATTTCCTTGAGCTTAGTAAACTGACGTCTGAGAGCATCCTTATTAAAAGCGGCTCCAAGCGCACCCTGATCATGATGCTGGCACGCACCGTAAATTTTCACATGGCGACCATTTAAGAAAAAGCCTTTATCGCTGGTAAAAACTGCATGCTTAAATCCGCAATGCTGAGAAAGTTCATCAAGAGATTTTCCATTATCATCACACAGAGTTGTTGTAAGTATATAATAATTCGGCGAGTTGATGTCCCAAAGCAATGGACTTTCTACAAAATATTCGCCGTCTCCTTCAAAACGTGCAAACACTTTGCCATCTAAGTCTGTTATTGTATGAACAACTTTGATAACGTCATCATTTTCACTTTCAGCAATTTCAGAAGAAATGTTTACCTTCCATTCCCCGTCCAGCTTATTTTCATCAACAGGCTTAGCACTAAAATAAACTCCGTCTGTTACAAGATGCGCTTTTGGTGTATTAATAAAATAAACATCACGAATTATGCCTGCGCCAGAATACCAGCGAGTATTACAATTTTGATAAACTGCAATAACAAGTATCTCATTTTCACCAGGCTTTACAAAGGACGAAATATCAAATTCAAAAGTGGAATAACCATACTTCCACTCACCTGCTTTCTTGCCGTTTACATAAACTGCACTGTTCATATAAACGCCTTCGAAACGCAAAGATGTATATCCGTTTACAAAGTCAGAATCGTCTATTGTAAAAGTTTTTTTATAAAAGCCAACACTGTTTTTATACAGGTCGCTTACATGATAAATCTGCCAGTCATGAGGAATCTTTACACTATTATATTTTTGAGAATCAGCAAGATCAAAAAACTGATCAGGACAAAAAAGGATGGGTTTGCCGTTATCGTACATAGAACTTTCATCTATAGAAAGTTCCGCAAAAACCCATCCTCCATTAAATAAATTACGCATAATTTATTTTACTTCATTTACAAGTTCATTTCCACTAGAAAAAGCCTTGATATTTTCTAAAGTTGTATCAGCAAGATTTTTAAGGGCATTAGTTGTAAGGAAAGCCTGATGTCCTGTTATAATAACATTAGGGAAAGTCAAAAGACGTGCAAGTGTATCATCAGTCATGATATCTGTAGACCAGTCGCTGAAGAAATATTTACTTTCCTCTTCGTATACATCCATACCAATTCCGCCAATATGACCATGCTTAAGGGCATGAACAAGAGCTTTTGAATCAATAAGTGCACCACGTCCTGTATTAATGATTACAGCATCATGCTTCATCATCTTCATTCTGTCATGATTTACAATATGCTTTGTTTCTTCTGTAAGCGGACAGTGAAGACTTAAAACATCACTTCGCTTAAAGATTTCTTCTAGATCAACATATTCAATATTGTTTTCCTGCGCCCATTTTGTATTTGGGAACGGATCATAAGCAATAATCTTCATTCCAAAACCTTTGAGGATATCTGCCATTATGCGTCCGATTTTACCAGTTCCAAGAATACCTGCTGTAAGACCAAACAAATCACGACCGGTCAAACCTTCAATATTAAAGTTTGCTGTTTTAGTCCTGAGATATGCCTGAGGGATATGACGTGTAAGAGACATCAAAAGTGCAACACCATGCTCTGCTACTGCATAAGGAGAATAAGCAGGAACGCGAACGACTTTTATACCTGCCGCTGCAGCTGCTTTTAAATCTACATTATTAAAACCGGCACAACGAAGAGCTATAAGTTTTACACCGCAATCGGCAAGAGTTTTAATAACAGCTTCATTTACAACATCATTAACAAATACACAAACAACATCAAAACCTTGAGCTGTCATTGCTGTATTTTCGTTAAGCTTGTAATCACGAAAATCTATTTCATAATTAAAAGCCTTATTAGCTTCCGTAAATGATTTTTTATCATAAGAATGAGTATCAAAAAATGCTATTTTCATTTAAATATCCTCCATAGTTAAATATAACAATAAATGTATATATACGCAAACAAAATTCTTTGTTATAATGATTTTTGTTAGTTGAGGTTAACATGAAGCAATTTGATGTAGATGGTATGATGTGCGCAGCCTGCAGTGCACGAGTAGAAAAAGCAGTTTCGCAGGTTCCTGGTGTTACAACGTGTTCCGTTAGTCTGCTTACAAATTCCATGGGCGTAGAAGGAAGTGCCAGCGATGAAGAGATTATTAACGCTGTTGTCGCAGCAGGTTATAGCGCAAAAGTCAAACAAACTGCAGCTGCGACCACTCAAGCTTCAACTTCAGAAGATCCACTTGCCGACCGTGAAACCCCAAAATTAAAACGCCGCCTCATTTTATCGCTCATATTTTTACTTCCACTTTTATACTGCACAATGGGGCATATGCTGCTCCACTGGCCGCTCCCAAATATCATTGAAAACAATCTGGCAGCAATGGGGTTTGTTCAGCTAATTCTTACTATAATAATAATGATTATTAACAGACGTTTTTTTACAAGCGGAATAAAAGCAGCAGTTCACTTAGCACCAAACATGGATACCCTTGTAGCGTTAGGCGCAGGAGCATCTTTTATTTACAGTGTCTGGAACTTACTTTCAATAGCCATCACAAAAAAAGCAGTAAGCCACGACTATTACTTTGAAAGCGCCGCAATGATTTTAACTTTGATAACAGTAGGCAAAATGCTCGAAGCAAAATCAAAAGGAAGAACTACAAGCGCACTAAAAGGCCTAATGAAGCTTGCACCTAAAACTGCAGTAATTGTTGAACAAAACGCTTCTGGCACCGTAGAAAAAACTGTCCCAATTGAAACTGTAAAACCAGGAGACATTTTTATTGTAAAACCAGGCGAAAACATTCCTGTAGATGGCATTATTATAGAAGGAAATGCCGCAATAAATGAAGCTGCCCTTACAGGAGAAAGCATTCCCGTAGACAAAGCATCTGGCGATACAGTTTCTGCCGCAACAACAAATCTTTCGGGCTTTATAAAATGCAAAGCCACAAGAGTTGGACAGGACACAACCCTTGCACAAATAATCCAGATGGTAAGCGACGCCGCCGCAACAAAAGCGCCTCTTGCCAAAATTGCAGATAAAGTTTCGGGCATTTTTGTTCCAACAGTTATGGTGATTTCAATTATCACGCTTGCAATATGGCTTATAATCGGTGCCTCTGCCGAAACAGCAATTATGCACGCAGTAGCAGTTCTTGTAATAAGCTGTCCATGTGCACTTGGTCTTGCAACTCCGGTAGCAATTATGGTAGGAAATGGTCTTGGTGCCAAAAACGGTATTTTATTCAAAACAGCCGCTTCTCTTGAACAAGCCGGAAAAATCACAACAGTTGCACTTGATAAAACAGGAACAATCACAAGCGGAACGCCTGTTGTAAAAGATATAATCCCATTAACTCTGCCGGGCTACGACCCACTCTCCAACGAGCAGCTTTTACAGACCGCCTACACTCTCGAACAAAAAAGCGAACATCCTCTTGCAAAAGCAATCATTCAAAAAGCCCAGGAGATCAAACTTACCGCAGACGAAACACAGGATTTCCAGATTTTCCCAGGCAACGGTCTCACCGCAAAATCAAACAGCAAAACACTTTACGGCGGAAACTTAAACTTCATAAAATCAAAAGTTAGTCTTTCGCCATCAATAGTTCAGACAGCAGACTCCCTTTCATCACAGGGAAAAACTCCGTTATTTTTTGCCCAGGACAACAAACTCCTTGGAATAATTGCAGTTGCAGATAACATAAAACCAGACAGCGCTCAATCCATCAGCGAACTAAAACAAATGGGTATAAAAGTTGTAATGCTCACCGGCGACAACGAACAAACAGCAAAAGCAATTGCAAAAGAAGCATGCATAGATCAGGTAATTGCAGGAGTCCTGCCAGACGCAAAAGCCGACGCAATCAACACGCTAAAATCACAGGGAAAAGTCTGCATGGTAGGAGACGGAATAAATGACGCTCCTTCGCTCACAACAGCCGATTTAGGAGTAGCAATTGGAGCAGGGTCAGATATAGCCGTAGACGCTGCAGACATAGTACTTGTAAAAAGCAGCCTTCGCGAACTTCCAGCCCTCATAAAACTTAGCCGTGCAACAGTCCGCAATATCTACGAAAATCTTTTCTGGGCATTTATTTACAATATAATAGGAATACCTTTAGCAGCAGGAGCCTTTGTCTCACTTTTAGGCTGGCACTTAAATCCAATGTTTGGAGCCGCGGCAATGAGTCTTTCGAGTTTTTGTGTAGTAACTAACGCGTTAAGGTTGAACTTAAAAAACAAATCTATCTTTCAAAAACCTTACGCCCGTTAAGGAACAACCCTTTTACTTTTCCCGTAAGTTCTTTTCCTTCAAACGGAGTAGCTTTACCCTTTGAACAGAACATTCTTGAGTCCACTATCCAGTCTTCATCCGGGTCAACAAGAGTAAGGTCCGCAGAGTATCCTGTTTTCAAAAGACCTTTTGTAAGCCCAAGAATACGCGCAGGATTAGCAGACATCAGCTGGCTCAATTTTTGAGGTGTAAAATTATTCTGCTTTACTAAGACTGTATTACAAACAGCATATGCAGTTTCAAGCCCCGTAAATCCAGGACTGCCTGCTTCTTTATCTTCCATTGTATGTGGAGCATGATCTGTAGAAATAACATCAATAGTTCCGTCGCGCAGGCATTCAATCAAAAGTTCACGGTCCTCGTCTGCACGAAGCGGTGGATTTACCAAAGCACGAATCAAAGGCTCTTCCGTTCCAACAAGCGCAAGATGATGAGGAGTTGCTTCAGCAGTAATCACAAATCCATCAGGCAAAGAATCATCATTTGCCTTGTCGTATTTTGCATTATAAATCTGGTCCAAAACATTTTTTGTACTTGCATGTGCAATATGAATATGACAGCCAGCCTGCTTTGCAAGAAGAATGTTTCGTGCCGTAGCAGTATCTTCTGCAAGCCTCAATAATTCATTTGCTTTTGTCAAATTCAAATCTATCTGTTCAATAGCAGCCTGTTCAACATCATCAGGATTATAATTTTCTTCAGCTGAACCCCATGCATTAAGACCAATTGCCTTCATTATATTAAGCGCATTCTGACGGAAAGGCTTAGCCTGCTCACCAAGCGCAAGGTCCTCACAGTGACAGCTTACAATCAGCCCCTTCTCTGCAGCCTTCTTCATGCCTTCAAGCATAACAGAGCTCGAAATAACATCGCGTCCATCTTCACTTATTACAGGAATATAATGGCGGTCAAGCTCATCAAGATGACTTGTATCCTTACCTTCAAAATCCTTAGAAATACTTACTACCTGAAAAAGATTTGTAAGGCCAATCGCCGCAGCTTCTGATTCAATCTGCAGTGCCTGTTCCATAGAAGAAACAACTGGTTTAGTGTTAGGCATGGCTACCACAGTACCATAACCACCAGCCGCAGCCGCATGAAGTCCCGATTGCAAATCCTCTTTTTGAGTTTGTCCCGGGTAACGCATGTGAACATGCATATCAATAAACGCTGGAGTAACAGTAAGACCGCGAGCATCATATAGCTCAAGCTTGCAATCCTGCTCACGGCCATCTTCGGCTAAAACAGAATGAGCCAGAACGCTTGCAGTTTCCTGCGAAGTAAAATACCCCTGAAAAACTGCACGAATATCGCTGTCAATAATAAGCAGGGCACCAGGAGTGTCCATGCTTTCGTCTAAGAGTCTCGCATTAAAAATTAAAGTCGCTTTTGTCATTACAAATTTCCGCCTGCCTGATACAAAGTATCGCAGTATTCACATTTATAAAGTCCCTTTACCTTATCTGCAAGAATAAAGGTTGGAGTTATATAATGTTCAGTCTGTGTAATGCAGCGGGGATTCTTACAGTTGAAAACGCCGCTTACCTTTGC
>CAMKDH010000061.1 GCA_946411215.1 uncultured Treponema sp. | reverse complement strand
ATCCTTAGAAAAGAGGCGGAATTATGAGAAATATCGGTGAAATCATTTCTTCTAACAGAAAAAAACTGAAGTTATCTCAGCCAATGTTAGCTGAATTACTACAGCAGGAAGGAATTAATCTTACGGTAAAAGCAATCTCCAAATGGGAGACAAATGCTACAGAACCCAGTGTGGCAACCTTCCTTGCAGTATGCAAAGTATTAAACATCACAAATATATATGAAGAATATTTTGGAGAAAATCCGGCAGATCCACTCTCTTCCCTCAATGATGAAGGGAAAGAAAAGGCTTTGGATTATATTGAATTGTTACATAACAGTGGCAAATATGAGAAACAGACTGCAAAGATTATTCCATTTTGCAGATATATTGATGTATATGATAATGCAGTATCTGCCGGAACCGGAAACTTTCTGGTAGATGGACCGAAAGAAACAATTCAGCTTACGAAAGATATCATACCTGAATCCGCAAGCTACGGTGTCAAAATCAGTGGTGACAGTATGGAACCGGAATTTGAAAATGGGCAGATTGCCTGGGTTCTGAAACAGGATATTCTTGAAAACGGAGAAATCGGTATCTTCTATCTTAACGGAGATGCTTATATTAAGAAATTACAGGATGATAAGAATGGTGTATTTCTTGTTTCCCTCAACGAGAAATACTCTCCTATTCCTGTAGGTGAAAATGACCGCTTTGATATTCTTGGAAAAGTGGTTGGAAAGAATCATCCGAATGAGCTTAGAGATTTTCTGCAATAAACGAGTCCGTATTTTAGGACAACATTTTTTTATCCTTGGTAATAAAGAATGTATGAAAGTAGGTGTTTACTATGGCGGTCGTTAATAACCTTAAAGAAATTCGTGAAGAACGTGGTCTTCTCCAAGAGGATTTAGCCTCTGCCACCGGGTTCTGCACAAAAACCATCGGCAGGGTGGAACGTGGTGAACGGGCACCATCCGCTGAATTTATGCTTCGTATTGCAGCATATTTCAATCTGCTTGTTGAAGATGTATTTATGTTAGAAGAGCACTGACTTCGGTCGGTGCTCTTACATTTTTTACGTCATTCAATATATTATCATTCTTTTATGCTGTCTATAACTTAACCTGCAAATTAAAATTTGTTATTGCCTTTGTAACAATAAAATTTACTCTGCATTATCGCAATAAATCTCTATCGCATTTGCTACAAAGACTGCGGTACCTTCACCACCATAAGCATCGATATTCGTTGTAAAGTCTCCGCCACCTGAATACATTTTTCCTAATCCACGCAGAATCTTATTTGAACAAGTATAAAGGTTGTCTGTAATATAATCTTGTATTCTCTTTATAAGATTCTGTGCGTCAGCGGATGCTGGGTCACTATTCTTTATTTCTCCAGCCTCCTTAAATAGTAGCATAAATCTATCTGCTAAGATTTTCTCATCTTCCTCAGTACGATTCTTCTGCTTTTCTTCCATTTCTTTGTATTCCGGTGTGCTACCGTATAATTCCTTTGCCTGTCTGGAATATTCATCCAACTTGCTTCTATCAAAAGCCTTAAAATCCATATGTTTCACTCCTAATATTTTTATTCCAAGTGCAAAGTTCATCAAGTTCTCAATATGTTCCTTCTTAAGCCTAAGCAGCTCTATCTGCTGTTCCAAAGCTTTGCTTCTATCAAAATCTGGACTATTTATAATTGCCTTGATGTCTTTAAGAGGAAACTCCAATTCGCGAAACAGTAGTATGTGTTGAAGGCGCTCCAAATCTGCATCGTCATACAGTCTGTAGCCTGCATCGGTGTATCCCGTCGGATGAAAAAGACCAATCTTGTCATAATATTGTAGAGTGCGTATACTCACTCCGGCAAGCTTACTCACTTCATGCACTGTCATCATTACTATTTCCTCCCTTGACTTGGTGACTTTAGTATAAACTATTACGTAACGTCGGAGTCAATACTTATTTCAAAAAAAACTTTTGCAAAGAAAATTGAACTTAGTAATCCTGCAACTACAAATCTTCTGTTGCTTTCAATCTCTCCGTAAGACTGAAATTTATCTCTCTGTTAATGCTTCAACAATGTTTTTTTCAATATATTCTACTCTGTCAAAAACCATAGGCTTAAAATGTGCCGTTATGGCTACTACAATTTGATTTTTTCTATCAACATATATAATATTACCACCATCACCAATAGCGGCAATTACATCTCTTGTTCTGTGAGGAAGCCACCACAAAAAACCATAATCCTGATTTCCAAATTTCTCATCGGTAGATATGTAGGATTTTGTCATCATTTCAATCCAATTCTCACTTATAATACGAGTATTATTATAAACACCGTTATTAAGCACCATCAAACCTATCTGTGCCATTTCATAAGCAGAAAGGGATAATCCCCAACCTGCTGTTGGCATACCTGTCGGGTCCAAAAACCAAACCTTTCCGTGGTCGTTTTTGTTCATTAAATACTCAAACTGGTCTTCTTTGCTCTCACAACCTGCATTACTTCTTGGTACAATTCCTAAAGGTTTAAAAAGATATTCGTTAGCAAAGTCAAGCACATTCATACCACTTGTAATTCTGATAATTCCCAAAAGGATTTGAATGCCAAGAGTGTGATATCTGAATTCATTCGTGATACCTTTGCGACCACCCAAAACATCCAATGTTGTCAGTGCCCAATCTTCCGATGTGCAAACCTTTGTCCAAGGTTCGCTCTTTCCCTTATAAGGTGCTGTCATTGTAAGCAAATGCTTGATTGTAACGTTATATATAGTTTTCTCTCCTCTTTTAGGAGTATAAATTTCCTTGTAATAGTCCATAACAAAGTCGTCTACACTATTTATCAAACCTTGGTCAACGGCAATACCTATCAGCAATGATGTTACAGATTTTGTTACACTCATTACATTCATTGTATCTTCCTTTTTAAAACCATCTTTATACTCTTCAATTTCAAGTACGTTATCTTTATAAGCTACAATCTGTTTTATATTTATATCGTTTTTACTTGAATAAGTATCTAAAACTTTCTTCATCAAAACTTCCTCCTGTAAAGCAGTAAAAATCATATTATTTGGACGTCCTATAATAAGCCTAAGTGAACTAGAAATTAGTTTCAGTACTTTTTTTCACAAAAAAGACATCTAAGTTAATAGACATCTTTTTCACAACATAAACTTCAAATCTTTAAACGCTTTCAAGCTCACAAGAAGCCTGAAATTTCAGCGTGCTCCCATTTTTATTTGTGTATATACATTCTTGTCATATCAGGCTCACCATCGCCTTGCACCATACACAAAAACTCCCATCCATGTTTTTCATAGAACCCAATATGGTCAGTAACAAGATAGATTGGTGAAACACCTTTTGATTTCATATCGTCCACAACCATATTCAGTAAATTTCCTGCAATTCCCTGACAACGGTATTTATCTTCTGTAAAAACAGCACATACATTCGGCGCAAGATCTTTTCTGTCATGAAAATCATTTTCAATAACACCCAGTCCGCCAATTATTAGATTTCCGTCTAAACAAAGATACCATCCATATTCGGTTTCATTACGTAAATATGCATCCATACATTCCAGATAAACTTCTGTAGGAACGCCCCATTTATTATGAAACCATTCTGCTGCCAACTCTTTTATTGTTGGTTCTTCCTTTAATGTAATATACTTGTATTTCTTCATTATATCCTCCAATAGTAATAAGCCGAATAGAAAATACCCGGCTTATCAACTTAACTAAATTCAGCTTTATTCCTCTTCAAAAAATCTATATCATTTCCATATTTCAAAGCAAAATCACAATCATTTTCCATAAAAAGTTCATAATCATTTTGACTAATTTTTGAGGGTCTTATTCTTTCATAAATTGTCAGATTCCAAGAATGTTTGCACTTTTTACATCTGTATATAAGCCATACATCAACCCGATTACCATTAGCATTGACTCTGAACTTCCCTGAATTAACAAACTCCTGTTTCTTACCACATCCCCCACAACGATGATATACTTTTATCGAATTCAAACTCATTGAACAAAAGCATCCATCTCGGAAGTTGTTCTTATGATTCTTTGTATACTCTTTTCAGTTAGGAAATATGTGGTTGCAAGTGTTTTTATCGAAACTCCATTTTTATGCTTTATGCATATTTCTTGGTTTCGCATTTTATAATACTGCTTTGTTTTAGTCTGGCTTCCCCAGATTTTTTTCTCCTTGCATGGAATATATATACTTTTTCCACTAACATACTGCTGAATAGTTTCTATTAATTCTTTTGGCAGAACATCTTCTGCACTGATATAGCTCATTTTAATCCTCCTATTATTTATGTGGGGATTCATCCGAGCTTAACTATTCATTTTATTTTAAGCTCAGACTACTGAGCAATAACATATCTTTTGCACATAAAAGTTCCCTCCTTTCAACACTACTACTTTAATGATACAGATTACCCCGAAAAATACAACATCATTTTTAGTTATAAACAAACATGTTCTTCATAAACTTCAAATTCATGTGTGCTTTCAATCTCTCCGTGAGACTGAGATTTGTTAACTACTTTTAATAATCATATTACATCTGTCCCACGATTCGTCTTTATAGGCAAATGCGTTCAGGTCGGTCTTTCTTTCTGTAAAACCAACAGCTTCATAACATTTTTTTGCTTTTATATTTTCTGGAAACACGTTCAAATGAACTGCTTCGACTTTTGTAATATCAAATGCATATAAAACTGCTAATTTCAGCATTTCCTTTCCAAATCCTTTACCCCTGTATTTTGGATTTGTCATTACAAATTTAAGCATTCCTTCATTAGTTTCTAGATTTGTTGAATAACAAAAGAAACCTATAAGTTCTCCATCATCTGAAGTTGCCACATATGGACTATCTCCAAATCTTTCTGCAGCCTCTTTCATTACTCTTTCAAAATCACCTTTTTCTATTGGAAACTTGATTAAATTAGCACACCACATAGCGTGTGTCCTTTCTTCTGTTATCCAATCTTTTATTTCATCATAATCTTTACATTCTATATATGGTCTTAATCTCAAAACATTCTCCTTTATACCAATAAGAGGCCAACAATTCTACAAATTCGAATTTATCTCTCAACCTCAACAATCAGCTCAGAGAATATACCTGATGTGCTGATTATGTTTTCGGCAGTTTCGTTTTTTTCAAGCTCAACGGTTTCACCGTTTTTACGGGTGATGAACTTACATTTTCTGCCGTTATTTGAGAATTTGTAGTTATCCGCATTTTCAAGGTGAACAATTGCTTTCGCTTTGAACTGGTTTACATCAAGCTCTGTACAATTACCTGAAATGAAAATTTCGTAGTCAGTCTTTGCAGTAAACTCCAAACTTCCCTGTGTGTCGCGGATAAAAATCTTTTCTGCATCGCCGTCATACTCAAGTCTGCTCAGGCGTAAATCCTCAACAAAAAGTTCCTTAGCACTTGCACCCACCTCTGCATGCTCGGTGAACTTTTCGGGAAGCAGGAGTGTAATATCCACGCTTTCCTGTGCTTCAAAACGGCTGACGCCCTTTTTGTTTACAAGCTCGACATCCAACTTATTACGCTTCTCGTCAAGTTTTACCTTAAAAAGAGAGCCAATTTCAGCAAGGCTTTCAGAAGAAAGCACAATGTGGATTTTTTCATCCACGCCTGTTTTGATGGTAATTTTCCTTGCACCGCCCAAGTTTATGTCAAAATGCTTTCCCATATCAATATCATAAACGGTTTCACTTTCAAAAATCACCGGCTTTTCTTCCTGCTTTTTGACCTCTTCAAGCACTAGCTCATCGAGAGTGAGTTTGAAAAGTTCTGCGAGGATAATCATATTTTCAACATCAGGGAGGCCTCGCTTGGTCTCCCACTTTGTTATCGCCTGACGACTTACTCCGATTTTCTCAGCTAGCTGTTCCTGAGAAAGTCCCTCTTTTAATCTGTACTGCTTTAATTTATCACCAAAATCCATTTTTGTCTCTCCTTATTCCTTAATGAGTGCATATGCTGAAATCTTTCTTATCGGCATACACAAAATAATACTTATCATAATGTTTACTAAAATCTGAACTACTGCAAATAGCACTAAAAAGCCTAATGAAATCTCAATATTATTTTTCATAACACCCAAAGTCTCAAAAATAAACTGATAGATAGCAGGCATATAGAAAAGTGCCAACACACTTGAAAGCATGATTGCTATAATCGACACAGGCATAAATGAGCCTGCTGTCTGCAAAATAAGTTGTGAACTTGTGTAACCCATTGCTTTGTAAATGCCCAGTTGCTGTCTTCTTTTTACAAGCAGGGACTTGATAACAATATATAGAATAAATAGCACAACGAGAATTGTTACCGCAAAAATTGCAACTACAAGCACCACGGTAATACCCATATACATATCCTGTGCTTCAGTTTGAAGTTTGTAAGAATTCACTGTGTCTGCTACCAATGCCGAGTAATCGGATTTATATTCCTTTGTAATCTTTTCGGCATTTTCAGCATTTTCAAGATACACATAAAGGTATGGAGTCTGATTTTGGTTAAAGAGACTGTTGTATCCTTCTATGCTGAGTTCACAAAGCTCGCCCTGTAAGTTTACGCTTTGCACAAAGCCTGTAACCTGAAAGCTTTTTGTGATACCGTCCACCGTCACGCTGACTGTATCACCGATTTTAAAATTTTCTTCAAAAGCACTGCCCAAAGCGATTTCATCTGCATCTTTCGGATTTTCACCCATATAACATACATCATTTCTCACCTTTGAGAAGTCCTCGCAGGCAAAAGCAGTCACTGTTTTCTCTTCAATTTTAACAATTGCAGACATATATTTCAATGAATTTTGCACACGATTATCGTTACCAAGTTTTGACTCAAGCTCACTCATGCTGTCGCTTTTAGGATAAATAATCACATCTGCTACTTCGTCTGACAAAGCAGACATAAAATTATCCGGCTCAACTACTACATTGTAGAACAGTGTGCCTGAAAATGCTATGAGAACCGTCAGCACAAAAGACACCAGAAAGAGCATTATATTCTGTTTTGTAGAAGCTATCATCTGCTTTAAGACAAGCAGGAATTTTGTATTGCCTCTGGTTTCTTCAAGCGGAAAATAATTTTTCTTTGTGTACTTTGAACTTGTATTACCTCTTAAGCCGTCAATAGGCTGAGTTTTCTTGATTTTTCGTGCGGATATATATGTGAAGAACGAAACAACACCGCAAAGAATACAAGCCACACATACAAAGCTCAGCAAATCAAAGCTAACAGCAAACGAAAAACCTGACTGAACAGTAAGCACTGAGCAAAGCACAGGAAGTAAAGTGTAAGACAGACCAATGCCGAGAATTGCAAACAATAGCGAAACAATAGCATAAGGCAGTGTGATACTCGCTACAATCTGAGCACTTGTATAACCCAGAGCTTTAAGCACACTCATATTTGTAATTTCGGACTCAATAGCATTTTTAACTTTGAAGTTACTTAGGAATACGCTAACTGCAAGGATGATTAGTGCAAACGCAGCTAAAATCAAAACAAGCAGGTCCGTAACCATTGTTCGTGTACCCTTTATGCTTTCGCTGTCTAGGATTGATAACGCCATAGCACCTTTGTTTTCAATTACTTTGCTGACATCATCTTTCACTTTATCAAGGCTTGCATCGTTCTTTACGCTCATTGAATATTCAACCACAGCCTTGTCACTATAAGAATCTGCAAACTCTGCAAACTCTTCTTTTGGTAAATAGGCACACAGCAAACCCGAACCATAGTTGCCGTACTGCATTTCTTCAATTACACCTGCTACGGTGAAACTATGGGACTTGCCATCAATTGCATAAACGATTTCATCATTCAAAGCAAATCCACCAAAGTTGGAAACATAAAGTGGAATATAGATTGGATTGTCAACATCATTTTCGCTTTCACTCACAAGTTCAAAATTGTTAAGAGTACGCTTGTCATCAATGTTATAAAACACTGTGTTCATTGTAAAATCCGCACCGTTGAAATCTTTGACTGTAGCTTCTGTCATAATAGCAGTATAGCTTTCGATTTTCTCTACCTTTTCGATTTCATCAATTGCTTTTTCAAGTTCACTGCTGTTCTGGACCTCAGGAACAATTGCGTTGAGCATTGCGGTGCTTAACTTTTCAAACTTTGTATCATAAGCCCTATCTACCTGACACAGCAAAACCGCTGCACAATTTAATATTAGAGCAGTTATCAGAATGATAACGCCGAATGATATAAAGGAGGATTTCTCTTTTTTTAAGTTGTATAAAATCTGATTTGCTATTTTTTTCATATTACCATCCCATTTCTGTTAAAAAGTTGTTTAGCTTTGCTTCACGGTCTTTACTTTCATTTGTGTAAACCCCAAGGTCACACTCACCGTAGATCTTGCCGTCCTTAACATACAACACACGGTTGCCTCTTAATGCTGTTTTCTTGTCATGAGTTACCAATATAATGCTCTGACCATCATTATGAAGCTTTGTAAAAACATCAAGAACCGCAGTTGAGTTATTTGAGTTCAGTGCACCTGTGGGCTCATCGGCAAAGAGAATCTCGGGTTTATTTATAACTGCCCTTACAATGCCTGCTCGCTGAGCCTCACCGCCCGACACCTGAGATGGGAACTTTTTGCGTGTTATCTCAGGAATATTAACAAGCTCGAAAAGCTCTTTGGCATATTTCACTGAGTCCTTTTTGCTTGCTCCTGACAATGCGCTCGCCGTAAGTACATTATCCATAAGGCTCATCTTATCAAGAAGATAGATTTGCTGAAAAACAAAACCACAGTTCTTTCGTCTGAAAATTGCCAGCCTATCATCACTTAAAGATGTAATTGTTTTGTCGTTCCAAACAACCTCGCCCGAGCTGGGCCTGTCCATTCCCGAAAGGGAGTACATCAGTGTGGACTTGCCTGCACCTGAACTACCCATAATCACAGTGAAGTCACCCCTATATATATTAAGGTCTAGATTTTCAAAAATTGTCTGCTCTGTGTCACCTGTGATAAAACTCTTTTTAAGTTTAGTTGCCTTGATAATGATTTCTTTTTTGTTACTCATAACAATGCCTCCATCAGTATTTTGATTTACACTCGCATCTTACACAAAATGAAAAAGTAGCACCACCAACACCTGTTTACAAATCAAAAAACGGACGCTACTTTCCGTAGCATCCGCTTAAAATCAAGTTTTTCAACTTATAATCCCTGAATAAATCTCCTCTCCAAGAATAGCCTTGTCACGCACATAGTAGGCAAAGCTATTAAATTGCCAAATATCTCCTACTCGATAATTCTCTAGTAAGTTAATTTCTTTTATTTTATCACACCAAGCCTAGATATTCTGCCAACATTTTATCATAAAACATTTATAGAAATCACCAGACTGCCAAACTATCAATCGCATCCACCCATGCCTGCATTTCACCGTTCAAAGCAAGGCGAGCATATACCAATCTCATCTTATCCTTCCTTTCATAGAAATGTATTATAAGCATTTCATCCAGTTCCAACTGCCATTTTTATAATTTGTTATAAGTTGTTACCAGATTTTCTTTCCCTTGTTTTTTCCCTTATCAGAGTTCATAACCAAGGGTAAAACGATATAACACGATACAAGATGTGACGGAGAGGACACCCACAAAAACTTTAGTATTTTCAAGGGTTTGACGAGATTTTCATAACAAGATATAACAGTTATTAAATCCCTTAAAATAGCTCAAGTGAGAATTCAAATCTTCTGTTGCTTTCAATCTCTCCACAAGACTAGGATTTTGTGTTTCCCATTTGACTTATAAATATTTGCTTGCTTCTCTGATGCTCAATTTATCCATCTTGTCTTTATGAGTTTCAACAAAATTTCTTACCCAATCCGGATTTGTCTTAGAATAATCTCTCAGACTCCAACCGATGGCTTTGTTGATAAAGAACTCTGAACTGCCAAAGTTATTCACTAATATTTTTTCAAGCAATTCCGTATTTGTTCGCTCTTTCCTACAAAGCTGGTGGTCAATAGCAATTCGGCGCACCCAAAAATCTTCATCTGTTGACCACTCCAACATTAGGTCATTTATTCGTTCATCTGTAAAAGCTATATTCCCGACAATTCTATCAAGTCCGTCTATTGTGTCCCACCATTGATTTGTTTTGATATATTTTTCTATATGAGATACATCATCGAATTTTAAAAACTTCTGCATTGCCACAAGATAATCCATCACAAAATAATGAAATTCTCTATGTTCATCTGCATAACATCTGTTAAGCAAATCCCAGTCAATTATTTTTTTGCGTTTCTCAGATTTCAGAAAATCCTTGTAAATTGCTTTCCTTTTAGGTGTTGATAAACTATAAAATGAAAACAAATTCCTCATATACGCCGCCATTTTTACAGCATTTTCATCATCTCTATTTGCTTCAAATTTTTCTTTTAGTTCAAGATATTTATCCATTTCCATTCCTTTCACACTTCCAAATTCAAGGTATGGACAAAAATCCTTAAAGCTTATCAGTTTTATTTTTCCTGGCTTTCTATCTTCTGGAAATTGGTAGCCTAATTCCACAATCCCCCAATTTTCCTCTGCTCTAAGTAAGGCTTCTCCATACATTTCCCATGTATTTCGTGGTATAACAGTCTCCTTAAAACTCAAACCAAAATCTGGCAATGCAAATGAGATATCTCCTGTCTTGATATCAATCTCTATAGATATTTTTGCAAGAAACTTCACTTGTTCTTGATAATTAACTATTCGATTTTTTATTGCTTTCCAGTCTTCTTTTTTGGGAATAAATTCTTTTATGAAACCAGTTGCTCCTTCAATCTCAATAACTCCCTCATCATCTTGAAACCGTTTCAATACCCAATCTCGCATAAATGAAGGAAGTTTAAATGAAGAGATAAAATTGCTCTTCTTCAAGTCCTTATATACTACCATCTGATCAAAACAATCTCGAAGTCTTTCTAATACTGGTCTGTCCAAATCATTATATTCAAATTCACTCATCAGATGCGCCTCCTAAACTACTATCTATGCGAATAAGTCAACTTCTTGTCCCATAGATTTTTGTATCTTGAACTTTAGTGACACCGATAAACTGGTATCTCCATCATATATTTCCGCTATGTATTCCCTACTTCGTTTCAATTCTGGCATTATAAATTTCGCATGCTTTTGGTCTGCTACAAATTCACCATCATAAAATGTCTGACCAACAAGTATCCTTGGCTTATTCATAGGTACATTACAATATAATGTCAATGTCGCTACATCCTTTTGCTTAAGTATAATTATTGGATCAGTGAAACAATACTCAATATTCTCCGGTTTTCTACTAAGCGTAATAACAGGAACAACAACTTCTTCTAATGTTGCTCCACCATGAACTTCCACATTTGCCTTTCTACCACCTCTAAACCGTTCGTAATTAGCAAGAATTGCAAAACCATCTTCATATGCAGCATACGGAATATTAGGATTATCCTCTGCCGGACAACATCTTCCACTATGCTGTGCTTTTTCATCAAGCACTAACGGCGAAGAATTCTCATGTCCATAAATAACAGCTAATCTGCTTGCCCCGTGATCCGAAACAATAATTGCCTTAGTAATAGTTTCCTGAACCAATAATGATTGAATTCTCCTCAATTCTTCATCTATTATTTCTAATTCCCTAAAAATATGAATAGGTTCTTTTATCTTTTCATAATCATAAATCTGACTGTGATGCTTTAATTCATCCAACTCATCAATTTTTCTATATTTCCCACCAAAATACTGAATAAACTCTTTATTCTTTTCTGTTATTGACGGAAGTTCACAATGTCCTATCGAAATTTCAACAATTAGTCCATACTCTTCACATTTTGCCTTAATAAAAGATAAATACTCTACTCCCAAGGCATCAAAAAAGAATAATTCGGCATTCTCTTTGTCTAATTGAGATATAATACTACTTCTCGGACGCAACTTATTGTATGGTCTTTCTATTGCAAATTTGTTAATAGTATTCTCAAACGACGGATGAATCCTATTAGTTATTTTCTGCACCTTATATTCTTGGAAATACTGTGTTAATATATCTCGCAAAGCAATATCTGAATCAGAGACTTTTGTATTCACACCATCAAAGGAAAATTTCCGCAAATATAAGTCTAAGGCAGGTGAGAAATGTTTTGCAGCCGAATACAACTCTTCTTCCGTATAATCATAAATGCACAAGCATCTAATAAACTCAAATTCTTCCGTCTCGCTCCGATCCGTCAAGTAATATACCGCATCCTTTTCATGTTTACCTAACTTCTCACAATATCTTGCAATCAGTGGCAACTGTTGTGGTCAAGCATTTTTGTAACACTTTGACCTAATTTTTATTGCTACAGGTT
>CAMKDH010000060.1 GCA_946411215.1 uncultured Treponema sp. | reverse complement strand
CACAACTACTGGATGGATCTTTTCCGCGAAGTTGCAGTTACAATGTGCGGTGAAGCAAACACTCCAAAGGTTGGAAAATTCTTTGATGATTTAATCAATAAATCTCTTGAAGCAGATAAAGATTGTGGCGGACTTTTAGCTTACAACTATCTTTCTGGTGAAACAATCACAGGCTTTACAAGCGGACGTCCTCTTTTTGCCCGCGCAGAAAATGCAAAATTCAACATTGCAAACTTTATGCGTGTTCAGATGTTTGCTTCTCTTGGAGCACTACGCGCAGGTATGGATATTCTTTACGATAAGGAAAAAGTTCCTGTAGAAAGCATGACTGGTGCCGGCGGATACTTTAAGACAGAAGCTGGACTTAAATATATGGCTGCTGCTATGAAAACAAGTGTTAGCGCTATGGAAACTGCAGGTGAAGGTGGTCCATGGGGAATGGCATTGCTCGCAGCATACAGTGCAGATTCTAAGGGAAAAGTTTTGCCAGACTTCCTTAATTCAGAAGTATTCGGCAGCTGTAAAAAGACAACATCTGCACCTGAAGCAGACTTGGTTGAATCATTCAACATCTTCTTTGAAAGATATATGAAAGGTTTGGAAATTGAACGAGCAGCAGTAAATACATTGTAACATATAAGTGGATTGCCACGCCCTTCGGGCTCGCAATGACGAAGACGTTGTCATTGCGAGGAGCGTAGCGACGTGGCAATCCACATTGGAGAATAAATTATGACTTATGAAAATATTCGTCTTCAGGCCTATGAAGCCAACATGAAAATCCCGGAAAATCATCTGGCGCTTTATACATGGGGAAACGTTTCTGCCTTTGATAAAGACAAGGGCGTTTTTGCAATCAAACCATCCGGAGTACCATATCCAGAACTTACACCAGAATCTATGGTAATCATTGATCTGGACGGTAATAAAGTTGACGGTTCTATGAATCCTTCGAGCGACACCCCTACCCACGCAATTCTTTATAAGAAGTTTGGAATGGAAATGGGTGCAGAAATCGGTGGAATTATTCATACACATTCTACCTATGCTGTTAGCTGGGCTCAGGCAGTTCGCAGTGTGCCTCTTTTTGGAACTACTCACGCAGACCATATCCAGAAGGCAATTCCTTGTACACCATATCTCAGCAAAGAAGCTGTTGAAAGCGACTACGAAAAAGAAACAGGCCTCCTCATTGTAAAACACTTTGCCGACCTTGGACTTAATCCAAGCGAAGTAAATATGGTTTTGTGCGGTGGTCACGGTCCTTTTGCATGGGGAAAAAATGCAGAAAAAGCAGTTTACAACGGAACAGTACTTGAAGAAATCTGCAAAATGGCACTTAACACTCTTGCATTAAATCCTGAGGCTACTCCGCTTCCTGATTATATTGTAAACAAGCACTATATGAGAAAGCACGGACCTAATGCATAT
This sequence comes from uncultured Treponema sp., assembly GCA_946411215.1. Classification (GTDB taxonomy): domain Bacteria; phylum Spirochaetota; class Spirochaetia; order Treponematales; family Treponemataceae; genus Treponema_D. Next base: position 11,142 of record CAMKDH010000060.1, on the reverse strand, counting down.
TACGGACAGGGAAAATAATTAATCCAAGGTAAATATCGATGCAACGGAGCTATTATACACAAGCCATTGTTATTAATATCAAACAAACTGGCGAGAATAACAGCTCCGTTACTCTTTTAACCCCCGAAAAAGGAATCATTTACGCAACTCTTTACGGCGGTCCAAAATCAAAACTAAAGTCACTGGTGGCTTTGTGGCATTCTGGGAAAATCTGGCTTTATGAAAATCCCGAAAAAAAACAGACGAAGATAAGCGACATAGAAGTTTCAAATTATCATCAGTCGTTTGGAGAAAATCTTTTTAAAATGTATGCCGCATCCCTTGCAGCAGAGCTTGCTATTAAAACACATTGTGCAGGAAGCCCTGAAGTTTGTTTTAAATTGATTTCCGGATTTTTAGACGGCATGGAGCTTTGTGATGAAGAACAATCACGACTTGGACTTATACGATTTTTGTGGCGTTACCTTGAGCTTATGGGAATCCAACCAGATGCAACTGTTGCCGGAGCATTTGCACCTAATTCAAATTCGTACTATAATAGATATGAAAATTGTTTTGAGGAAACCAGTTCCGGACAGTATTGCTTTGAAGTTAGCAGAGAGGCAGTAAATTATCTTGCTGCAATTTCTCTTTTACAGCCTTCGCAGGTACGATTGCTCAAGATATCCAAAAACGTTTACGATGAGCTTAAGTCTCTTGTATTTTTTCTTTTGGAATTAAACCTTGAAACAGAATTAAACAGTATAAAAACAGGAACAGGAATATTATAAATTTCCACAGAAAGTTCCGTACGATATATGGGTGGGATACATTTTGAATAACTGGATTAAGAGTGCTGTTTCCAAACAGCAGATAGAGCCTCTATGTAAAAAATACGGCATTGACCAGCTTTTAGCGTCTATTTTTGTTCGCCGTGGAATTACAACTGGACAAGACATACTTTATTATCTTGAAAGCGATTTAAGATTTCAGCATAATCCGTTTCTTTTTAAATCTATGGAAGATGCTGTTGAGCGAATAACTCAGGCAGAAGAAGAAGGCGAAAAAGTTCTGATTTTTGGTGACCGCGATGTTGATGGTGTTACAAGCACAACAATCCTTTATGATTATCTTAAATCTCGCGGACTTGATGTTCAGTGCAGGCTTCCTTTGGAAAGCGACGGCTATGGTCTTTCAAAAAAAGCAGTTGAAGAATTTGCAGATCAGGACGGTACGCTGATTATTACAGTTGACTGCGGTATTTCTAACTATGACGAAATTGCATATGCAACTTCTCTTGGAATTGATGTAATTGTAACAGATCATCACAATGCGCCGGAAAATCTTCCAGAGGCAATTGTTATTATTGACCCAAAAGAAAAAGATTCGGGCTACCCTTTTGCAGATATTTCTGGTGCGGCTGTTGCGTATAAGCTTGTTTCTGCACTAAGATTTTCGCACACTGATTTTTATAATTCGGAAATTTGTATTTTGGATGTTGAAATTAATGATAGTTCTGATGCCCCTTCGACAGGCACAGGGACCACACCAACTGTTCAAATCAACTGTGTAAAAATTAAAAATCTTGTAAAAGTCAAAGATCTTAACGAAAAAATTATTCCAGGCAAAACTTCCATTTATGATTTAAAACTTCCATACTTTTTGCAAGGCCAGGTAATTTACGCTTGGGACGCCAATAAAACAAAATCAGAACTTGCACAGATTTTTGGCTCGGGAATTGAATTTAATATTTATGATTTAAAAAATCAGGTTAGCGAAGTTATTCCGTCTGTAAAAAATCTTTCAGTAAATCAATTGCAGAATAATTCTAGAATTGCAAAATATCACGAAGAAGAAACAACTGCGCTTGATACACTTTTTAATCTTTATGTGACTTACTGCAACAAAGTAATCAGTCTGAAAAATAAAAACTATCTTACAAATGAACGACGCGATATGCAGCTTGTTGCGCTGGCAGCAATTGCAGACATTATGCCACTTCAAAATGAAAACAGACTTTTTATAAAAAACGGAATTGATTCAATTAAGAAAGACGGACCACGCCCGGGACTTGCAGAACTTTTTAACGAGCTTAAAATAAATGCAGAAGCGCTTACATCAATTGATATTTCGTGGACAGTAACACCAGCTTTGAATGCAGCTGGAAGACTTGGACAGGCAGATGTTGCGCTTGAGCTGTTGCTTTGTGAAGACCCCAAAAAACGAACTCAACTTGCAATCAAAATCAGAGAACTAAATGACCAGCGAAAAGATCTTGTAAGCAAGGCCTACTACAAAATAAAAGAAACAGTAGAACAAAGCATCTCCGAAAATGAACAGAAGCTTTGCATTATTGTAGATGAAGAAATCCATCCAGGCATAACAGGAAATCTTGCGGGCAAACTCATGCAGGAAAAAAATGTACCGGCAATCATAATCACAAAATCAGAAGGTGTTTACAAAGGCTCAATGAGAAGCTGCCGAGGCTTTATTACTACATCCTTCCTTTCTTCGTTTGGAGACTTCTTCATTAATTATGGCGGACACAATGCAGCAGCGGGCTTTAGCTTTGGAAACGAACGACTCGAACTTTTTAATAAAAAAATCAAAGAACTGCTTCCTTCTATAAACTTAGAAGAAGAAAATCTCGATATTAATATAGATGCAGAAATTCCATCGGATTTTTTGTCTCCAGAATCGTTTAAGATTGTTAACACAATGGAACCTTTTGGTGCCGAAAACAAAGAGCTTCTGCTTGTTACAAAAAATATAAAGCTTTGTGAAGCAACGGTTCAAGGTAAAAAAGAACCTTATTCGCTTAAGCTTGTTTTTGATAGCGGAAAGTTTAAATTCCCCGGAATGTTCTTTGGTCAGGCAGAACGATTCAACAAGGATATTATAGTTGGGCACAATTACGATATTCTTTATACAATGGTTTATAACTATTTCAACGGCAATGTAACGCCGCAATTCAGGATTAAGGAAGTACGACAATCATGATTAAAATGAAAAAAATAATCTTTATTCTGGCTGCCTTTATTCAGGTTTCTTTTTGTTTTGCTAAGACAGCAGTTTTCCAGTCTAAAAATTATCACCTTTCGGTAACCTATAATGAAACTCTTGTTCCAGGCGATGCAGTTTTTGTAAGGATGTCTGTTACCGTTCCAAAAAATCACAAGAAGAATAAAAATGACAACGAAAAGCGTGGTGCACTCCAGCTTTATCAGGATAAAAAAGTTATAGAGAAAGCAAACTTTTATTCAATCGGAAAGAAGAAATCTAATCAGACATATACAGATATGCTTTGTGGTATTCCTGTTTCTCCATGGCTCACAAGCGGAAATTATTCCCTTAAAGTTATCTTCTCTTTTGGTGATGATGATTCCGGTGAGTTTAATCTTCCTGTAACTTTTAAACCTCGCAAATTTATAGAAGAAGTTATTGAACTTGATGCTTCGAACACAGCAATCAAAACTGATGTAAGTCCTGAACGCATGGCACAGATTGAAAAGCTTAACAATATCCTTTTTACAACAATGCCAGAAGATGTTTTTACACTTAAAAAGTTTACCTGCCCTACTACTTCTACCCGTTACACAGCTTATTATGGTGACAGACGCACCTACGCATATTCAAACGGAAAATCTTCAACCTCTCTTCATTACGGAAATGATTATGGAATTCCAGAAGGTTCTGAAGTTCGAGCCTGTGCCGACGGAAAAGTTGTTATGGCAGAAAACCGTATTTCTACAGGCTGGTCTATTGTAATTGAACACCTGCCAGGACTTTACAGTCTTTATTATCATCTTTCTTCGATGGATGTTAAAGAAGGCGATACTGTAAAACAAGGCGATTTGATTGCTAAATCTGGGTCAACCGGACTTGCTACAGGCCCACACCTTCACTGGGAAATGCGCCTTAACGGAAGTGCCGTAAAGCCAGAATTCTTTATGGATGATTTTACGTTTGAATCTGAAAACTAAAAATCAGAAAATTAAATTTCTTTTACAATAATCTTCCCGTCAGAAAGAACTTGAATAGAATAGTAAACATCGTTTCGACATTCTGAAAGATCAACTGAATATGTTGTAATATGTCCAAACGATGGAACAATCAAAAGTTTTTTTGTTGCAAAGCGTGAAATTTTATAAAGCTCCTGCCGTTCGTAAAGAGAAGATCCATAACCAGAAAGCAGACACTGTCTGTTGTCATCATAATATTTTTCTAAATCTGTTCCGCCTTTGCGATCTTTATTTGTCTGCATGATTCGTTCTTTTCCGTAGATTCTTAAAGGAAAAATAAAGAACTTATCTTTGAAAGACGCTTGGGCAAAATCAACAGAAAGATAATTCCCAGACCAGGAACGTTCAATTGCAGCAATTTCATTTCCTGCGGCATCGACTACAGAAAAAGACGCGCTTATTGTATTTCCGTCCGGCGAAGAGGATGAACCATATAAATGAACTCTTAAATATTCCTGTTGATCAGGCTGTTCTATTTGAGATGCGGAATGATATAAAGTTATATATGAAACAAAAACAAAAAAAATCCACGTAATAAAAAGAAGAAATAAAACTGTTAAGAGAAATTCGCCTATTACGCTTTTTTGCTTACTCATAATAATTTCAAGAACTGTTCTTCTGTAATAACCGGAATACCTAGCGCAGCAGCTTTCACATTTTTGCTTGAACCGCTTGTTGTGTCGTTTGTTACAAGATATGTTAAATCTTTTGTAACAGAGCTTTTGCAGGTTCCGCCATTTTGTTTTACAAGCTGTTCTGCATCCTGACGTTTCATTGTTACAAGCTCGCCTGTAAAGCAGAAAGATTTTCCTTCAAGCTTACCGCCTGTAGCAGACTCTATTGTAATAATTCCGTCTTGAACAAGGCGACGCATTTCGGCAGCATTTTCACTAAGTCCCTGCACAATGTTATGAGCCATGATTTGGGCAAATCCATAAACATCGGCAATCTGATCTTCTGTTGCAACAAGAAGCTTATCAAGAGTATTAAAGCCTGCCTGTACAAGTTTTTCTGCAAGAGTTTCGCCAAAGCCTTCTATATCAAAGCCCGCAAGGAAAACAGGAAGTGTCATATTTTTATGAGCTTGTATACTTTTATAGACCTTTTCGGCACCAAGTGAACGTTTTTCGGCTTCCTGGCTTTCTTCGTTCAAGAAATATGGAACAAGTTCTTCTACCTGAAGGCTGTAAATATCAGAAATTGACTTTAAGCGCCCGTCCTTAAAAAGCTGTGTTACAAGAGTTTCTCCCAGGTCTCGGATATCTACTACCTGCTGGAATTTTAAAAGCTGATGAAGAATGCGTTTTGAACATTCCTTATTCGGACAGTATAGTCTTGAACCGTCATCAACAAGCTTTGTTCCGCAGGTTTCGCATGTACATGGAAATTCAATTGGTGTTGTTTTAAGATCTTTTTCTTCTACTACACTTTCGATTTTTGGAATAATTTCTCCACGCTTAACAACAACTACGTGGCTTCCAATCTGAACACCAAGCTTTCGTACAGTATCTGGATTTGCAAGACTTGCGCGCTGAACCTTTGTTCCGTTTAATTCTACTTCGTCAAAAATCGCTACAGGTGTATATGTTGCACCATTCTGGCTCCATTCAACTTCACGTAAAACTGTTGTTGCTTCTTCCAAAGAAAATTTAAAAGCTATCTGTCTGTCTGGTCTTGCACGTGAAGCATCTTCAAAATCTATGCGGTTTTCTTTTACAACAAGGCCATCAATATCGTATTCAATATCCTTGCGCTCTTCCATGATTTTTGCACGATATGCAATTACACGCTCGGCATTTTTACAAATTACAAGTCTAACAACATTAAAGCCACAGCTCATGAGCCACGAGATTTTTTCTTTTTCGTTTGTAAAGTATGATTTTCCATCTGTAGAAAGTGCATCGTAAACAATGAGTTTAAGGTATTCACTGCCATTTCCATCCTTACGCTTCATAAGGCCGTTGGCAGCATTTCGGCAGTTTGCTTTGTCGGAAAAATACTTTTTGTGAACCTCGTGAGTCATTATTACTTCACCACGGATTCCACCTGTAAATGGGACAAGCTCGCCGTCTTTATAAATTGCAGTATTTACGCCGCCCATTTTTTTTGCGTTTGCAGTAATGTCGTCTCCTATAGAACCGTCTCCACGGGTTACTGCGCGTACCAGGTAGCCGTTTTCATATTGAAGTTCAAGAGAAGCACCATCAAGTTTATATTCTACAAGATATTCTTCATATTCATGCTTTTGTGCCCATGCTAAAAACTGTTCAGGATTTGCAGCTTTTTCCTGACTTCCCATTGGCATAACATGATGGATTTTTTCAAAGTTACCGGAGTCGGCGCCAACCTTCTGCAAGATTGCATTGCCCGGATCAAGTGATTTTAATTCATCCCAAAGAGCATCAAACTCTGCGTCACTTATTTCACCTTCGCCGTTATAATATGAAGCCTGATATTTTGTAATGAGTTTTTCGAGTTCCGATATACGTTGAGTTGTGAAAAGATCCGGCATAATAAATTATCCTTCTTTTTCAAAAAACAATTCTGTTATTTTACGGTCAGCAGCCATTCCCTTGCGTTCAAACTTTGTCTGGGCACGCCAGGCTTGAGGATCTGCAAAACCCTGATATTTATTTTTAAGATGGGGAGTCTGCTCCAGTTGTTCAAGTGCAAACTCTGCGTAATCAATAATATCTGTTACAAAATAAATGTAGCCGCCGGGAGTGAGCTTTTGTGCAAACAAATCTGTTTTAGGACGCTGAACAAGCCGACGTTTATGATGACGTTTTTTATGCCATGGATCAGGAAAGAAAATATGAAAGCCGTTTACAGAATTATCTCCAATCATTGTTTCAAGAACATCAAGCGCATCATATTCAATAACATAAAGATTCTTTAATTCGCGTTTTTTAATTTCGCTAAGAACCTTGCCTACTCCAGGCTTATGAACTTCAATTCCAAGATAATTGATATCAGGATTTTCCTGGGCGATTTTTACAGTGGCGTCGCCCATACCAAAACCTATTTCAACAATAATAGGATTTGTATTTCCAAATACATCTATAAAATTGAGTTTTTTATTTTCAAAAGGAATACACCATGCAGGTGCAAGTTCGTTGTAAGAGCGCTCCTGTGCAGCTGTCATTCGGCCGGAACGCATAACATAAGTTTTTACTGTTCTTCTGTGTTCTGTTTGTGGCTTGGGTAATGGGTCTGTGTCTGTTGTTTTATTTTCCATATTTTCCATAATCACTCTTTATTTTATTTTCCAGGCTCAACTTTTTCCATTGGCAGATTGCAGATTACTGTTCCGCTCTGGTTTATCCAGGATTCCTGGAATTCAGAAGCATCTCTGTAATTGTTCCAGATTCCACGGGCATCAGAAAGCTCTGCAGTGCGTGGGCCATAATAAATAATTTTTTTAGAAGCATCATATATTGTAAGCATTCTGCTGCTGTAAAATTTCTTCATTACCTGAGGAACATCAGCGCCCTTTGTTTCATAAAGCGATTTATCATAACTCAGGATTCTTTTTATTTCTGTCTGTTCATCATCTGCCTGATGGAAAACAACAGTATATTCGCCGGAAGGAATCTTTTCGTTAGCAGGCATTACAAAATTTGTTACACCGCAATAAGTTCTGTCTGCATCTGCTGCAAGAATCAAATCACTTGCCTGCCATACATATTCATTCTGATTCGATGAAACTGTGATTGTATCAAAACGTCTTGGATTGGAAACAGATTCTACAAAAATACTTAAACGCGCTTTAGGAAGTTCCTCATTAGAATCATAATCAAAAATAACAGCAAGTCTTGAGTTACCTAATTCCGGAACGTTATTTGAACATGAACAGATTATAAGAGCAAAAGCCGCAACGAGAAAAAGAATGAATTGTGTTTGAAAGAAACGTCTCACCATAAATTAAAAGTTGAAATTCAGCGTAATAACCGTAAGCTCACTGGCAGAGAACTGGTTTACTAAAGATTCAAACTTTACATTAACCTTCTTGCATGCATCATCAAGATAAGAAAGATAGTACAAACCAAGGTCAGTACCTTCCTGTCCGTCTGGAAGTTCACGGTAAAAGTCAATAAGTGTCTTTTTAGCTGTATTTGATGATTTTGCGTTATCAATATTTTCTTTTACTTCCTGAAACTCATCATCCTTGTTGTAAAGTGTAATTGAAAGCTTTCCTTGTTTACCAATTGATGAAGAACCTCCACCAAGCTTCCAGGAAATAAATACAAGTTCGTGATTGCGCTGAAGCTCTGCAACAATCTTTGCACGGACTTCAGGATCAAAAATCAAAGCATCTATATCTTCAACATCCTGATACATATTTCTAGCTTCTTTTCGGATGTTAGTATTTTCATTATTAAGGGCAAGTTCCATAACCATTACCGAAATATATTCAGCAACTTTAGATTTTTCCATGTAAGAGCTTAAAAGGTTTCGGATTGCAATGAACATTTCATTTGCACCATCGGCTTTATGGAACAATGTAATGATATACCAGTTCATAAGACCAAGACGATTCATGAATTTTTCTGACATCAAAAGATAGATATTTTTTTCTTCATCAGAATAATCTGGATTTGTCATTATGGCTTTCCAGATTGGGTCCAATATGCTGCGTCTTGTCGACTGGATAATTGTTTCTTTGTTCTGAAGGATTGAACGGAGCTGGCGTTCACTCATTTTTGTTTTTTCATCAATAAGGTGTGATGGATTTGCTCTGTTATGCTTGCGTACACATTCACACTGAATAAGTGCTGCATAAACATCACGATCAAACTGTTTATACAACAAAGAATAAACAACGACCTTTGAAAGATCCATTACTTCCTGACGTGAAGAAACAAATTCGGACATTGAAATCTCAATTTTTGAGATGTAGTCCAAAAGAATCATGCTCTGAATTGACTGTGGTGAAAATTTATTCAATGAAATACCATACTCATCAACATTATCAGCAAGTCTAAAACGCATTAATTTTTTATTATGACTGATAAAATTTGAAGCACCATCTTCGGTTAGTATTACTTTTAGAGGTAATTCAATAATAAATTTTTTGTCGGACGCGCTCATTTCACCTTCTCATTTACTTTTTATAATTGTGTTATTACTATTATAATACAAGGTACTTGCATTGTAAACACTTAAATAATAAACTGAACCAGTGAAACCTTTTACAAAATCACTTTTAATGATTTTTTTCCTCATTTTTTGCACAAACAATCTCATTGCCCAAAACAATTGCGGCCAGCTGTTTGATTTTCTGGAAAAAAAAGGTTTTGAACCACAAGTTCAACTTCTTACAGCAGGTGGTACTAACAGCCTGCCTTATAATATTATCGTCAACTTTTCACCCAAAGACATAGGAAATGAAATCAAAACTTCTGAAAATCTGATTATTTTGTTTAATATAGATGAAGTATGGGATGTTCGCGACAATATTGTATCGGTTTTAGAGCTATTACGCGAACAAAACTACTATTCTACTGCAGTTTTTTGTTATGGAAGCCGACTGAATATCCCCCGGGAGAATATCATTTATGGTTCAGAAGTGTTTGCACGTTCTTTAAACTCAGACGGCAACAGCGACGTATATATTTTTAACCTGAATTCCTCTAAAAACTCAATTATTTCGGGCAGTAACGGACATCATTCGCCTTCCTGGATGCTAAAAGACATATTTGATGCCTACAGCAGCGCAAAACTCACAGACGGACTACCTTTTTACTATATAAGTCAGACTGCAGAGTATTCGTTTGCTACAGACAAAACTTTTCTTGCACTTTTGAATTATGATATTCCATGTATTTTAGGCAATATCAAAGAATCTGAAAAAATCGAAAGCGTTGCAAAAAGCATAATTTTATCTTTTGAAAAATCAAGCACAAAACCAGATGACTCGCACACCTTTATGTTCCGTATATTTGGTAAAAGAATCTGGCTTTCGGAATTCAGAATCATAAATGCAATTATAATCATTATTGTCCTGGGATTTTTATTTCTTTTTTGCATAGGCTTTATTAATAAAAATATCAAAAGGGAATTCTGGCAGGAAATAAGTTCTATCTGGTATGCACTTCCAATAATCTACATTCTTTCTTACTGCGGATTTTTTGCAGGAAAAGGATTATACAGTTTATTTGTAAAAGCGGGTTCGCAAAATTACACCGTATACGGATTTTTTATTTTGCAGATTGCTATTGCTACCCTTTTTGTTTCTGCATTTTACATGGCAAACCTGACTTTTCAAAAAAAGTACACTACCCGCTCCCTTGATTTTCTTTTATTAATAGATACTTTTATAAACCTTGTGATTTTTACACTCGCTGATATTTCGCTGTTCCCTATTTTCCTTATGATTTTTGTTGTAGCCCTGATTTCGTTTATTTTCAGACGAAACTGGATTCATATTATTTTATTTGTATTTTTAATCATTCCGTTTATTCCGTATGTAAATGCTCTTTTTGAAGTTTCGGACAAAGAAAGCCTTCATACACTTCTTGTAAAAAGCAACACGTTCCCGTTTTTAGTTTCGCTTGTTCTTTTACCTGTATATCTTATGTGGCTCAGAATTTTGAATTCCATGAAAAAGCGATACGCAAAGAAAAAGATTTATGCCTCTGTTTTAAGCGCAATGTATCTTTTCATAATCTTCAGTCTTTTAATCGTAAATAAGGTTTTTTATTCGTCCAAAAAGTTTGAAGCAAAGCAGATTGAAGTTATAACTCTTGAAGCATCCGATTTACAACAGCAGATTGATTTTGATTTTACCTGGAAAGATAAAACAATCTTTGATGACACAATAAGAAGCATCAATATTATTTCTAAAACAAAGCCTGTATATGCAAGTATAAAAGTCTCCGGAAAAAATCCTGTTTTATATTCCGAAAATGATTTTACAAATCTTCCTTCACAAAATCCTGATGAAAAAAACACAGCAGAATTTCTTCTTCCAATTTTTCCGCCACAAAAGCTTGAGTTTAATTATGGAACAGATTTGACAGAACAGCAGATTCTTGTTGAAGAAATATTTTTTAATGAAGACGATAATACGTATTATTCTATAATTAAATCGGTTATAATTGAAGGCAAGGAATGAACAGCCCTGAAAATATAGTACATC
>CAMKDH010000059.1 GCA_946411215.1 uncultured Treponema sp. | reverse complement strand
ATAATATACAAACTTTATAAAGTAGGAGTGCCATCGTGCCTTGTGGTAAGAAAAGAAAGCGCCAGAAGATGGCGACACATAAGCGTAAGAAGATGCTTAGAAGAAATCGACATAAGAGCAAGTAGTTTTTAGGTCGAGACAGCTTGTGTTTCAGATAAGGGGCTGTCTAAAAAGAATATTACTGTTCTTTTTAGACAGCCCCTTTTTTTATGATATGTTAGAGAATATTAATTCGCCGTCAGATATAAAAAATCTTTCTCAAAAAGAATTAAAGCAGCTCGCACAGGAAATCCGTAATACAATTATTCAGACAGTAGGAAAAAACGGTGGGCATCTTGCAAGCAATCTTGGTGTAGTAGAATTAACAATTGCTCTTCACAGAGTTTTTTCTTCACCAGATGATGCAATCATTTTTGACGTAAGCCATCAGTGTTATGCACATAAACTTTTGACAGGACGCTACAACCAGTTCTCAACACTCCGCCAGAAAGACGGAATTTCAGGCTTCACAAATACCCAGGAAAGCCCTCACGACTTTTTTATAAACGGACATTCTTCAACTTCAATTTCATCAGCATTAGGTTTACTCACTTCCTGGAACCTCCAGAAAAAAGATGGAAAAGTAATTGCAGTATTAGGAGACGGCGCTCTTACAGGTGGCATGGCTTTTGAAGGCCTTTCAAATGCAGGTCAGATGCGAAAAAATCTTATTGTTATCTTAAACGATAATCAGATGTCAATCGATCAGAACACTGGTGCTGTTTCAAGATATCTCAGCCGCCTTACAATGACAAAAGGCTATCAGTCTTTCCGTTACAGAGTAGATAAAGTTGTAGAAAGACTTGTTGTTAAAATCCCAAGTCTTGGTCGCCCGATGGACAAATTCATTTTCCGTTTTAAGCGCTCATTAAAAGGACTTTTACTTGCAAACAATCTCTTTACAGATTTAGGCTTTGAATACGTAGGACCTTTGAACGGACACAACGAAGCAGTGCTTGAAAACGTTCTTAAAAAAGTAAGAAATCTTTCACGCCCTGTTGTAGTTCACGTTATAACAAAAAAAGGAAAAGGCTATACACCCGCAGAAACAAATCCAGAAAATTATCATGGAGTTGGACCATTTAATATTGAAGACGGTTCTGTTGCTAAAGATGAACACCTTACTTTTACACAGGCCTTCAGCAATGTAATATTAGACCAGGCAGAAAAAAATCCAAAAATTACTGCTATTACAGCAGCTATGGCACAGGGAACCGGCCTTACAGAATTCAGCAAAAAATATCGCGACAGATTTTTTGATGTAGGAATTGCAGAAGAACATGCAGTAACCTTTGCGGGCGGTCAGGCTCGTGGAGGCATGCTTCCGGTTGTCTGCATTTATTCTACTTTTATACAGCGTGCTGTAGACCAGATGATTCATGATATTTCGCTTCAGAAATCACATGCAATTTTTGTTCTTGATCGTGCGGGCGTTGTTCCTAATGACGGTGTTACTCATCAGGGTCTTTTTGATATTGCTTTGTTCAGACCAATTCCAAGTCTTGAAATCTTAAGTCCGGTTAGTGCTCAGGATTTAAAGCTTTGTTTTGAATATGCAGTTGACGCAAAAGGTCCTGTAGTAATCAGATATCCAAAAGCAAATTGTCCTGAAGAACGACCAGAATTTTCACAAAAAGTAAAAACTGGAAAAGGTATTTTAATTGAGTCTGAAGGTAAGGCTGTAAAAAATAAATATCTTGTTGTAACAACAGGAAGCATGTATCAGGAAGTTCAGAATGCTTTGAACGACGAAGCCGCAAAAAAAATTAAAGCAGACATTTTTATAATGCGCTTTATTAAACCGTTTAATGAAGAATGCTTTGTATCTCTTGCAACTCAATATAAAGGCGTGCTTTTTGTAGAAGACGGAGTTGAAGCAGGCGGAATAAGCGAACACCTTTGCGGAGTGCTTTCTAAACATAAATATCTCAAAACAAAAATCCTTGCATTTGGCGATAAATATTACGCTCATGGAAACCGCGCTCAGATTCTTGAAGACGCAGGCCTTTCACCAAAACAAATTGCTTTAACTTTAAAAGGACTTTCAAATGCTTGAGATGATTTTTGGAAATAAAAAAATCAGTACAGAGCTTCCCGCATTTGTTATGGGAATTGTAAATGCAACTCCAGATTCCTTTTACGATAATAGTCGTGGCGGACTTGAGCATGCATTAAAGCTTGTAGAAGAGGGCGCTCACATAATTGATATTGGCGGTGAATCAACAAGACCTGGCTTTACACCTGTAAGTGATCAGGAAGAAATTGACCGTGTAATTCCTTTACTCATTGAATTAAAAAAACGTACAGATGTAGTTATTTCAATAGATACAACAAAAACCGCAGTGATGAAAGAAGCAATCAAAAACGGTGCGGACATAATTAATAATGTAGGCGAGTTTACAGATGAAGAGCTTGCTTTGTGTAAGGATGCAGGTGTTTCTGTAGTTCTTATGCATCATACTGCGGGCAATTCCGACCACATAGTTGAATACTTAAAAAATCAGGCAATGCGTTGTCTTAATGCTGGCATTTCAAAAGAAAAAATCATAATAGACCCGGGAATTGGCTTTGGAAAAAACTTTGAACAGAATATTGATGCAATAAAAAATACACAAAAGCTTACCGCAACAGGTTTCACCGTTTTAATGGCACTTTCAAGAAAATCAAGCATAGGACAGATGACAGGAAAAGAAGTTCACGAAAGACTTGCAGGTACTCTTACTGCAGACATCATTTCTGTCCAGAAAGGCGCAAAAATAATTCGAGTTCACGACGTTTCTCCTGCAATTGATACTTTAAAAGTGATGAAATTTATTCAGTAGTGTGTTATAATAAATTCATAAAGTAATTAAAGGTCACCTTTTTTAAGAAAAATGGAAATATTTAACAAACTACTTTACATTTACGATTTTATCCGCCCGATTCTCGATATTGCAGTTTTAACATTTATTCTATATAAAGCATACGATTTCATCACAAAATCAAACAGTTTACAGCTCCTAAAATCAGCAATCATTATTTTTCTTGCTTATGGTGTTGCAGAGCTTCTTAAATTAAATACCATTTTATGGATTTTGCGTATTTTAGCACCAGGACTTGTTATTGCATTTGCAGTAATCTTCCAGCCAGAAATCAGAAAAATCTTTTTGAAAATTGGACAGAGCCGATGGTTTGCCTTTGGTACTCGTTCAAAACATACTTACGTTGATGCAGTTCTTACAGCGGCTGAAATGCTTTCAAAAGAACGACGCGGAATGCTTGCAGTATTTCTTCGCCACACAAAGTTAGACAATTACATGCAGTCGGGAACAAAGCTTAATGCCGATTTGTCTTCGAGTCTGCTTGTTACAATTTTTGGTAAAGATACACCGCTTCATGATGGAGCCTGTTTTATCCAGGGCGGAAAACTTCTTGCAGCCGGATGCTTTCTTCCACTTAGTGAAGATTACAATATTAAAAAGACTTTTGGTACAAGACACCGAGCTGCTCTTGGACTTTCTGAAGTTTCAGATGCAGTAGTTCTTGTCGTATCAGAAGAAACTGGTGCAATCAGCCTTGCGTTTGATTCTAAGCTTAATTACGATTTAAATATGAGTGAACTTACAAAGATTCTTGAAAAACTTCTTGAATTACCACCTGAAGCCAAAAATATAGAGGATACAATAGATGAAAGCAAACCGGTTCTTTGAAAAAATCCTCGATAAATGGCCTGTAAAAGTCTGCTGTCTCATTGTTGCAATCAGCATCTATTTGTTTCATCAGGCTTCGTTAACAGATAAGCGTTCTTTTGTTATTCCGCTTACCCTCATAGAAGAAGGCGGAGTGATGCACACAGGAGATTATACATCGAATGTAACTGTTGTTGTTCGTGCAAACATTGAAGAAATAAGCTCTGTTCATTCTAATCAGCTTCATGCTTACGTAAACCTGAATGGCATTGCAAAAAATGGAGAATACAATCTTCCTGTAAAAGTTAAAGTTGCAGATGAGATTATGGCTTTTGATCCGTTTGAAATAAAGGTAAAGCCTGAATATATAAAAATCAAAGTTGAAAATAAATCTATAAAATATATTCCTCTTGATGCTTCAATTGTTGGAGAAACTGCGCATGGTTATGAAATTACTGATGTTCAGATTAATCCATCTTTTGTAGAAGTTAGCGGACCGCAATCAATTGTTGAAAATACACAAAAGCTTTATCTTGATAAAATTGATGTTACCGGTCTTGCACAAAATAAAGATTATTCAGTTTCATATAAAGCTATAAATAAATTGCTCGAAGTAAAAGAAACAGGTCCATTTAATGTTGCTGTAGTTGTTGAGCCTCAGGAAATGGAACGCACAATTGATAATATCACTGTTTCTGTTGTGGGCTTGAGAGAAAAATTATATCTTAAAGATGATGTAATGCCGCTTTCTGTAACTCTGGAAGGAACTGTTTCTGATCTTGAAAACTATTCACCAAACAGAAGATTTGTTACACTTGAGCTTCAAAAAATTCTTGAGCCTGGTGAATACGATATACCTTTAACATTTAATATTCCATCTTACTTATATTTTATTGATGCATCGGAAAAAACTGTCCATGTAACAATCCTTGAAAAAGAAGAAGAAACACAAGAATCAAATGAGAATGAGGGGATAACAGAATGATTTGTGGAATTGGTGTTGATATGACAACAGTAGAACGATTTCTCAAATGGATTGAAAAACCAGAAATGATTGAACGGTTTTTTAATAAAGAAGAAATGACTACAAATCCAAATATAGTTTTTCAAAAAGAACATTATGCTGCAAGATTTGCTGCTAAAGAAGCTTTTGGAAAAGCGTTGGGAACTGGTATAACAGGTTTTAATCTTGTTGATGTTTATATTAAAAGCGAAGCTAACGGAAGACCTGTATTAAAAGTTCAGGGCTCTGCCGAAAAGATGCTTAAGAAAATATACGGCGACTGTACTCTTCATGTGTCTTTAAGTCATGAAAGAAATAATGCAATTGCTGTAGTTGTTATAGAAAAAAAATAAAAATAGTGTAAAATAAAAGTAGAGGTGTTTTATGGCGTATTCGTCATCAAAAAGTAAATCTGCCGCTCCAGAAAAAAAAGCTTCAATTTCGTATTGGTCAAAAGATAAATGTAATTGCCCTGTTTGTAAAAAGCCATTTGAACGTGAAATAATGCGTAGTGGTAATGGTCGTATGAATGCAGGTAACCTTAGTGATGAGCTTCACCGCGATTATATTCCTTCTGCAAAATACGGAAAGGTATATCCACTTATTTATGAAGTAGGCTGTTGTCCAAACTGTTATACAGCTTTTTTATGGAATGATTTTGCACCTATTAAAAATCCGGATGTTGCAGACCGAATTTATGATAACTACGAAAAACGCAAAAAACAAACCGAAACCATTTTCCCATATTTTAATTTGAAGAAAGAGCGTTCAATTTATGATGGCGCTGCTATGTATTATTTAGCACTTCAAACTTATGATGTTTGCGATGTTGATATGCTTCCAACTTTGAAGAAGGCAATCATTTCGCTTCGTCTTGCCTGGCTTACAAAAGAAATTGATGACGCCTGTACAGATCATAACTATGATTATGTTTCTCAGGTGTTTTATAGAAAGGCTTTGTTCTTTTATCAGCAGGCACTTGTTAATGAACAAGAACGCACCGAAAAATGTTCTACATTAAGTAACTTTGGTCCCGACATGGATAAAAACTATGGTTGGGATGGCGTTGTTTATTTGAGCGGACTTCTTGAATATAAATACGGTCAGCATGATGATATTCAGCTTAGACTTAAAAAGCTGAGCGAATCTAAAACTGCTATTGCACGTATTTTTGGTCTTGGTAAATCTTCTAAAAACAAACCTGGACCTTTACTTGAGCATGCAAGGAATCTTTATGATAACCTTACAAAAGAACTCAAAGATGATGATTTGTAATGCGTAATATCCTTCTTACAATTTCATACGACGGAACAGATTTTTGCGGATGGCAGCGTCAGGATGATAAAGACGGTGGCGAAGCAAACAGAACTGTTCAGGGCGAAGTAGAAAAAGCTCTTGAAAAATTACATAAACAAAAAATTACTCTTTATGGTTCTGGTCGCACCGATAGTGGTGTTCATGCTTTAGCGCAAGCCGCAAACTTTTATACACCAATTGATTCTATACCCGCTGAAAATTTTGTTCGTGCATTAAATGCTTTTTTACCGGATGATGTAAGAATCCTTGAAGCATGTGAAGTTGATGAGGATTTTAATGCAAGAAAATCTGCAACAAGCAGAATGTACAGATATTTTATTAGCCTTGGACAAGCAGTAAGTGCAAACAATGCAAGATTTTCCTGGCACGTTCCTAATTATGAACCAAACCTTGAGCGCCTTAATAAATACTGTGAATGTCTCAAAGGAGAAATTGATTGTGCATCGTTTGCAGCAAGCGGGGACGACAGTGTTTCTACAAACCGCTATATAGACGGAGCCAGATTTTTTATACAAAAGGATATCTGGGGTGAAGACCTGCTTGTTTTTGAAATTGAAGCAAATGCCTTTTTGTGGAAGATGGTTCGCACTCTAACAGGCACTCTTGTAAACCTTGATAAAACAAATGCTCCAGAAGACGCTATGGAAAAAATTCTTTTGGCCAAAGACCGAACCAAAGCAGGAGTTACGGCTCCGCCAACGGGCTTGTTTTTATACAAAATAAAGTTTGATGGTATTCGCCGCCATTTATAATAAACTCACCGGATCAACATCATATTCAATATAAACATTCTGGCTGTGTGTGTAATCTTGAAGAAGGCTTCTTGCCATTGCCTGCAGCGGAACCACAGAGCTTGATTTAAGTAAAATCTGATATCGCCAGGAAGAATTGATTTTTTCTATAGGACATTCTGCCGGGCCAATTATTTCAACCCCGCGAGCTTTCTTTTCCTGTAAAATGCGAACTGCATCCTGCGCTGTATCTGCGGCTTCTTTTTTATTAAAGCTTCTGAATACAAGTCGTAGTAATCTTGAAAAAGGCGGGAACTCCATAAACTGGCGCTGTTCCAATTCGTAATTGTAAAAATCTTCTATTCGGTTCTGGCATGAAAATTGAACTGGTTCAAGAGTAGGACTGTATGTTTGAACAACAACTTTGCCATCTGGAAAATATCTTCCGGCGCGACCTGCAACCTGAGTTATTAAAGAGAATGTTCTTTCTCCAGCACGGAAGTCCGGCATATGAAGCCCCGCATCTGCAAGTATGACTCCAACTAATTCAAGCTTTGGAAAGTTCAGGCCTTTTGCAACCATCTGAGTTCCAAGCATTATGTCGTATTTTCCGTTTTTAAAATCTTCAAGTGTTGTTAAAAGCTGTTCTTTGTTTTTAAGTACATCAGTATCAAGACGAACAATTCTGGCGCCTGGGAATTTTGCTTTTGTTTCTGCTTCTATATATTCTGTTCCAAAACCAGAAGAGCCTATGTCTACAGAGCCGCAAGACGGACAACTTTGTGGTGGAATAATAGACCAGCCGCAATAATGACATTTAAGACGATTTTCTGTTTTATGATAGGTGAGTGGAACTGAACAGTTTTTACAGACAAGTTCGTATCCGCATTGATTACAGCTGAAAAAGTGAGTGAACCCGCGTCTATTCAAAAATAAAATTACCTGATGTTCTCGTTCGAGTGCAGCGTGAATTTGTTTTTCAAGAGGCTCCGAAATTGAACCTTCGGTTCTGTAATTTTTTAAGTTTATGCAGGAAATGTGAGGCATCTCTCCGCCGGCAAGTCTTTTTGTAAGAGTGTGGCGAACAATTGTCTCTGTTTTCATTCCATACCAGGCTTCTACACTTGGAGTAGCGCTTCCCATAACAAGTGGGATTTTTAAATTAGAACATCTGTGCATTGCAACCTGACGTGCGTGGTATCGAGGATTATTTCCAGATTTATATGAACCGTCATGCTCTTCATCAATTATGATAAGTCCAAGGTCTGGAACTGGTGCAAAAATTGCAGAACGTGCACCTACAATTACACGCGCTTCTTTGTGCATAATTCTGTTCCATTCTTTTAGTCTTTGCGATGGAGTGAGTCCTGAATGAAGAACTGCTGCTGTATTTCCAAATCGTTGTTTTACAGATTGTACAACCTGTCCTGTAAGCCCGATTTCTGGAACAAGATAAATTACACCTTTATCCTGTTCAAGCATTTTTTCTGCAAGCGAAAGAAATACTTCTGTTTTACCAGTACCCGTTGGCCCGTAGATGTAATGATATAGTCCACCCACGTCATTGCGAGCGGAGCGAAGCAATCCATCTATTGAAGATAAAATATCTTCCACACACTTCTTCTGCTCATCAGACAATTCATTCTTTTTAGCCGCTGCAATTTCATCTTCAAAGCCAAAGCCACCCGCAGAAGATTCCCTGCGCCCAGACGGAATCATAGAAAATACAGCTTCTCCCAATGTGCATAAATAATATCTGCTGATCCAGTTTGCTATTTCTATAAGCTCGTTTCCAAAAAGTGGTTCTTTATCAATTACACGTCTGATTTGTTTTATTTTTGATGCGTCTACTTTACAGGTTGGAGGAATCTCATTTGTTATTCCAATGATAAAGCCTTCTGTCTTTTTGTTGCCAAACATGATTTCGGCTCGTTTACCAATCATTGGAACAAGTTCTGGTTTTTCGTCGGCAGGAGGAGTATACGAATATGTAAAGCCCTGATTTATTGGAAGGTTCAGGATTATTTCAAGATATATCATGAGTTTTTAAGTTCAGTCAATTTGCTCCTGAATAATTTTAAATCCTGCCAGGCCGGAGCCTTAAGGCTTTCATCTCTTAATAACGCACTTGGATGATATGTTATCATAAGAGGGATTCCATGATATTCAAATATTTGTCCGCGAAGCTTATTCAACGGCTCTTGAGTTTCGAGCATCTTATGTCCTGCAATACGTCCCATACACAAAATCATTTTTGGTTTTAATATGTGAATCTGTGCCTGAAGGAATGCATTACAGGTTGCCTGTTCATCTGGTAAAGGATCTCGATTCTGAGGAGGGCGGCATTTTACAATATTTGCAATGTAGCAGTTCTTAGTTCTATCAAGACCGATTGCTGCAAGCATTTTGTCTAAAAGAACTCCCGCTTTACCAACAAACGGACGACCAGACATATCCTCGTCGTAACCAGGACCTTCTCCAATAACAAGAACGTCCGGATTTTCAACACCTTCACCTGGAACTACATTGTTACGTGTTCGTGCAAGAGGACATTTTGTACAGCGAGAGATTTTTGTGTAAAGGTCTGTTAATGTGAGACCAGATGTTTCTGTCGCTGGCGAATTGTATGTGGTGATTTCGACAGGCTCAGGGCCCCCAGAGACTGTTGTAGCAGAAGGACTAGAAGATGCAGTCGTCTCTGTTACCAAAACATCATCTTCAAAGTTAACATTCTGTTTAAATGTTTCACTTACAAATCCCGTAATATGTGCATCAGCCTTTTTGAGAAGGTCATAAATTAGTTCTTTGTCATTCTTGTTCATTTTTACATTTCCACTCCGCATCTTCCCCAAATGTCAGTTTGACTATTTCACGTTCCTCGTATGCTTTTATAATTAAATCATCTACCTCGAGCTCAGCATAAATCTGCTCAGCATCTTCAACCTTTCCCCTTAAAACAGGATGTCGCGGGCTAAATAAAACGCAGCAATCTTCATACGGTAAAATTGAAGTTTCGTAAGTATCTATTTCTTCGGCAGTTCTAATGATTTCCTCTTTATCCAAACCACAGCAAGGTCTCATCATCGGAAAGTCAGAAAAATGTTCTGTAACAGTCATGTTTTCAATTGTCTGACTTGCTACCTGACCAACACTTTCTCCTGTAATTATACATTTTGCATTACAGCGCTTTGCCAGAAGATTTGCAACCTTCATCATACAAACACGAAGAATCAAAGTTGACCATGCTTCTGGTGCTTTTTCTTTTATGCGCATCTGAACATCTGTAAAAGGAATTATATTCAAATAAGTCTGTATTCCATAATAAGCAAGCTTTTGCGCCAGAGTAACAACCTTTTGTTTTGCTTCTTCAGAGGTATAAGGATAAGAGTGAAAATAACAGCATTCAATTTTCATTCCGCGTCTGAGCATTCTGTAGCCCGCAACAGGGGAGTCAAGTCCGCCAGAAAGTAAAAGAAGTCCTTTTCCGCTTGAACCAACAGGCAAGCCTCTGCAGCCTTTTTCATTATCACAATAAATAAATACCTTTTCGCGTACTTCAATATAAATCACACAGTCGGGATTATGAACATCAACCTTCATAAGGCTTTCAATAGGACCTGCAACTTCACACGAAAGCTCGTATGAGTTTAATGGAAAACCTTTATCAGAACGGCGAGAATCAATCTTAAAAGTTTTACAACCTTTTGCTGCCTGTTTTTTTGCAACTCCAAATGCTGTTTTGCTTATTGCTTCAAGCTCTTTTTCACAAACTTCACATTTAGCCCAACCTGTAATACCAATTATGTGATTGAGCATGAATTCGATTTTAGGCGAAAGCTCTGCAGCCTTATCATCATCACAATCAATATAAAGTCGTCCGGCACGTAAAATTGTTCTACAGCCTGTGCCTTCAAGACATTTAGAAACGTTATGTCGTAAGAGATTTTCAAATTCCTGTATGTTAGAACCTTTGAGAGTAAGTTCACCAAGTTTTGCAAGATATGTCATACATAAAGTATAAACTAAAATCCTCCGATAATCTATATACATGAAAAAAGGATTTTTAGTCGTTCTGTTATCCGCATTAATCTTTCCGGTGTTTTCCCTCGATATACCCGAAAATTTAAAAGGAATTTGGGAAGGCAAGGACAGATTTGTTTTCTTTGAAAATGCCGCAGACGATGAAAATCCTCAATTCGTGATTGTTTTAAAAGAATATTACGACTGGTATTACGACAGGGCTGCTGAACCCGCTGATTATTCCAAAAAAGAACCACGCTCATTAAACTCTGCCACTCACAAAAATCCCGAAATAATTCCCTTTGAATTAAAACAAATTGACAATATAACAGACGCTTATCAACTTACCGTAACTTATTCAAAGCATTTTTCAAATACAACTACTTTTGTAATTATAGATAACAGAATCTATCTTAATATGTATACAAAATATGACCAGATAGATGATGAGCTTAATAAAGATGTTTCATTATATCGCGGATATCAGCATTCCGAAGGTTTTGTATTAAACAGTCAGCCTGTGGATGAAAACATCGGTCTTTTAATTATGCTCAAAGATAAATTTTATGATGTTCGTTACTGGCAGACTGATATGGATTACGAAACATCCTCTGTTACCTTCAAATATAAAGATGACACTTTTCTTGTTCCAAAACATCTTTTTGCCGAAGGAACAAATTATTCAAGCGTAAACGGCCGCAGCAAAAAAGTCCGCAACACTCAAAAATCATTCCCGTTAGAAAATCAAAATATCTTATATAATAAAGATAAAACAGTTCTCATTTTGAACGACTCCCCATACCTGACAAAACTCACCGAAAAAACAACCATTGACGACCTGTTCCAAATAATCAAAGAAGCCAACTCCCGCCGCAAACCGGATCCAGAACCTATATTTCCTGTTACTTTACCAGAAATAAATAATTAGAAAAAATGAAATTAAATAAAGGCCTCTGAAAAAGAAATAGCACGGAGTGAAAAATGGCAGGTGGATGCTTCTGAACTTTTTGGCGCTTAGCCATAAAAGAAAGTTGAGGATTTGCTTAGCAAACCGCAAACTTTCTTCAAAAAAAAGGCTCAGCCTGCAGCCGCCTGCCATTTTTCACGGGAGTGCCATTTCTTTTTCCTTATGAATTTATATTTAAAACTTTATATTTTCTTCCTTTGGTATTATAATTATATAATCCATAAAGTAGGAGGAAATATATGGAAAAGTTATTTAAGCTGCAGGAAAGGCAGACAACCATCAGCAAAGAAATTATTGGTGGTGTTACAACCTTCCTTGCAATGGCTTACATTCTGGCTGTAAACCCAAGCATTCTTTCTGGTTCTGGAATGGAATGGGGTCCAGTATTTACTGCCACAGCTATTGCCGCTGCTCTTGCAACATTGGTTATGGCATTTGTTGCAAATCTTCCAGTTGCTCTGGCTCCTGGTCTTGGTCTAAATGCTTTCTTTACTTACACAGTAGTTCTTGGAATGGGCTGTTCATGGCAGCTTGCTCTTACTGCAGTATTTATTGAAGGTCTTTTGTTTGTAATTCTTTCACTTTGCGGTGTACGCGAAGCAATTATCCGCTCTATACCGGAAGGACTTAAGAAAGCAGTTGCCGTAGGTATTGGTTTATTTATTGCAATTATTGGTCTTGTAAATGCAGGAATCTGTTCAACAGATACTGGTACAACAATTGGTTTTGTAAACTTCAATATGCAGCATGCAACAGCAATTGTAGCAATTCTTGGCCTTATCATTACAATTGTTTTATATACACTTAATGTTCCTGGTGCAATTCTTCTTGGTATTGTTATTACAACTATCATTGGTATTCCATTCGGAGTAACAACAATTCCAGAAAACTTCAAACCATTCTCTTTGCCATCAAAACCATATCTTTTTGCTTTTGATTTCAAGGGAATTGCAATTTCTTCTGTAACAGGTAAATTCTCATTTGCTGTTCTTGGACAGTTCTTTGTAATCTTCTTTACATTCTTGTTCACAGATTTGTTTGATACAATCGGAACTCTTCTTGGTGTAGCAGAGCAGGGTAACCTTAAAGATGAAAACGGTG
>CAMKDH010000058.1 GCA_946411215.1 uncultured Treponema sp. | reverse complement strand
CTGGACAGACCAGATTAAGGCCGACTGCAAGAAAAGAGGAATTGTTCTTCTGTAATAATGACCGAATATAAATTCAAAACTTCAGAATTGGAAGCTCAGATTGAAACTCTTTCGCAAAAGGGCATAACTGAGTTTTCAATTCACGATGCGTCCGTTGCAAAAGATAAGCGTCGGGTTCTTAAAATAATCAACCTGATTGCACAGTATGCACCGGACGTTTTTGTTTCTATTCTTACCGATGCCTCTGTTATAGACCGAGAAGTTGCCGCAGCCGCTACACAGATTTTCTGTTCCTTTGATATTCCGCTTGAAGTTCAGTCTAAGGGTGGTAAGATTCTTTTTGATAAGAAGTTTTATTCTGCAAAGGCAAGGCTTCTTAATGATTTTGGTCTTGTATTCGGTTTTCAACTTACCTATGCCCAGGTGGCAGGCGATTCCCTCAAACTGTTTTTAGACCGTCTTGATTTTGCAGTTCAGCAGTATCCTAATCATATTGATTTTGCACAGACAATGAATAGCGAAGAAGAGAAAACTGCAAAAGTAACAGGATTTTTCTCTGCCCAGGATATCCGCTATGCACGCGACCTTGCTTTTTCGTGCAGAACCTTTTATACATCTGGTCGTGCAGTTCCATGGTTTTTGTCTGTGTTAAAGCCTCTGCGTATTTATGCTTCGCGTTTTTTTGCTGATTTTGCAGAATGGCAGCGCTGTAACAACTGCGACTATAAAAGCGGCTTTGTTCCGGAAGCAGTACCACATAAAGATATTGAAAAAATGCAGATGCTCTTTTTGGAGCAGAAATATGAAGAAAAAGGACAGCATTCTCTTATCCTGCTCGTAAAGGATATTGTTGCAATTAATGGCGCAATGTCCAGAGTTGCAGGAGAAGGGGAAGAAAGTACAATTGTAACCTCATATAATCCAGATGATTTATTAAGTGAAGAGGCCGTTGACCTTACAGCCTTCTGCGAAAATGTCTGCATGGAAGAATGTAAGGTTCGCATTTTTGCGGATGAAGAAGGCCCTTCGTATGAGGTAGTTGAATGAAATTGAATTTTAGAAAATTGACAAAAGCGTTTGCTTGTATTTCAGTTGCAGTCTGTGTGCTGTTTGTTTGTAGTTGTGATGGTAAAAAAAGCAGCCCGCAAGCTGTTTATGGAGTAAATAGTTCTGCAAAGCTTTCTATGAAAAGTATGGCAATGGCCGATAGTGTTTCGTTTGATAATGCGGAATATGCAATGGAAGAAGAAGCTCCTATGGCTCCAAGAGAGGCAGGGGGCTCACAGGAAGAAGTTTTCGAACGTAAACTCATCCGCACAGGAAACGTTTCTATAGAAGTTCAGTCAGTTTCTGATGCAGAAGAAAAAATTGCTCAGTGGGCAAAATCGCTTGGCGGTTATGTTACAAATGCAAACACATGGGAAATGGGCGCCGGCTTTACAGTACGCGTTCCTTCTGAACGTTTTGACGAAGCAATGGCACAGGCCGGAAACTTTGGACGCATTACAAACAGAAGTGTAAACAGTCAGGATGTAAGCGATAATTATTACGATATAAAATCTCGTCTTGAAACAAAATATATCCTCCGCGACAAGCTTACAAATTATTTGAGTCAGGCAAAGGATATAAAAGATCTTCTCGAAATTGAACGTCAGCTCAACTCTGTAATAGAAGATATTGAAAGCACAGAGAGCCGTTTCAAAAGACTTTCGAACCAGATTGATTATTCTACAATTTATATAGACATGCATTTTGAACATGGCAAGAACGAAAGTGGAATAATCCTTCCTGACGTAAAAGAATCATGGAACACATTTATTTCTAATATAATCGCATTTTTCTGGGGACTTTTAAGAATCCTTTTCTATATTGTAATTTTTGGTATTCCAGTTGTTGCAGTTGCAGCTTTCTTCTTCTGGCTTTTGTTTGGAAAAGTAGGCCTGCTTGTAAAACTGTTTAAGAAACTGAAGAAGTAGGAGTTTATGAAATTTTCTCATCTGCTTTTTGATATGGACAATACGCTTTATCCTTCAAGCTCAGATATGGATAAAGGTATTACACGCCGAATGCTTGAATTTGTTGCTGATTTTTTTAAGTGCGATATTCAAAAAGCAGCTGAACTGCGGGCGGAACGAATAGTTCATTATTCTACAACGCTTGAATGGTTACGGGCAGAAGGCATGGCTGATGTAGAAGGTTTTCTGCAGCATGTCCATCCCGATAACGAAGCCGATGAGCTTATGCCTCAGCCAGGTCTTCGCGAGTTTCTTCTTTCTCTTGATTATCCAATGTCTATTCTTACAAATGCGCCTCATGAACATGCAGACCGGGTTCTTGGAAAATTGCAGATTGCTGATCTATTTGATGCAGTTACAGATATCCGCGATGCTGATTTTTATGGAAAACCTTACCCCGATGCATACAAAGCTGCTTTAAAAAAGGTTGGAGCTACAATAGAAAATACGCTCTTTCTTGATGACATGCAAAAATATACAGACGGTTGGGCTGCTATGGGCGGAACTGCAATTCTTGTAGGATATCCTAATGGTAAACCTCTTTCTGATGATGCAGTGCCAATGATTCGTGCTCGCCAGGAAAATGAAGGCCGCGGACCTGGAAAAACAATCAGGCTTAACTCAATTTACGAGCTTCCAGAGCTTTTGAAAAAAATGGAAGACGAATAAGATGGCCGAAAAGCTGCATTTTTATAATGAAAATAAAATCCGCCTTGATGAGCTTTTGCGAAAGGAGCTTCCTGCACATTACAACAGTGATTTTTCCAATTCAAAAATCCGAAGGCTTATTATTGCGGGGGCTGTAAGTGTAAACGGTCGTGCTATTACAAGGCCCGCTTTTGTTTTGAATCCCCGTTCCGATGTCTGTGTGCTTTTTGACAAAGAAAAATTCCTGTACGAAAAACAGCCTGATGATATTAAGTTTGAAGTAACCTCTGATTCTGTTTTATACGAGGATGATAATTACATTTTTATAAACAAGCCGGCATTTTTTCCTGTTGAGCAGACTATCACCGGTAACCGCGATAACCTTCATGATGCTGTAGTGCGATATTTGTGGAGCAGAAATCCTGCGCTTAGAAATCCTCCTTATGTTGGAATAATGCATCGCCTTGACCGTGAAACAAGCGGCGTAATTCTTTTTACAAAAACCCGCGAAGTTAATAAACAGATTTCCGAGATTTTCCAGACCCATTCGTTTACAAAAAAATATTATGCTGTTGTAGAAGCGGGTGATGTGAGCCCAGCCTTCAGCGTAGAAATGTACATGGCAAGAGTTTCATCAAAAAGTCAGGCCGCAAAATGGGGTAAGGTCCCAGAGTCTGCAAAAGACGCCCAATACTCCCGCACCGACTTCAAAGTCCTTCGCCCAATCACAATAGAAAACCGTAAATGCCTGCTGCTTGAGTGCAACCTTTTTACAGGCCGCACCCACCAGATTCGCGTCCACCTCTCCACCCAAGGCCTCCCTATCCTTGGAGATACACTCTATGGTGGAACTCCGGCAAAAAGAATTTATCTTCATTCTTCCGAACTCTCCTGTAAACTCTTTACTGTAAAATCCGATTTTCCGTGGTAACTAAAAGTCACTTTGCATATGAAAAAATGCGGAGCGGAATTTAGGGTTTTGCGGAACGTCCTCTTCGTTCAGTGGAGCAAAACCCTAAATCCCGCGGGAGCATTTTTTCATATGCACTCCTGATTATTTATTCCTTGCAAAATCCCGATAATATAGTACAATGAATTCATTGGGAGAAAATAAATGAAAAAACTTCTTATTCTTGTAGCAGCAGTGGCTGTAACTCTGGTTGGCTGCAGCGGCAATTCGCTCAGTTTTGAAAATCCTGACAGTAAAAAAGATGTAATCGCTTCTGGCGTTGCTCCTGCTGACATTGCAGCATGGGAAAGCGAAGTAGATGCAGACTTTGCCGCTGTTATTGAAGCTCTTGGAAAAGACGGAGACCTTGAAGCTCTTGAAGCTTTTGATGCCAAGTATGGAACAGACATGACAGAAACTGGTGCACGTTTTGCAGCAGCACGTGCAGCTCGTTCTGGAAGCAGCAGCAGTTCTGGTTCAAGCAGTTATCCTGCAATGCAAAACATGCCGTTCAACAAAGATGGTGCTGTTTACATTTCTGGTGGTACAGATGACCTTGTTGGAACTGTAATCGACTGGGTTTCTCCAAAAACTCTTCCTGGAAGTTATTATCATGGTGCAGTTCTTGACCTTGATAAATACGATCCAAACAACGAAAACGTTTACTGTCTTGAAACTGCAATTTCTAAAGGTGCAGGTTATGAAACAGCATATCAATGGAGAACAAAGGTAAATGCTGCTGTTCTTAATCCAAAGTATTCTTTGACAAAATCAAAGCTCGACTCTGCTCAGGCTTACATGGATTACTACTGCGATATGAACAACACAAACATGGAATACGGCTTCTTCAAGAATACTGTAAACATCTTCAATGTTGTTACAAAATCAGATACATACACATGGTACTGTACAAAGGTAGTATGGTGGGTTTACAACAAATATGGCTGGGATATCGACTCTAACTCAAGTCAGATTGACTGGACAACATCAGGCTTGTACACTCTCGTAAAAGATTACTACTATGTACGCTACTTCTACAGTTCTTCAAAGAGAAAGGCTGCAATCAACGATTATCTTGCAAGTGCAAAGAAAAACATCGTTCTTGCAGAAGAAATTATGCTTTCTCCATACTTCACAAAAGTATTTGAAAACATTCGGGAGAACTAATGTATAATCTGTCCGATGCAACCGCAAAGGGCAGAAGATATACCGCAGGTTGCACAAAACTTGCGGTATTTTTTTTATGCTGCCTGCCTTTTTTTACTGCATGTCCTCTTAATGCTTCTGGAGTAGTTTCAGGGGCTTTCCCATACGTTGTTAATGGTAAACTTTATTATTTTACACCAGATTCACAACAGGAAATTGGAGAAGGTTATTCACAAAGTGCTGTTACTGCTTCTAAAAAAGCAGGTTACGTTCTGGCATGGAATCAGAAAAAACAAAGGCTTTATCATTTTGCGGGACAAAGGAATGCTTCAAACGTTGAATTAAAGGCTTCTCTTGTTTATGCAGGGGCAGAATATATTCTTACACAAACTTCTTCTTTTACAGAAAACAAAGGCTTTCCATTTACATTATATTCTATTAAATACTCTATGAATGGAAAAAAGATTAAACTTCGTTCTATATGGAATGGTTATGCTGATTGCTTTGTTTCAGATTTCTTTTTTACAGGGGATGGAATCTGTATTGCGGGCGGTACCCGTGATGATACAAAGAATAATGTTTTTTATATTACCGAAAAAGGGATTCACAAGTGCTTTAGTACAGAAAAGGATTCTGATTTTCTAAGGCTTGTTAAGCCCGGTGACTCAAATAACGTCTTTGCTTTTGTAAGTACCCGCGATAAATCTGAACGTGCTCCTGTTATTTATTCTTTTGATATTACCAAAGCGCCGGAACAGGCTGTAACAATCAATTTAAGAGGAGATTCTCTTCTTCCCGCTGATTTTGATTGCTTTTTTGGGTATGGCTTTGTAACAACAACGTTGGTCCTTCCTGCAAGCATAAACGGTACAATTCAGTTTATTTGCTATGATATTCAGAAGAAAAAAATCAGTTCTGTAGTCCAGGATGCAGGTGGTTGTGTAGCGCCTCTTGCTTCAACCGAAGACGGTACTTATTACCTTGCCAGAGATCCGTTAACAGAAGGTTCCTGGAGTGGAATTTCGCTTTTTACAGGCACAGAATGTAAAAAAATCAAAGCATTCTAGAAAAAAATCTCAAAAAAAAACTAAATTTTGTTGACGTTTCTCACAACAAATTATTATTTTTAAAGATAAGAATAATTTTTTTGTGAGAAGTATGATGGCAGAAGAAAATCTCAACGAAAAAGACGAAGAAAAGACTCAGAAAGAGCAGGCTGAACAGGCTGCTCAGAATGACACTTCGACCTCTTCGACAAACTCAGAGGCTGCAGGTGCCACAGACGGTAAAGGAGAAGCTGGCACAGAAAAGGAGCTTTCTCCAGAAGAAAAGATTGCAGCTTTGGAAAAAGAAATTGCAGATCTTAAAACTCAGGCTCTTTACAAGGCTGCAGAGAACGATAACTGGCGTAAACGCATGATGCAGCAGAAAGATGAAGCTGTTGCTTATGCAAATGCAGCGCTTTTGGGTGATTTGCTCGACAGTCTGGACAATTTTGACCGCACTCTTGATGCCGCTAAAGACGCAAAGGATGCAAAATCAATCGCAGACGGAATCAAGATGATTAACAAATCGCTTGTTAAAATGCTTGAAGACAAATATGGTCTTGTGAGCTACGGAAAAGAAGGCGATGAGTTTAATCCGGATGAACACGAAGCAATTGGCCGCCAGGAAGACGAAAAAGCTAAAAAGGAAACATTGGCTCAGGTATATCTCAAAGGATATAAACTGAAGGACAAAGTAATCAGGCACGCCAAGGTAATGGTTAAGGTGCCAAAAAATTAATTTGTAAATAATATAGCGAGGTAAATAAAATGGGAAAGATCATTGGTATTGACTTGGGAACAACAAACTCTTGTGTTGCCGTAATGGAAAACGGTGAACCGGTTGTAATTCAGAATGCAGAAGGTGGAAGAACAACTCCTTCTATTGTAGGTTTTACATCTAAGGGAGACCGCATTGTTGGTGCTCCTGCTAAAAACCAGATGGTAACAAACCCTAAGAACACTGTATATTCTGTAAAACGTCTTATCGGACACAGATTCAGTGAACTTCAGGGAGAAGCAACAAAGCTTCCATATAAAGTAGTAGATAACGGTTCAGACTGCCGTGTAGAAGTAGAAGAGGCTGGAACTTCAAAACAGTATTCACCTCAGGAAATCTCAGCATTCATCCTTCAGAAAATGAAGAAAACTGCAGAAGACTATCTTGGAGAGCCTGTAACAGAAGCTGTTATTACAGTACCTGCTTACTTCAATGACTCTCAGCGCCAGGCAACAAAAGATGCCGGTAAGATTGCAGGTCTTGATGTAAAGCGTATCATCAACGAACCTACAGCTGCTTCTCTTGCATTCGGATTCAACAAGGATCAGGACAAGGAAAAGACAATTGCTGTATACGACCTTGGTGGTGGTACATTCGATATTTCTATTCTTGAACTTGGTGACGGTGTATTCGAAGTTAAATCTACAAACGGTGATACTCACCTTGGTGGCGATGACTGGGACCGTGTAATCATCAACTGGCTCGTAGATCAGTTTAAGGCAGATACAGGCATTGATCTTTCTAAGGATCCAATGGCTATGCAGCGTCTTCGTGAAGCTGCTGAAAATGCAAAAATCAGCCTTTCAAGCCAGACAACAACAGATATCAATCTTCCATTTATTACCGCTGATGCAACAGGTCCAAAGCACTTGCAGAAGTCTTTGACACGTGCTCAGTTTGAACAGATGACTGATGGTCTTTATGAAAGAACAAAGGAACCTTGCCGCAAAGCTCTTGCAGATGCAGGTCTTACAGCAGACAAGATTGATGAAGTTCTTCTTGTTGGTGGTTCTTCTCGTATGCCAAAAGTTCAGGAAGTTGTAAAACAGATTTTTGGTAAAGAGGGTAGCCGTGCAGTAAACCCAGATGAAGCAGTTGCTATTGGTGCTGCAATTCAGGGTGGTGTACTTGGTGGTGACGTAAAAGACGTACTCCTTCTTGATGTAACTCCACTTTCACTTGGTATTGAAACAATGGGTGGTGTAATGACAAAGCTCATTGCACGTAATACAACAATTCCTACAAAGAAGAGTCAGATCTTCTCTACTGCTGCCGACGGACAGACTGCTGTAAGTATTCACGTACTTCAGGGTGAACGCGAAATGGCAGATCAGAACAGAACTTTGGGACGCTTTGACCTTGTAGGTATTCCAGCTGCTCCACGTGGTGTTCCACAGATTGAAGTAACATTCGATATCGATGCTAACGGTATTGTTCACGTATCTGCTAAGGATCTTGGAACAGGTAAGGAACAGCACATCCAGATTACTTCTTCTTCTGGTTTGAGCGATGAAGAAATTGAAAAGATGGTTAAGGATGCCGAAGCAAATGCTGCTGCTGATAAAGCTAAGCGCGAAGGCGTAGATGCCCGCAACGAAGCAGACAGCCTCATTTATGCTACCGAAAAATCAATCAAAGATCTTGGAGACAAGATTAACGGTGCAGAAAAAGAAAAGGTTGAAGCTGCAATTGCTGCCCTTAAACAGGCTCTTCAGGGTGACAACACAGAAGAAATTAAGGCTAAGACAGAAGAACTCAAACAGTCTTCATATAAGATTGCCGAAGAACTCTACAAGCAGCAGGGTGCTCAGGGAACTCAGCCAGGTGCAGACGGTGCCGCAGGTGCTGATGCCGGAGCAGCCGGAGACGCTGGTGCCGATGCAGGTGCAGACGCCGAAAAGAAGTCTGGCTTTGACAAAGGCTCTGCAGATGATGTAGAGTATGAAGTTAAAGACGAGAATAATTAAAAGCCGAGCAGTGCGCAGGGTTTTAATTATGTGTGAATAGCAGGACTTGCGAAGCAAGTCCTACTTCTTTTTTATCAGGATAAATAAAATGGCAAAACGCGACTATTATGAAGTATTAGGCATTGATAAATCTGCGGATCAGGATACTATTAAAAAAGCTTACCGTAAGCTTGCTGTAAAGTATCACCCTGACCGCAACCCTGGAGACAAGGAAGCTGAGGAAAAGTTTAAGGAAGCTACCGAAGCATACGAAATCCTGTCTGACGAGGAAAAACGCCCTATTTATGATCAGTACGGTTTTGCCGGCCTAGAAGGAATGGGAGGCGGTGCAGGTGGCGGTGGCGCCCAGTATTCACATGCCTTCCACGACTTCTCAGATTTGTTTGGAGGAGCCGGTGGCGGCTTTTCAGACATTTTTGACAGTATTTTTGGCGGAGGTTTTGGTGGTGGTTCGTCACGTTCTTCAAGACGCGGTGGTCCAGCTGCTGGTTCTTCGCTCAGATACGACCTTCATATTCTGTTCAAGGATGCCGTTTACGGTACTTCTGCCGACATCCATTTTAAACACAACGAAACATGTACAGCCTGTCACGGTACTGGAGGAGCTGCGGGTTCTTCTAAAAAAACTTGTCCTACCTGTAACGGAATGGGTCAGGTTCGCCAGGGCAACGGCTTCTTTACAATTCAGCAGACATGTCCAACCTGTCGCGGAAAGGGCTTGATTATTGATAAACCTTGTTCATCTTGTCGTGGAACTGGTATTCAGGAACGAAACAAGATGATGTCTCTTAAAATCCCAGCTGGTTCTGACAACGGAAAGCGCATTGTTATTCCAGGTCAGGGTGATGCAGGTGAAAACGGCGGACCTGCTGGAGACCTCGTAGTAGTATTGCACGTAGATTCTCATCCATTGTTTGAACGCGATGGACAGGATTTGTACTGTGCTGTTCCTGTTTCTATGGCTCAGGCTGCTCTTGGCTGCGATATTACAATCAAATCTCTTGATAACAAGAAAGTAACTATAAAAATTCCTTCAGGAACCTCAAACGGAAAGCTTTTACGCATAAAAGGCGAGGGTGTTCCAGTCGGTTCAAGCAACAAAAAAGGCGACCTGTACGTAAAAATCATGGTCCAGATCCCTCAACGCCTCTCCGGCAAACAAAAAGAACTCCTCCAGGCCTATTTAGACCTAGAGAATCCACCCGAAACTCCAGATTTAATGCCTTTGTCTAAACTCGAGGGTTAATTAAAAACAGGATCATTATTTCAATTAGAATTCTCCTAAAAACAGTGCGCGCGAGCGAAATCAGTCTGCAGACTGCATCGTGACGTGCGAGCGCAGCGAGTCAATTTCCAATTACGGCACGCCGCAGGCTGCAGAATGATTTCGCGGAAGCCCAATGTTTTTCTGCTGATCCGATACAAATAATGTTCCTATTTTTATACGATTTTTTTCCAAATTTGCCGATAATATGATAGAATAGTAGTACCATAAATTTGAGGTGAATATGTATAAGACGCGGAAAAAAATTCTAACTATAAGTGTTTATACACTCGCAGTTGTATTATTTATAGGTTTTGCCATATTATTAATTCCAGAAAAGCAAACAGAACAGCCTTCGATATATTCGTTGCTCTCAGTTGCAGTATTTTTCTGTGCAATTGTATTCCTTACAGTAAGGGCAAAGGCTTCTCTTTTGGCAAAGGTTCGTCATGATACACTTGAAAAGGGTGAAACTGTAATCCTTAAGAAATTTATTGACAGTCTGCGCTTCAGCTATACACTTGATGATTTTTATGTTGCCATTGGTGATTATCTTGAACGCCGTGGTGACTGCTCTGTTTTACTTATTGACCGCACAAAGAACTACATCCTTTATAACAGTCCTAACAGAATTACCGCTTCTGATACAATCCGCGAAAAAATGTGTCAGAACTTTGAAGAAAACTGGAAGGATGGTTACTACTACTTTGACCGTCACTTTGGTGTAACTTCACGCCTCAAAAAATCACGCGGTTTCTTCCTTTGTTCAGAAAAACAGCACATGTTCGTATTCTGTAATTATACAAGACTTTTTGATAATTCTATTTATGAACAGCTTTTTGAAGAATACAAACGATTTATTACTCGTACTCGTACAATTTCTCAGCTTTCGGAAATTGCGGCTACAACAAAAGAGTGGCAGCAGCTTGCCGAAACTCAGCAGTCATTCCTTCCACAGAAGATCCCAAATATTCACAATCTCAAGATTGCTACATATTTCCGTCCTCTTGTAAACGTATCGGGTGACTACTTCTCAATCCTTCCTATTGATAAGCATAAGACTTTGCTCATGCTTGGAGACGTATCTGGTAAAGGTCTTCCAGCGGCGCTCATCATGGGTTTGGTAATGAACACTGTAAAGATTATTGAAGATAAAGAAGACCTTGTTGGTGTAATCAAAGCCATTGATAAAGCTATTAAGGGCATGCACCTTCAGGATAAATATACTGTATTGTTCCTTAGTATTGTCGATACCGAAAAAATGAGAATCAGATACATCAACGCGTCTATGTCTGATCCAATCATTCTTTCACCTTCACCTGATGGCTACCGAATTAAGCCTCTTACTTCAAATGCATCACTTGTCGGAATCCTTGATATGGGTGATGTTACTGTTGCAGAAAAACGCCTCTTCCGTGGGGACACTATCCTTATGGCAACTGACGGTGTTTCTGAAGTTATGGATGACAGTGGTGTTGAGCTTGGTGATACTGATATTTATAAAAAGACCTTGATTGCCGGTGCATCAAAATCACCTCAGGAATTTGTTGATGATATTGTTGATTTAATCTGGAAATATAATGGCGATAAAAAGCTTCATGATGACGTTACAATGATGATCGCTAAGGTAGGTTACTGATATGGTATTTATTCTCTTAAACTGTGCTTTATTGCTTTGCTTTATATTTCTCACATATTATATAGACAGAAAGAATAACTTCATGGGTAATACTGCAAACACCCTTGTTGTTCCTCTTTTGTTTGCCAGCATTGAATTGCTTCTTTATATTCTTGTAATGATTTTCAAAAACAAGTGGATTGAATCGTTTGTTATTCAGCTTGTAAGAATCATTTTCTGTCTTGATGGAATCTTCTTTGTTTCATTCAGCTTTGGACTTGTTGGCGTTGGCCATAAAATTACAAAGTTCTTCCCAAAATTGCTTCAGTGGCTTTTGTATGCCTTTGTAATTTATATTGTATTCTTCCAGTTTGTTGATATTTCGGTTGATGAAACATTGAGTATGAATATTGGTTCTGGAAGACTTTTCTCTAGTGCTGATGTTCAAAAGTATTTCCCTTGGGACTGGGTTTTCCTTTATAACGCAATTTATAAGTATATACTTCCTCTTACTGCATTCCTGTTCCTTATGGTTTTCCAGGAAAGAAAGGGCAGTCAGCTTCAGAAGTATCAGTGCCTTGTTATTGCAGAAGGAATTGCCCTTATGTGGGTTCTCAAGTATTTCTTCCAGTATCTTGGTACTGCAAATCCTGCTTTTGGTTCTCTTTACATGTATGCTTATGTTGCAATGTATGTGCTTGTTGTAATTGGTCTTAATAAGACTTCTGTTCCTTCAAGCAAGGCATATATTGCTACCTTGTTTAAGAATATAATTTCATACGTAATTCCTGCTGCTGCAATTGGCCTTGTTGTAATGTTTACACAGCCTGTTGGAAAAGTTCTTACAGCAGGTTTTACCTCTCTGTTTGTGTTCGTTTCAATTATTGTTGTATTGTTTGCGCTCATGATTTCTGATGTTTTGACTAATAATTCAAAGCTCTATACTTCGGATTATGGTCCAGCGCTCGAAAAACAGCTTGCTACAATTGACTATTCCGGCGAAATGGATGCCATTACAAACCGAATGTATGAAATCTTCCGCAGAAACGTAGAAGCATCTTCTGTAAACGTTTACATCTTGAACAATAAGAACATGCTCGAAACTGCTTATACATCAAACGGATTTTCAACAACAATTCCTATCAACACTACAATGTTTGAAACCTTGCTTAACATCAACCGTTCTGTAGTTTGTTTTTCTCAGGTAGGAAACGTTCACGATCTTTCGCCAATTGATGAACAGCTTACAAAGTTCTTTGAAGAAACAAAATCTGATGCAATGTTCGTTTTGAACGAAGGTCACAATATTCTTGGTTTGATTACTTTGGGTAAGAAAATCTCTGGAGACCACTACAAGGATTATGACTACAACACCTTCCTTAAGCTGTATTCATACTTCTTCGTATTCGGATACTACATGCGAAATATTTCTAACAAGGAAATCATTTCGGTAGTAAACCGCGAAATTAAGATGTCTTCTCAGATTATTACATCTATTCAGGAAAACATTGACCATGTAAAGAATC
>CAMKDH010000057.1 GCA_946411215.1 uncultured Treponema sp. | reverse complement strand
ACAAAAGGCCTTCGTATCCGCCACGTTGAAGTTACTTCTGACAATAAAATCCTTGTAAGCTGCTATACTGCTCCGGGCCAGATTCTTTATGACGGAAAATCTATAAAGTACTGGTCTACTGCAGAAGGGCTTGTTGGCGACAAGGTGCGCGTAGCCATTGAAACAACTCCACAGGAATATTATGTTGGAACTACAACAGGTCTTAGCATAATTCACCCGGATGGCTCTATTTCGAACTTTAAGCAGGCCGAAGGTCTTGAAACAGAATATGTAATGGCTGTTTATAAAGATAGTCACGATGTTATCTGGATTGGTACAGATGGCGGCGGTATTTATCTTATGAAAGATGAGAAAATCTTTTCTCATCTCACTTCTACCTATGGCATTGCAGGAAACGTAATTTTCAAAATTACACAGGATGAAAAAAACAACTACTGGATTTGTACAGGAAGCGGTATTACCCGCATAGAAGATTTTAATCCCGAAAAAGGATTGCGCTTCAAATGCACTACTCTCAATTCCGAAACAGGCCTTGGCACTAACTCAGTTTTCCAGATTCTTTTTGATGTAAACAACAATGCATGGATTACAAACAATCACGGAATTGCTATGATTTCGAATAGTGATTTGACTAACTTCCTTGCAAATAAGCAGCGTATTGTAAATGCAAAATATTTCAGCAAAAACGATGGTCTTGACTCTGCAGGTCCAAGTTCAACTGCCCGTTCAATTGTAGATTCGCAGGGACGTTTATGGTTTACTCTAGTTGATGGAATTGCAATTTATGACCCGGCAAAAACTCAGGATACTTCGGTTACGCCGCTAGTTCATATTCAAACCATTACTGTAGATTCTGTTGAACACAAAAACACCGGAGATACCATTTATCTTAAACCGGGAACCAAACGTATTGATATTAAATTTACCGGAATAAGTTTTGATGCCCCTGAGCGTCTTATGTTCAAGCACATGCTTACCGGTTTTGAATCTGATTACACAGCTCCAGATATGAAGCGTGTTGTTTCTTACACAAACCTTGCTCCGGGTAAACATTCCTTTAAGGTCTACGCAATAAACGGAAACGGAATTGAATCTAATAATGATGAAATGATGTTCTTCTTCCAGCGTCCTTATATTTACCAGCGAGCGGGCTTCTGGGTTATTCTTTTGATTGTTCTTGTTGGAAGCGGTATTTTCTACTTCTACCAGCGTGAAAAACGAATTATGAAAGAAAACCTGCGTCTTGAAGCTCTTGTTAAAGTCAGGACAGCCGCTTTGGAACAGGAAAAAATCAAATCTGATAACCTTCTTCGTTCCATTCTTCCTGATAAAATTGCCGACAAGCTCAAGGAAACTACCGGTAATAAATCATTTGGAGAGAACTTTGAAAACGTTACCCTTCTCTTCTCTGATATTGTAGGCTTTACAAAAGTTTCGAGCGGACACACTGCTAAAGAAATTGTTGCGGCCCTTAATGAATTGTTCAGTCTGTTTGATGAACGAGCTAAGCGTGAAGGCGTTGAAAAGATTAAAACTATTGGAGATGCCTACATGGCAGCCTGTGGTGTTCCTGAAGCAAATGAAGATCATGCAAAAATCATGGTAAACTTTGCAAAAGGAATGTACCAGGATCTTGCAAAATACAACGAAACTGCAAAGATTCAGTTTAATATAAGAATTGGTCTTAACTGCGGCCCTGTAACTGCAGGTGTAATTGGAACTCATAAATTCATTTATGATGTATGGGGCGACACAGTTAACGTTGCAAGCCGAATGGAAACTGCCGCTAACCCTGGAGCAATAAGAATTACAGAAGCTTTATGGAATAGACTTCAGGGACAAGGCTTTGAATTTACAGAGCCAATTGAATGTAAGATTAAAGGTAAAGGCCTTATGAAGACCTTTGAAGTTATACAGTAGCATACCGGGAATTGATTATGATAAAAAAGCGTGATTTTATTTACAAATCATTTTTTATAGCCGCCGCACTTACAGCTTTTCTTTTTGGAACATCCTGTGAAACAGACCATGAAAGAGTTGTAAAAATTGGACTTCTTCATTCTACAACAGGTTCAATGGCCTTTAGCGAAAGCTCTGTTCTTAATGCAGAGCTTATGGCTATTCAGGAAATTAATGAAGCAGGTGGAGTTCTTGGTTGCCAGATAGAAGCAATTCAGGAAAACGGCGACAGTGATTTCAGGGATTTTGCAGATAAGGCCCGTAAACTTATAGAAAAAGATCAGGTCGCTTCTATTTTTGGCTGCTGGACTTCTGATTCGCGCAAGGCAGTAAAAAATATTGTAGAAGAGTATTACAATCTTTTATGGTACCCTGTTCAGTATGAAGGCATGGAAGCAAGTCCTAATATTATGTATATGGGGGCCTGTCCTAACCAGCAGGTTGTTCCCGCCATTGATTTTTGTTTTGAACAATTAGGAAAGAAATTTTATCTTCTTGGAAGCGATTATGTTTTTCCTCAGATTGCAAACAAAATTATAAAGGCTCAGCTTAAAGAACTTGGCGGCGAAGTTGTTGGCGAAACTTATGTAGACATGAACGAAGACCGCTTCCAGCTTATAATAAAAGAAATCCAGGACCTTAAACCTGATGTTATAATTAATACACTCAATGGTAATTCAAACGTATCTTTCTTTATTCAGTTTCATAATGCGGGTCTTGATGCTCAAGATTTTCCAATTATGAGTTTTTCCATTGCTGAAAATGAAATTAACGAAATTGGTCCGGAATTTCTTGAAGGCCACTATGTATCCTGGAATTATTTTGAAACTCTTGATACAAGTGCAAACAAAAAGTTTGTTCAAAAATACAAGGAAATTTATGGCAGCAACAAACACGTAGGAGACCCTATGGAAGCAGGCTACCTTGCAATTTATCTGTGGGCGGCTGCCTGCGAAAAAGCCGGCTCCTTTGATATTGAAGCAGTAAGAATTGCAAGTAAGAATCTTAGTTATATTGGACCGGAAGGTTATGTAACAATAGAAGGCTCTAACCAACATTTGAATAAAGTTGTTAGGGTTGGAAAAATAAATTCATCAGGCCAGATAAAAGAAGTGTGGTCTACAAAAGATCCAATCCGCCCAGACCCATATTTAAGTACCTACGCCTGGGCAAGAGGGCTTTAAGCCTGTCGAAGGGCTACTTCTGTAACAATTTAAATACGCTGTCTTCCGGATTATATTCTACGCCAACGTCATCTGCGGCTACAGGATACTTTCCTTTTAAGAAGAAATCATTAAGCAATTCAAGATAATAGCGCACAACATTGTCTGATTCGTTTTGGGAAGCAAGGGCATTCATCTGGTCTGCAGCTTTCTGGTAATCCTTGGCTTCAAAATCGGCAAAGGCTTTTTCCCAAGTCTCAACATATTTTAAAAGCTCAGGTGTTGCTTCCTGCTTTGTTTCAAGAAGCTCATAAAGACGAAGCGGTGTATTTACATTTACTACACGAACACGGTCCAGGCTTCGAACAACAAATTCATCGCCAAGTAAATCGTGGGTTGCGGCACTAATAAGAATACCGTTTGTATGATACTGCTTGTTTACACCTTCAAGACGGCTTGCAAGGTTTACGTTGTTTCCCATCATTGTGTAATTCTTTTTATTTTCGGAACCAAAGTAGCCGGCAATCATTTCGCCAGAGTTCATACCAATGCGTGTAAAGATTACTTTTTTGTTTGCAACCATAATCTTGAAGGCATCATATAAATCCTGTTCCATGTTGGCAGGTTTTTCGCCACCAGCAATCTGAACAATTTCTGCATTCATAACAGCTTCGGCTTTTTTCATTTTGATGGCTGCAGCACACGCACGGCTCGCATGGTCTGTCATTTCTACAGGAGCACCTACAAGGGCAACAATTGCATCACCTTCGTATTTATCTACTGTTCCATGCTCGTCAATGATGATATCTGACATTTTTGTGAGGTAGTAGTTTAAAAGACTACCAAGCTGCGATGCTGTCAAAAGCTCACTGAAGGAAGAGAACTTCTGGATATCTGTAAAGATTGCTGTCATCTGGAAATTTTTTCCACCAAGTGTAAATGATGATGGATCATTCATAATCTGATTTACAACATCTTTACTAAGACACTGGCTGAATGCCGATTTAATAAAGCGCTTCTGCTTACCTTCTACAGAAAGGCTCAACGCTACAGAAATCAGGAATGAAAGGAAGAATGCTACGAAAGGAGCAACAAGCAAAAGCCAGATTCCCGCAGCAAACATGAAATATGGAATTGCAATTGCAAGAGTAATTCCTACAACAAATCCAATTGCCATAAAGATTACTGTTGTTTTTTGGGAATTACGTGTTGTGGCAAAAGCAACAAAGAATGCACCCAAAACTGAAAGAATAAGAATCCAAAAATAAACAATGATGTCTGGAGCTTTGCGCAGGAACTTTCCTGTAAGGTAATTATCGAGTGTTGTAATGTGAACACCAACACCCGGGAAAACCTGCGAAACCGGAGTAGAACAGATATCATAAAGCCCCGGTGCGTAGTAAGATACAAAAACATATTTATCTTCAAACTCATCAGGCTCATAATAAAACTCATCTTCTTCGAGTTCTACGTCGCCATTATAAATATCATAGCTGTGAAGAATATCGTATGCGCTGGAAGGATGATATTCGTCGATATCCTTCTGGTAACGCAAAAGAACAGTTCCATCTTCTAAGCGTGGGATTTTCTTAAGCTCATCCTGGTTGCCTTCCATAAAAATTGGAGCAGTTCCAAGAGTTGGATAAACTGTTCCTTCATATTCATATTCAATTCGACCACGACGGACTATATCATCATCATCCTTAGCGCTCACAACTGCACCAAGCATTGCGGCAGAATCCTTGATCTGTTTTACAGGAGGCTGGCCCTTTTCAGTTCCATTCTGATAATCAACAAGAACATTGAGAGCCTGAATTACAATACCGCTTTCTTCCTGGGCTTGTGACAGAGCCTCATCATCGGAATCTCCATAGATTGAAGGCTCTGTATACAAAATATCAAAAGCAACAGACTTTGCGTTTCCGGCAGTTATGAAGTTAATCATTTTTCCATAAGCTTCGCGTGGCCATGGCCATCCCCAGCCGTAGTTTTCTTTTGCCCAATCTATACTTTCCTGATCAACAATAATAAAAGAAATATCGTCGCAGGCAGTTTTATATTTTGAAGCAAAAATCATTCGGCGGTCGTAAGTCTTATTTTCAAAAAACGAGAACAATCCCGTAAGCTGCAGCGCCATTGTTATAATAAAACAGATTAGCGCTACAATTACGGAGCGGAACCAAAGTTTGTTGTTTTTGTGTTTCATTAGTCTATCTCAAAAATCTTGTAATCTTCGTATTCTACGTCAAAGCGTTCCTTACGAACTTCCTTTCCCTGTTTTTCGATAGTACCAGCTTTTTGCATTGCTGTAAGTTCTTTGTTGACCTTTTTAATTCTATCTTTTGGAGAAGGATGTGTAGAACCCCATCCGGAATTACTTGGAGATTCTTCAAGCTGACCCAGCATATCGAGCATTGCATATGGATCGTAACCTGCACTCTGCATAATATACAAAGCATTTTTATCTGCTTCGAATTCCTGCTCTTTTGAGAAACCTGTATTTACAAGAGTTTTTACAACTTCATTAGACATGTCGCTGAAAGTATCTACAGCTTCCATAACCTTTTTCATTTCTTTGTCAGAAAGCTTTACTCCATAAGCACCCGCTCTTTCATTAGCAACAGCAATGCTTGTAACAGCAACAGCTTTTGTTGTAGAAGAAACTGCTGAGCGAACACGGCTTGCTTTTATTGCAGAAACACTGTGACCAAGCTGAACGTGAGCAACTTCATGTGCTAATACTGCAGCAAGAGCATCCTCTGAATCTGTACAGTCAATCAAACCGCGGCTTACAAAAATGTGGCCTCCAGGAGTTGCCATAGCGTTGATTTCATCAGTATCAAGAATTACAACATAGTAGCCTTTGAAAAGATATGGCTTGTCGGAATTCATTACCAGAGTTTCACAGATATTATTCAGGTAAGTTGTCATCTGAAGATTTCCATGATCTACAGGGAACTGTGTTGCAATAGATGCAGCAACTGAACGTCCAATATAGTATTCTTCTTCTGGTGTGATTGTTTCAGAAGCTTTTTCGATTGATTCTACGCTTGAAGTAATTGCTCCAAGAACAGCCATTTCTGTGCTGAAGCCTTCGTCTCCACCTGGTGTTGGTAAAGATACACAAGATGTGAAACTTGCCAAAATAAATGCGGCGGAAATACCTAAAATGATTGATGAATGTAAACGTCTCATTCTTCTGCACCTCCGTCGTTAAGCTGGCCTGCTTTGGCAAAAGCAATTGCGTCCGATTCAGCGGCGCCTAAGGTTTCTATGTAGTCTACTATATCAAAGTTCATTTCATACTGTTCTGCATAAACAGCTTCGATTGTAGAATTGAATCCTTTTCCGGCAAGAGCAATTTCGTCGGCATTTGCAGAGGCTGCGTTTGCTTTGTCTTTGATTTTTTTAGAAGTGAGAGCCGAAGCCGGCAACCATCCTTCTACACTTTTATCATCAACAAGCTGAACATATACCCATGATTTTTCGGTTTTAAGCACCATAACAGCAGAAGCATATTCAACCGAACCAATTTTTTTGGAAGATGCCGCAGGTTTTGCTTTTAAAGGAGCAGGGTCTATTGCGACATACTGTGGTTTTGACGCTGCAAAAAGAGGCAGCGCAAGGCAAATAATTGCCAAAAACAGCACTAGTTTTTTCATAGCTTTTTCCTCATTTACAATTATAACATAAGATTTACAAACGTAAACAAAAAGTTTATATTTTAAAAACCAAGTATGAAAGAGACTGTTACAATAACCGTAAAACCCGAACAGGAAAAAAACACAAAACTCATTGAAAAACTTGTTCTTTCGCAGGTGAAAAACCGCGGTTCAAAAAAGACTCTTGTTTTTTGTAAACGTTCTGTTGATGCACGTCATGGACAGGTAAAGCTTCATTTGAGATATGATGTTTATATTGATGAAGAGCCTCCTGCTTTGCAGACAAAGCTTCCTGTCTGGAAAAAGGTAGACGGTAAGCAAACAGTTGTAATTATTGGGTCTGGACCCGCGGGACTTTTTGGAGCCCTTAAGCTTTTGGAATACGGAATAAAGCCGATTATTATTGAACGGGGTCCTGACACAACACAACGCCGAAAAGA
This sequence comes from uncultured Treponema sp., assembly GCA_946411215.1. GTDB lineage: Bacteria > Spirochaetota > Spirochaetia > Treponematales > Treponemataceae > Treponema_D. The sequence continues at coordinate 6,060 of CAMKDH010000057.1, read as the reverse complement.
TATTGCCCTTATAAGTAAAGAGGATTTTGTAAACCCCGAGAGCAACTATTGCTTTGGAGAAGGCGGAGCCGGAACTTTTTCTGACGGTAAGCTTTATACAAGATCAAACAAGCGCGGTGATATAGGCTCAATCCTGCAGATTTTTCATGCATTTGGTGCTGATGAAAAAATCCTTACAGATGCACATCCTCACATTGGAACAGACAGGCTTCCAAAAATCATAAATGCCATGCGCGACAAAATCATAGAGCTTGGCGGTGAGGTGAGGTTTAATACTAAGTGCACTGATTTTATTGTTGAGAATGGACGCGTGAAAGGAGTTGTGGCTGGCACGGAGATTCCTGCTGATGCGGTGCTTCTTGCTACGGGGCATTCGGCAACAGACATTTACATGATGCTTGCTAAGATTGCTCCACAGGCACTTGAAATAAAAACCTTTGCGATGGGTGTGCGTGTTGAACATCCTCGTCAGGTTATAGACCAGATTCAATATCACGGAAAACAAAATCAGGAAGGCGGCCAGAATCTTGGCGCCGCAGAATACAGAGTAACTACACAGGTTGATAACAGAGGCGTATATTCCTTCTGTATGTGCCCTGGAGGCTTTGTAGTTCCTTCTGCAAGCGGTCCTGATGAAATTGTTGTAAACGGAATGTCTGCAGCGGCTCGTAACTCTAAATGGTCAAACGCTGCGATTGTTGTAGAAACACGCCCGGAAGATATTCCTGCCACATTTGTTGATCAGGCAAAAAAGATGGGGTCCGCTGACCTTGCAGGACTCCTATTCCGCACCAAAATTGAACAGGATGCAAAGACAAATGGCAACGGACAGGCCGCCCCTGCCCAGCTGCTCACAGATTTTCTTGAAAATAAACAGACTCCCCAGGAAAACCTGCCCGCCACAAGCTATACACCTGGAATTGTAAGTTCAAATCTTAACGACTGGCTGCCTGCTCAAATTGCAGAAAAGCTTGCTCAGGGAATGCGCCAGATTGATCAGAACATGAAAGGCTTTATATGCCCACAGGCGCTTATGATTGCACCAGAGACACGCACAAGTACACCAGTACGCATTCTTCGCAATAAAGAGACTTTTGAATGTACACAGATTAAAGGCCTGTACCCCGCAGGAGAAGGCAGCGGTTATGCAGGTGGAATTGTTTCAAGTGCAATGGATGGGGAAAATGCAGCAAAGGCAATTGCGTGCGCACTTAAATAAGATTCTTCTTTCCCCAGGCCTGTACAAGCGACTGAGGGTCTTTGCTAAGTAATACCTTAACTAAAAGCAGATTTGTCTGACTAAATACATTCTGCATTATTTCCTGCTGTTCATCGGTAAAGCGGCTAAGAACATAATCTGCAACGCCAATGTTAGGATTTTCTGGTCTTCCAATTCCAAAACGCAAACGATAAAAATCTGCTGTATTAAGAACTGCTTTTGTAGAACGAAGCCCGTTGTGACCGCCAAGGCCGCCACTCCATTTAAGGCTTACAAATCCCTGTGCAAGCTCAAGCTCATCATGAACAACAAGAATTTCTTCCGGGAGGATTTTATAGAATGAGGCGGCTTCGATTATGCTCTCACCGCTCAGATTCATATAAGTCATTGGTTTTAAAAAATAAATATGTGCAGGTGCGTCCTCGGGAACAAGAACAGGAGACCCGTCTTTTTTAGTGCAAATCTTATAATCGCATGCCCACTGAGCAAGCTCTTCAGGAGTAAAAGAAGTAATCTCTCCTTTGAACTTGCTCTGCCAGCTAAGACGTGAGGCAAACGGAAGCGAATCCTCAAAATACCAGGCCACATTATGACGAGTCTTTTCGTATTCTCTTCCGTAATTCCCAAGAAAGGCAACAAGCTTTATCATTTCTGCAAATCTTCCGGTGTCTTCTGGAACTTAGACATGTTGTAAGAAGGAATTTCAAACCAGTAAGGAGATTTATTACACTTTGCATAATAAAGGTTTGAAGAACCCTGATCTTCTGGATTAGCAGGAACAATATATGTTTCTACAGTAATCACGCCTGTTGTAGTTCCAATCTGAACTGCAATATAAGGCTCGCCACCAATGTCATCAGTTTTGCCATGCCACTTTGTTGTAGTAAGCGCATTGAATGAGTTGAGCCAGTCAGCAGATTTTTGTGCATCGAGTGTGATGTTTGCACCAGAAATATTCCATACAAGATTTTCAGCATCACCTGTTCTTGAAACACTCCAGGTTTCTTCGCCAGGACGTGTAACTGAAACAGAAGAAATGTCTACAGACTGAACAGAATAAACTGTCTTGCTGCGAACCTGATCTACAGTTTTGTCAAAGATATTGCGGTAGTCACCATCTACAAGGTAAATATCATTTGCACCGTTTACAGTTGCATAACACTGAATACCTGTAGTTGAATCTTTTCCAAGAGTAAAGGTTCTGAGAACCTTGTCTCCTGCACTAAATGTAACTTTGATTGCGTTATCATCATCAAACTCATACTTTGAAACAGATGCCGCATTTGAAAGGCTGGCAACCTTATCAAGAGCTTTGATGTTCTGGGCATACGAAATCATTGAATCAATATTAGATTCAACAGCTTCAAACTTTTCATCATTAATAACCCATTTTCCATCTTCATTGACAATAGAAAGATTTCCATCATCCTTTTCAATCAAAATCTTATCTGGAGTATCTGTAAATGTAAAACTCTTTACAGTACTTCTAGAATTAAGAATTATCTGAACAACTCCGACAATTAGCAAAAGTACGTCGGCTGCAATTAAAACTATCTTTCTTGTTTTCATTTGTCTGCCTCACTTTTTTTGTCATTTTCTGCAAAGCGGTCATCATCAGGATTATAGGTTCTGTTGATTCTTGCCTTACGCTTGATTCTAAGTCTCCAAACAATAAGTCCTGCAATAACAACAAAAATAGCAAGACCATATTCGTTCAACAGCTGGAAGAAGGTTACCTTTGCTTTTGACTGTGTATTAAGAACGTTGATTGTTACACCCTTAGTACGCATTCTACAAAGCTCTTCGTTTCCATTCAAATAATCAATTGCATTAACAAGCAAAAGTGCAATTCCCTGAGAAGCATCTTCTGGGAATACCTGAGGGGTTGTAATCATTGAAGTACCTGCAACAATGATTTTTCCAGCCTGCTTGCTCTTTGAAAGGTGTGTAGAGATTGAGTAATCACCCTGACCTTCTTCTTTCTTTTCTGTTGAAACTGGAGCTTCATCAAATGCACTGCTGAATTCACCTTCGAGCAATACCATAAGATTTTTTGTTCCAAGAGCCTTTGCATCTTCTGGAGGAGCAAGTACAAGAGGATTAAGCATAAGTCCGTCTGGCTGCTCTGTCCATGCCTTTGCACTTGATTCAACAAGAACTGTCGATTTTACACCTGCAGTTTCTTTTATTTCCAAAGGAGCACTCTGAAGCATAATTACGTTTCCAAGATTGCTTGTGATTGGATTCTTGTTGTTGAGCTGTTCCTTCTGTAAAAGTGGTGCCCAGTAAAGCTCAAGGATTCCATACTGATTATGATAAGTCTCACAGCACTGAGTATCCATTACATATTTTTTATTAATTGTAACGCCATACTTCTCGAGCAGTCTGTTGATGTTTACATCATTTTCAATATAAGTTGTCTGCTGGCCGTAGAAGGAATTGTTTGACTGCATTTCCTGCAAAGGATCTACAAGGAACAAAACGTTTCCGCCACGCATAATGAACTGGTCAATCTTGTAAAGCTCTTCTTCTGTCATATCCTGTTTAGGACCGTTTACAACGATGCTCTTCATTGAAGCAGGAATATCATCTGTAGACAAATCAAGAGTTTTAATTTCGTACAAATCAGAAAGTGCTGTATTAAAGCCAGAAGCGCCTTCTTTAGTAGCAAGATCAAGCTCGCCGTTTCCAATAATGTATCCAAACTGTGTAGGTTTAGAAATAAGGCTCTGAACTGCTTCGTTGATTGATTCATCAATTGTGTCCAATCCAACAACTGCATAGTTATTAAAGAAGATGTCCTGAATCTGAACAGGAAGTGCAATGAATCTTTCGCCATATTCAACAACTACACCAATACAACCTGTTTCCATAATGCCGTTTGCATTTCTGTAATTAATCGGCTGAATTCCGTAGCGTTCAACATATCCGTTTACTTCGTCTACTGCAGGATGAATAACATTGCATTCAAGCTTATCCATCTTTGTTTTATTAATTTCGCGGCAAACCTTTTCAATAGAATCCTCGAATACATCTACTCCAGAAATTCTAAGAGACTTGATTGCACTACTCATAATTACATTAAGCTGAATCTTGTCGTCGCCTTTTAAGGTTTCAAGAGAAGCTGCAGTATTAATCATCTTTGAGATTGTAGAAGTTAGTTTGTATTCAAAGCCTTCTGAACTTGTAACAGGATCGATGAGTTCAACAATATCACCATAAGAAATTGCAAGACCCATGTAAGTCTGTTTAACACCAATCTCATTATTATTTACTTCCTGAATCTGTACCTGCTTTAAGCCGTAATTCTGTGCAAGACCCTGATTTTCTTCTTTAGACAAATCCATAAAAGAAACAGAGAAATTCTTGTTTGCAGCACGCTTGTATTCTTCAAGTAAATCTTCTACATACTGAGCAACAGAGCTGTACTGAGCAGGAAGTTTTTTATCAAAGAACACTCGGATTGAAACAGGTTCATCAAGATTTTTTACAATTGTTTTACTTGCCTTAGAAAGAGAATAGGATTTCTGCTTTGTAAGGTCTGCACGAATATAAGCATTGCTTCCAACAAAATTAAGGAGAACAAGAAGAATTAAAAACAAAATAAAATCAGAAGCTGAGCTTTTAAACCATTCAATAATCTTTTTCATCTTCCTCACCTCCTACATTTTATTTTTTGATTCGGCACGAACTGTGCAAACAAAGAACAACGCCGTAAGCGAAACAAAATAAAGCAAATCGCGGGTATCAAGAATACCTTTTGAAATTGAACCAAAGTGAACCGATGCCGAAATGAAAGAGAAAAGCTTTACAATTCCATCTGGCAGGAACACTAAGAACGATTCTACAAAAGTGAGTGCCAGACAAATTGCCATGGCAACCGCAAATGCTATAATCTGATTTTTTGTAATTGAAGAACAGAACAATCCAATTGCGCTATAAGCTGCACAAATAAAAATTGCTCCAAGATATCCTCCAATAATTGGACCGTAATCAGGTGAACCAAAAATCTCGGCAGTAATTACGTAGAACAAAGTAGGTGCAAGCATTACAAGAGCTTCTACAAGTACTGCAAGATACTTTCCTGTAACAACATCAATTTCTCTTACAGGAAGAGTCATCAAAGTTTCAATTGAACCAACACGTTTTTCTTCTGAGAATACGCGCATTGTAATTGCAGGAATAAAGAACGAAAGAAGAATTGGCAAGAGAGAGAAGAAGTTACGAAGCTCTGCTCTGTTCTGAAGGAAGAAGGTTGCAAAGAAAAGCAAACCGTTTATAACAAGGAAGAGGCCTGTAACAATATAACCAATTGGTCCCGAAAAATAAGAACGAAGTTCCCTGCGCAAAATTACAAAGGCAGGATTTTTTGCTTTAACTTTTTTATCGCTCATTTATTTTGCCTCCGTGAGAGCATGGAATACATCTTCAAGAGAGTTAGACTGCATTGCCATTGCATAAACATCGCAGCCGCTTTCTACAAGAGCCTTTACAAGAGCAGGTCTGATTTCTGTTTCACCGTTTACAGAAACAACAATTTCGTTGTGTCCGTTTTCTACTTTATTAGAAGAAACATTTGAAACACCCGCAATTGCTTTAGCTGCACTTTCTGCAGTTTTTGCATTTCCATCAAACTCAACGAATACAGTTGTTGAAGAGCCTATGCTGTTTTTAAGATTTTCAATTGAGCTGTCTGCAACAACCTTTCCGCCAGAAATGATGATAGCGCGAGAACACAAGGTTTCTACTTCGCTAAGAATATGTGTTGAAATAATAACAGTTCTTGTTTTACCAATTTCGCGGATAATTGCACGAACGTCTTCTACCTGGTTAGGGTCAAG
>CAMKDH010000056.1 GCA_946411215.1 uncultured Treponema sp. | reverse complement strand
ATTATTGCAGCAGGTATCCGTTTTGATGACCGCGCAACTGGTCTTGTAAAAAGCTTCTGTCCTGATGCTAAAATTGTTCACATTGATGTTGATGCGGCCGAAGTTGATAAAATCCTTTCTTCTACAGTTTCTGTGGTTGCAGATGTTGAATCTGTTTTTCCAGTGATAGCTCAGCTTGTTTCAGAAAAGAATATTAAATCTGATGCTGCATGGCTCAAAAAAATACAGAAGCTCAAGACAGAAAATCTTTCTGTAGATTGCGGACGTCCTAAAGGCGAAAAGCTTGCAAACCCTCGAGAACTTATTTCTAAAATTCCAGAGTATGCTGCTTATTCAGGCCTGACTTCTGATGATCTTATTATCACTACAGATGTTGGCCAGCATCAGATGTGGGCCGCTCAGTATTATCCTGTTGAACGCCCTCGTTCTTTCTTAACATCAGGTTCTCTTGGAACTATGGGCTTTGGTCTTCCAGCGGCTATTGGTGCTGCAATTGCTAATACAGACAAGCGCGTTGTATGTATCAGTGGTGACGGTTCAATTATGATGAACATTCAGGAGCTCGCAACTCTTGCAGAATTAAATCTTGCTGTTACTGTTATTGTTTTTGTAAACGGAACTCTTGGTATGGTTTACCAGCAGCAAAAATATCTGTTCGACAAAAATTACAGCGCTTCTGTTTTTGCAAGCAGCCCTGATTTTGTAACAATTGCAAAAGGCTTTGGAATTGAAGCCGTAGATGCCGACTCGGACCCGGAATGGTTTAGAAAAGCTTTTGACGCAAACCGCAGCAACAAGCCATGTCTTGTAAAGGTTAGTGTAGATTCCGAAGAAAATGTATTGCCATTTGTTCCAGGCGGCAAGGCAAATATCGACGCAATTAGAAATTAAGTCGTCATTGCGAGCGTAGCGAAGCAATCCACGCTTTACGATTCTGCTTTTTCAATAATAAAAAATGAAATCTCACTCTTCCAGTCAAACACTGTTTTGTCGCAGGCTGAAATTAAAAGATTAACGATTTTCTGTAAATCGGCACTTCCAACTGCACTGCACATTTTTGCACCATATGCAGAGGTGTCTTGTGTAAACCATTTTTCAATTTCGGCTGGAGTTACGCGTCGTTTTTCTTTAAGCTCCTGAGTTGCAATTTTTACATTGAAGCCTTTTTTGCGGAAGGTGTTTGCAATAAAAAGTCCATCCCATGAAAAAAGCGGATTGTCTCTGTCGCCAAAGAATTCCTGTTCTGCTTCTTCCATCTTGTTCAAAATGCCTGCAAACGGCTCAATGCTTTCTGGTGTAAGAATCTGCTTACGAACAAGCTCACTTATATGCTGTCCTTTGCACGGAATCTTTTGCGAAATAATAATCTTAAAGCCAGGTGCAAGCGGAGACTCATAAGTAAAATCTTCATCCTGTTTGTGAGCGGCAGCCTGTGCATCTTCGGTTATATCAATGTTTTCGTTTTCTGCTTCTTCATATTTTTGCGGAGTAAGTACAGCGTTGGCTGCTTCTGCAAGAGCAATAATTGAAGGTTCGCTCGCAAACGGATCTGTAAAGAAAACCCTGTCAAAAATTGCACCTTTATACTGGAAGTTTACAAGAACATTATAAAAATCCTTTTGTGTTAAAAAGTCTGTACTAAACGATTCGCCACGTGTTTGTAAAATAGGCTTATCAAGGTCACCAAGAGTGCGTCCGTATTGTTCAAGAATCTGCTTGCCTTTTTCTGTTTTACATACACCGCAAGTTACTCCTTCTGGAGTTTTTCGCGCAATGTCCCAAAGCAGTAAGCCTGAATCTGCATTCCATACAAGGCTTCGGTGGTGGCGCATAAGCTGTGCCATAGAAATCATTGTATCGCGGATTTCAAGAAGAACATCTGCTCTGTTAGAATCAAGTCTCTGTCGCCAGAATCGTTCTGCTCTGTCAAATACAAGTTCGTTTGCAGCATTCTTTGGACTGAAGGTAAGATTTTCTTCTTTCTTTTCTTCACCATTTTTGAAATGCTCGTTTACCCACCATTCGCTTATTGGAGAAACTCCAAATTCTGATTTTTCTTTAGCATCAGGCTTTTTGTAAATATTTATAGATCCGGTAGTTTCCGGAGAAGTTGCAAGTTCGTCGCTTGTGTAATCTTCAGAACTCTGTGATTTTTCAAGAATTTGTGCAATTTGAATTTCGCGGCGAGACAAAACACCTTCACGGATTGTTGCTTCGTAGCCCTGTGTGCTTGGCGTATAAAAAACACGACCCATAAGAGTATCTGGCAAATACTGCTGTGCAACCCAGTGATCACGGTAAGCATGAGGGTAGAGGTAGCCCGCTCCATGTCCAAAGCCTTCTGCATCACGGTTACCATCCCGCAGATGATTTGGAACTTCGGCATCTTCTTTTTCAACTGCAGAAAGCGCATCAAAGAATGCCATGCTGCTGTTTGATTTTGGTGCAGTAGAAAGATAAAGTGCAGCGTGTGCTAAAAAGTATCGGCCTTCAGGCATGCCAACGCGGTCAAAGGCCTGCGCACAAGAATTTACTACAGTGATTGCATTTGGATCAGCAAGTCCCGTATCTTCGCACGCAGAAATGAGCATTCGTCTGAAAATAAAATGTGGATCTTCACCAGCGGCAACCATTCGTGCAAGCCAGTAACAGGCAGCATCAGGATCACGCCCACGTAAGGACTTAATGAATGCACTGATAATATCGTAGTGATAGTCGCCGTCGCGGTCATAAAGAACAACTTTTTTCTGAATTGATTCTTCAGCGGCTTCCTTGCTTATAAAAATCTTTGAACCGTAAGCAGGAACGGGTGGCTGTGCATGAGGCTTCCATTGTTCAGGAGTTGTTTCAATTGCAAGTTCCAGCGCATTCAAAAGTGAACGTGCGTCGCCGTTTGCAGTATCTATTAAATGCTCAAGAGCGCCTTCTTCAAACTCAACATCCCAGTGACCGTAGCCTCGTTCAGAATCTGTAATTGCCATTGTAGCGGCTTTAAACAAATCATCATAAGTGAGCGGTTTAAGCTGGAAAACCCGTGAGCGCGAAACAAGAGCTTTGTTTACTTCAAAAAAAGGATTTTCGGTAGTTGCACCAATAAGAATGATTGTTCCGTTTTCTACCCAAGGGAGCAACGCATCCTGCTGACTTTTATTCCAGCGGTGAACTTCATCAACAAAAAGAATTGTGCGCCTGCCATAAAGCTTGTAATAATCTTCAGCCTGACCTATTGCAGTTCGTATATCTGCAACACCAGTAAGAACGGCATTGAGCGTAATAAAATTTGATCTTGTATGATTTGCAATAACGCGGGCAAGAGTAGTTTTTCCGCTTCCTGGAGGCCCATAAAAAATTACTGATGTAAGCTGATCTGCTGCAATTGCACGACGAAGAAGACGGCCTTTTCCTATGATATGGTCCTGACCAATATATTCATCAAGATTGCGGGGCCTCATTCTGGCAGCAAGAGGTTCTGTCTCGTTTTTTACCTGTTCAAATAAAGTATCCAATTTTCAGTGCGCTGCCTTTCCCACCCAACGCTTTTATTCTCTGTTCCAGTTTCCTCTGCTAGGATAGTATGACCAAAGTCCAATGTTAGTAAATGATGCCGAAGAAGATGAACTTGAGCCTTTGTAAGTAACAGATGCATAGATTGTTGCATCAGCTTCATTCTGAGTTGGATCAGTACAGAGCAATGCCATAAGAATATATGATGTTGTAAACTGATATGTTGCATTGTTGTCAAACTCAGTCAGTTCTTTTTCAAGCACGTTGTTTGAAAGTAAAACTCTTTCAATTCCACCATCATAAGTGTATGTCTTGCTTTCATCGTAACTGCCTTTTCCAATGAGAAGAGAGTCATTTGTAATTGCAAGAGAAGCAATTGGAGAACTTGCTTTCATGTGAAGTGCTGCTGCAGAATCTCCAGCTTTGAAAGTATACAATTCAGAAGTAGAGTAATAATTGCTTATTATTCCCGCAAGACAAGCGTATGTAGCAGAAGAACTCTTTGATTCATTTGTTGTTACAACAAGCGAATCAGAGAAGTAAAGATTGCTTCCAAGATAAAATGCAGAGTTTACCTTTGTTGATTCTGCGTTAACTTTTATGAGGTTTGCACCTGTTACTGTAGATGTGCATTCAACAGGATCTGTCGAACCGTTTAATTCATAATACTTAAAAGGAGTAGTATCCTGTCCCCAGGTGTTTTTTACACAAAGAAAAGCTTTTCTGTTTGCTTTTTGAATAGCGTTTGTATAGAAGAAAGAAAAATCAATATCAACTTCTGTGTCGCTAAGATTTAAGCGGAAATTAAAAAGATTTTCACGGGTTTTAACAATATCATACCAGTCAACCGAAGCGTCAAAAATTGAATCTAACGGTTTTGTCCACAAGTGGAAAGACTTTGGCATAACAACACCATACTGGTCATTCTGTTCAAAATCAGCAGTGAGTATGTAAATATTTGAGGCATCAGCCATAACCTTATGAACAAATTCTCCATGATGTCCTATGCTTTCTGTACTTGTTGCATAATAGTTGTAATGATGAAGTGAAAAAGGAAGTGTTATGTTTGCAGAAGTCCATTCTCCATGTTCCGAAGAACTCAACGGTTTGTATAAAAGTGGACCGCCGTTTGAAATAAAAATATATTCATTTGAATTAACTGTACAGCGTGAAATTGTAGTTATGTTTCCGTTTACAGTAGCAGCTTCTGGAACAACATCATGTATGATTCCGTAAAAAACTGGTTCGTGTCCGCATGAAATAAATGGAAGTGCGGTTATAACAAGGAGAAGTCCAAGTGCAATGTTTTTAATTATTTTTTTCATATCTGTTTTTTCCTGTTATCCTAGAAATGATATCTGATTCCAATGTCTGCTGTCTGGAACAATCCGTTATAGTTCTTTGAAGAATCTTTGAACCACTGTGGAAGCCATAAGAAGTCTGTAGAAAGTCCAAACGAAATTGAATCTGAAATTCTGTAATATACTCCCGCAGACGCTCTTGTTGCCAGAGAAGGGAAGTGTTCCATATTCTGCCATGTTTCATTTGCAACACCAATTTCGGCATACAAAGGGAATTCGAATTTTCCAACATAAGGCTGATACAATATACCGGCTGTGATTGGAATCATTACAAGGATTTTTTCACCAATTGAAACACTGTAAGTTGCAGAAAGCTCTCCACCTACAGCGATATTTTCTGTAAGAAATCTGAAATATCCTATTGAAGCCTTGCCACCAACTTTTAATTGTCCGTTGAAATTAAGCGGGAAGATTGCTCCAAGGTTTATTTTAAGGAACTGATCTCCAGGTCCGTTCTGTGAATAAACATATACATCATCGTAGTATTGGTCATCGTCAAAATAATCATCATCTTCTGCAAAAACGAAAACTGAAAATGTAACGAAAATTAATAATAAAGAAATAAAGCGTTTCATATTGCTCCAAGCGTATTTTTTTTATAATATTCTATAATAATACAGTTTTTTGGGCTGTTTATCAATAAAAACGAAATAAATAACAAGAGGTTACATGATGAGTGCTGTTATAATCGACGGAAAACAGATTGCTGCTGATGTTCGTGCAGAGGTTGCTGCAAAAGTTTCTGAATTAAAGGAAAAGGGCGTTTTACCTTGTCTTGCAGTTATTTTGGTTGGTGAAAATCCTGCGAGCGTGTCGTATGTTACAGGTAAGCGTAAGGCACTGGCAGAAGTTGGCATGGCTGACCGTTCTATTCAGCTTCCGGAAAGCACAAGTGAAGATGAACTTCTTAAACTGATTGCAGAACTCAATGCTGACTCTTCTGTTCATGGAATCCTTGTTCAGTTGCCGCTTCCAAAGCATATTGATGAAGACAAGGTTATTATGGCAATTGATCCTTCTAAGGACGTAGACGGCTTCCATCCTGTTAGCGTAGGTAACCTTATGATTGGTCGCCCGGGATTTTTACCATGTACACCTCACGGAATTATTGTTTTGCTTAAGAAAATGGGAATTGAAACCAGCGGCAAGCACGCAGTTGTAATTGGCCGCTCAAATATTGTAGGTAAGCCTGTAAGCATTCTTCTTGCACGCAAGGATGTAAACTGTACTGTAACAATGTGCCATACAGGAACAAAAAATATGGCAGAAATCACACGCCAGGCAGATATTATTGTTGTTGCTTCGGGCCATCCTCATACTTTAACAGGCGATATGGTCCGCGACGGCGCTGTTGTAATTGATGTTGGTGTAAACCGTATTCCTGATGCCAGCAAAAAATCAGGCTTCCGCTTAATTGGCGACTGTGATTTTGATGATTTAGTAGAAAAAACTTCGTTTATAACACCGGTTCCAGGTGGCGTTGGCCCAATGACAATTGCCATGCTCATGCAGAACACTCTGGAAAGTGCTATTGCTCGGCAGTAAACTCCGTATACGCATACGCATTGTGAAAATGAATACTCTCTTCATTCTCTGCTTCAACGCTGAACCACTTAAAGTTATGTTTGCTTAAGGCAGTGTAAACTTCTCGGACAACATCTTCTACAAAGCGCGGGTTGTCGTAGGCGTGCTCGGTTACGTATTTTTCATCCTGACGTTTGAGAAGAGAGTAGAGCGGTGATGAAGCACAGGCCTCAATAAGTTCAATAATATCTTCAATCCAGAAAAACTCAGAATAAAGAAGCTTTACTTTTACAGTTCCGCGCTGGTTGTGAGCTCCATATTCACTGATGGCCTTTGAGCACGGGCACAGAGTTGTAATTGGAACTTCTATAGTTATGTAAAATTTGCGGTCGTCAGCGCTTACAGTGCCTTCAAAAGAACAGTTGTATTCCATAATTCCTGCTGCCTGTGAAACCGGAGCCTTTTTTTCAATAAAATAAGGAAAGCTTACAGTTCCAAAGGCCTGCTGGGCATCCAGTTTTTTGCGCATTTCTTCAAGCATATCTAAGAAGTGCTGCATAGTAACGTCTTCGTGATATTTATGGAACACTTCAATAAAGCGCGACATATGTGTTCCCTTAAAATTGTGCGGCAGGTTAACAAAAAGATCTACGGTTGCAGTTGTCTGCTGCTGTTTATGATTTTTGTCCAGGACTGTTACCGGGTATCGAACACCCTTTACACCAACTTTTTGCAATGGAATCTTTCGTGTATCTGTTTCATTTTGAATGTCACGCATGTGAGTATTATAGAATAAATATGGGAATTGATATAGTAGGTACAGTGTCTGACGTCATTGCGAGCGTAGCGTGGCAATCCACAATATAAAAAAAATTTAAAAAACACTTGACTTAACTGTTATACTGTTATATAAACAGTTATATACAGAGGTTAACCAAAAGTAACACACAAGGAGGCGTTGTGAAAATACTTCAGAATTCAAGTGAGCCAATTTACAAACAGATTGCATCGCAGTACCGCGAGCAGATTCTTTCGGGGAAAATGCCGCCGCAAAGCTTTTTGCCTTCTATTCGTGAACTGGCGCAGGAACTTAAAATCAGTGTTATTACAACAATGAAGGCGTACGAGATTCTTGCAGAAGAAGGCCTCGTAACTGCAGTTCAGGGAAAAGGATATTTTGTAAATCCGCAGAATCTTGAGCTTGTACGCGAGCAGCATCTGCGTCTTATAGAAACGGAATTACAAAATGCAATTAATTCAGCAAAGGTCGCTGGCATCTCAGATGATGAATTAAAAGAAATGTTAGCAACACTTTTGCAAACAGGAGATTAAAAAAATGGAACGAAACGGACTTACAATACAACCCGCAATTAAAATTGACGGATACGAAAAACACTATGACGGTTTTGACTTAGGCCCTATGAACTTGGAAATCCCACAGGGCTTTACAACTGCAATTGTCGGCGAGAACGGTGCCGGAAAAACAACTCTGCTTGATGCTCTTGGCGGAATTACAAGCGGCCGTGAAAAAATTACATGGCTTGGAAAATACACAGACCTTGATCAGAATAACGGCGAACCTAGAAACGAAGTAGCATGGTGTGCCGCAAACAGATATTTTCCAATCAGCTGGACAATTAAAAATGTAAAGAAATCTTTGCCGCTTGCTTTTGATAATTTTTCTATGGAAAAATTTGAACGTGTTTGTCGTGATTTTGGTTTGAGCTACGAGCTTGAAGCCGCTAAGCCTAAAAAACTTTCGGAATATTCAGACGGTAACAGAGCGCGCCTTGTAATTGCATCTGTTCTTGCACGCAGCACAAAGCTCATGATTCTTGATGAACCGGATGCCGCTCTTGATCCTGTAATCCGCGATGTTCTTAATTCAAAGTTTCGCGAATACATAAACAATGGTAACGGAGAAACAAGCATTCTTTTTTCTACTCACAATATTGCCGACATGGAAAGCGTTGTTGATTATGTTGTGTTCCTTGCTCATGGGCGCGTTTTAGCTCAGGGCTTTGTAGAAGATTTGCGCGAGCAGTATCGTTATGTTCACGGGCCACGTGCTTTTTCTGAACAGTTTATGCCACTCATGTCACATTATTATTTTGATGATGAAACTGGTGGTGAAGAAACTGTAGAAGGTCTTTGCCTTACAGAAAATTCAGATAAGTTTGATGATCATTTTGCAGTAGAAGTTCCAACCTTGCAGCAGCTTGCAATTTTGATTTTACGAAGCGGTGAATAGGATGACCGGAGGCGCGATTATGAAAAATAATTTTATAAACAATTACAAAATCATTACAGGCAAAAGCATTTTATTTCCAATTACAATCGGATTAATCTGGCTTGTTGCGTTGCTCATTGTTTTTCGAGTAAGTGTAACGGGAATTAACTCCAGCGTGGATGCACTTTCTTTTGAGCAGTCCTTCTGGACCACAAAATCCTCTTTGTTTGCAAGTGGAATAGGAGTTGGATTTTTGTTTATACCAATTACCTTCGGAAGCAAATTATTGACCTTTAGAAAAACGGATTGCTATCTTTTGACAGTAAAAGAAAGATTCAATACATATAAATCGTTCTATCTTTTTTCGTACATTGTGTATTGCGCATTTGCTGTTTTGTTTATTGCATTAGTTTATCTGATGTATTTGTTGATGGGTGGTCAGCCTTCTGCACAAACTCTGATGCTTTTTATTGCTGATGAGGAAAATATTCTTTTTGCCTTTGCACTTTTGCCATACGTTATTCCCGGTAAAAAAATATCAGATCTGTTTTTCAAAGGCGTTATTCTTATGATTATTTACAATGCATGGAATATTATTATTATGCGCGAAAATAGCCTGTACCTTGTAATCGGACTTGGTGTTGGAATTCCGGGGCTGATGTTTCTTTCAAACCACCGCTGGCTCAAAATTGTAAAAGCTGCATTTGATTCAGAGGAGGAGCAAAAATGAAAGAGTCAAAATTAAAAAAAGAAATTGCAGCATGGAAAATCATGATGGATTCAAGAAATAATCCTGGGGTAAATACTTTCATTGTGCTTGTTTTTATTTTTGATACTGTATGTTTTTTATTGGTTTGCCTTAAACGCTTGTGCCAGTATAAAAATGTTTTTCCTGCTTATCCCGTTTGTGCCTGGCTTTTTTCGATGGTAACTTGTAATGCATTTTTCTTCAGAATGTTTTTTAACAGAACTTCACCATGCTTTGTAAAAACGCTGCCTTTCAGTAAATCAATTTATACAACAAAACTTTCCTTCCTATTTGAAAGTATCCACACTTTATTTATTTTGATTATTATGGCCGGTTCTTTTATTTGCTTTGGCAAAGGATATAATTCGAGCATGTTTTATCTCGTGATTATCTTTTTTCTGTTCGTATATTTTACGATTTCGATTATGCTGCCGTTGACTGCCAGATTTTTCAACAACGAAAATCGTATCTATCTTTTTAATTTGAATGGCGGGATTTCACTTCAGGCATTAAACTTCTTAAGTATGATTGTGATACTCATTCTTCCACTACTGTTGATAAACTTTTTTGCAAAACCATTGTCAGAGTTTTTCGCGCCGTTAAGTTTGCACGGACTAACAATGATGGCGGTGAGTGCAGCGGTGGTTGTAATCGTTTCCTGCACCTTGAATTACTTTATGTTCAAACAGGCTTATAAGAGAAGATAAATTTCGTCATTGCGAGGAGCGTAGCGACGTGACAATCCACATACAAGAATGCATTGTCTTTCATGGATTGCCGCGCTTCGCTCGCAATGACGGTAACTGCTTGCCCCCGCATTTGCCTATCTGTATAATAGATTGTATGACTTATTATTTTGAAACATACGGCTGCGAGATGAATATTGCGGAGTCGGCTTCTATGGAACAGCTTTTGATTGCGCGTGGGTGGACTGCTGCGGCTTCTGCCCAGGTTGCAGATATGATTATTGTGAATACCTGTTCTATCAGAAAGTCTGCCGAAGAAAGAATTGAAGGACGGCTTGGATGGATAAACGGACTCAAGGCTGTACGCGAAAAAAAGACTGGAGCAAAAACAAAGCTTTTAGATGAAGCTGTTGAATATGTAAAGGACGGAGCAAAGCCTCTTACTGTTGTTGTTACAGGCTGTATGGCAGAACGACTTTTGCCGGAGTTCCGTAAGCTTTATCCTTTTGTTGATTTTGTTGTGGGGACTTATGCAAAACATCATTTTGGAAAAATAATTGAAGCGGTAGAAGAGGAACGCGTTGGAGACGATAGTGTTATTTCTTCTGTGCCTGATGATTCTGGTGCCTACCAGTTTGCTGCTGTTTCTGCAGAGCCTGGTGCTTTTTCTACATTTGTTCCAATCATGCATGGCTGCAATAACTTTTGTACCTATTGTATTGTTCCATATGTTCGTGGCCGCGAAATCAGCCGACCTGTTGAACAAATCCTCCAGGAACTTGATTTTCTTAAAAAACATAATGTTCGCGAAATCACACTTATTGGTCAGAATGTAAACAGTTATCAGGGTGCGGGGCTTGATGGTGCAACCGTAAACTTTGCGGGGCTCCTTCACATTATTGCAGATCATCTTCATAAAACTGAATCTACAATCCGCTGGGTTCGCTTTATGTCTTCGCATCCAAAGGATTTTACTGACGATGTAATTGATGTTATTGCAAACGAACCTGTTATCTGTCGTCACATTCATCTTCCTGTTCAAAACGGATCTACCCCGGTACTCAAAGCAATGAACCGCCGTTACACACGCGAACAGTATCTTGAACTTGTTGCAAAAATCAAAACAAAAATTCCTGAGGTTTCTCTTACAACAGATATCATGATGGGCTTCCCTGGTGAAACAGAAGAGGATGTTGAACAGACGCTCGACCTTATGCGTACAGTAAAATACGAAAGTGCAATGATGTATTTTTATAATCCACGCGAAGGAACTCCTGCTGCAAAGATGGAACAGATTCCAGAAGAAATCCGCAAGGAACGTTTGCAGCGTGTAATAGACCTTCAGCTTGAACACACTCAGGAAAGAATGAAGGAACGTGTTGGTGGGACTGTACTTGTTCTTGCCGAAGGAATCAGCCGTGATAATAAAGAAGAACTTTTAGGTCAGACAGAACAGCACGAAAAAATCGTATTCAAAGCCGATAAAAAGTTGATAGGTTCGTTTATTAATGTTAAAATAACAGAGTTAAACGGAAATACTTTTAAAGGAACGGTGGTAAACTAATATGGTCGCAGCTTTAATTCTTATTCTTCTGGTTTGTATTTTCCTTGCATTCTTTGTAGGAAAAAATATTACTAACTTGTGTACTTTCTGGTTGTTCAAGACATACACAGACTTATCTGTAACAGTTATTGTTTTTATTGCTTTTGCTGCAGGAATTGTTTTTTCACTTTTATGTTATCTTGCTGCAAGACTTATGAAATCTTCAAAAAAATCAGAAACTGATAATGCAAATAAAACTGAAAAGCCTCAGCAGAAAAAGCAGGGACGCTTTGATTTTAAAATGGACAAATTCAAACTGGGAAAAGGCAAAAAGGCTGATTCTCCGGAAAAATCAGACGATGCTCCAAAAACTGAGGAAAAAGCAGAAAATGAAGATAATAAAAAATCAGATGTTGATTCTTCTTCAAAAGCATCCGATAAACAAAATGATTAATGAATAAAAAACTTTTTCTTATAACAATATTTTTCTTTTCCTTTTCTCTGATTTTTGCTGAATCAAAAGCAAAAGATATTAAGGCACAGGCCGTTCGTAAATCAACTGTTGAAGAATCTGTTGCTTATGTAAAAGATCAGATTAAAGGTCTTACTGTTGCAACCGAAAAACGTGCTGCCTATGTGTTTTTAGCTTCTTTGCAGGAACAGCTTGCCCTTTATGGTGATGCCCAGAAGAGTTACGCAACTGCTGCAGGAATTGCCGCAGGCGACGCCGAAGATATGCCAAAAAAAACAAACGAGCAGCTTGTAATTGATGCTGTTCGCTGTGCTTTGTGCTGTGGTGATTATCCTACTGCCGACAGTTATTTGAATTCTGCAGTCCGAAATTCTAAAGATGCTGATATTCAATCTTACATAAAATTATATGCCCAGTGGAGTGCGCTTTGCCGTGCTGAAAGTGTTGATGATTTGAATGAACCGCTTGAGCTTTTAAAAGCATACCTTAAGGTTCAGTCAATGAAAACAGTTCATCCTGTAATTCTTTTGACCTTGTGGTATGTTACCGGCGATAAATCCTGGTCGGCACAAATTGTAAAAAATTATCCGTCTTCAACAGAAGCTGCAATTGTAAATGGTGATGTTCAGCTTTTGCCAACACCGTTCTGGTTCTTTGTTCCAAAAAGTGGCGTAGCAGAGCAGGGCACCGGAACCTTCAAAGAAGATATTTCTGTTGAACCCGCTTCAACTCAGACTACAACTCCAGCAACACCTGCTAAAAATACAAAATGGCAGCTTGGTCTTTTCAAAACAGAATCAAATGCCAAACTCCTTTGCGAAGAAGTAAAACAAAAAGGCTTCAACGCCTACGTCACAAACGAAACCCGTGCCAGCGGTACAACTTATTACATCGTTCTTGTTAAAGACGACGGCACCGGCACCGCCGACAAGCTTCGCAGCGCAGGTTATGACTGCTATCCTGTAGAGTAAAATCCTAAGTCACTCATTTGAATTTATAGAAGAAAATCACTATAATACCCTCTATGAGTAACGAAAATCAGAATAACAATCAGAATGAAAAGAGAGATCCATTGCTCTGTCACTGGGCAGATCAGATGGCAAATCAGATTATCCGCGAAAAGGGAGATCTTGATTCTTATACCTGTGCATCGGGTATTACACCAAGCGGAACTGTTCACCTTGGAAACTTCCGCGAAATTATTACTGTAGATTTAGT
>CAMKDH010000055.1 GCA_946411215.1 uncultured Treponema sp. | reverse complement strand
AGTATAATGTTTGAGTATCATGATTGTAAGAACACAAACGTTCTTCCAATGCTCGACATTATTTTTGCCCGTGATTTCCTGTCTTTCATAGACGTAAAATCACAGGAAAATATCCTTTCAGAATTCTTTGAAAAGATGAAAGGAAACGGCATTGCAATAATTGGTGAACATGAAGTTATTCCAATGTCGTATGGTTTTGGCGAAAATAGCAAAGGTGCTGTTACAGCATATACAAAAGATTAAAAGGGGAATGACATGCGAGTAGAATATATTAACCCGTTTGTTGAAACTTCATTCAGAGTTTTACAGGAAGTTCTTGGTGGAGCAGAAGTAAAGCGTGGAGATTTGTATCTTAAATCTACAGCAATGCCTGTTATGGGTGTTGCCGCTTTGGTAGGTCTTGCAGGTGATGTAGAAGGACGTGTTCTTTTTGACATGACTAACGAAACTGCCTTGAACATTGCTTCTGCTATGAATGGCGAAAAATTGCCTGCTTTTGATGATCTTGCAAAGGCAACAATCAGTGAGTTGGCAAACTTGATTACTGCACAGGCTGTAACAAAATTGCACGAACTTGGCTTTAAGTTTGACCTTACACCTCCAACATTGTTTGCAGGTCAGAAGATGGAAATTGCTGCTTTAGGCGGAACAACAGATAGCGTTGAAGCTCTTATTGTTCCTCTTATTACAGAATATGGTAAAATTGAAGTTAACGTTGCTATTAGGGAACGCGCTTAATAAATAGGAGTTTACGATGAAAACAATTCAGGATTATCCAACAATCAATGAGCGACCACCAGAGGGGCTTAAGGGCGACGGAACAGCATTCAAAGTACTCGTTGTTGACGACTCTATGTTCGTTGCAAAGCAGCTTGGTCAGATTCTTGCTAGTGAAGGGTATGATGTAGTTGCTACAGCCGTTGATGGTGCAGAAGGTGTTGAAAAATACAAGGAACTTTGTCCTCACGTAGACTTGGTTACAATGGATATTACAATGCCTAAGATGGATGGTATTACCGCTCTTGAACAGATTATGGCTTTTGACAAGAATGCAAAAGTTGTAATGGTTAGTGCCCTTGGAAAAGAGGAACTTGTAAAGAAGTCTCTTATGCTTGGAGCAAAGAGCTACATTGTAAAGCCTCTTGACCGCAAGAAGGTTCTCGAAAGAATCTCTAAGGTTCTAGGCTAGTCGCGGAAAACCGCAATCAAACTGTCTGTAGTTTTTACTGCGGGCAGTTTTTTTTATTTATAGGTGTTTTTATGAAATTTGAAAGAAAGAGTGGTGTTTTGTTGCACCCGACATCTCTTCCTGGTACTCCAGGTATTGGTACAATTGGAAAACCCGCTTATGATTTTGTGGACTGGCTTACAGATGCAGGGCAGTCACTCTGGCAGATTCTTCCGCTTGGTCCTACAGGCTATGGCGATTCTCCTTATGCATCTTTTTCGACCTTTGCAGGAAACCCTTTGCTTATAGATTTGGATTGCCTTGTAGAACGCGGATGGCTTTCAAAAAAAGATATTGTGCCTCCTGAATACATAAAGAAAACCGGTAATGTAGATTTTGGTGCCGTAGTATGGTGGAAAATACCTTTGCTAAAAAAAGCCGCAGAAAACTTTTTAACCGGTAAAGATATTTTGCAGGAAGACGTTCTTGCATTTAAAGATTTTTGTAAAGCAAAAAAGAGCTGGCTTAATGATTATGCTCTTTTTATGAGCATTAAAACTGTTTACGATAAAAAAGCTGCAGAAGAAAAACCTGAAAATTCTATATGGTATGCATACTGGCCAAAAAAACTGGCATTGCATGATGAAGCAGCACTTGCGCAGTGGTATAAAGAAAATAAAATTGATGTAGATTCTTATAAAGTAATTCAGTTCTTCTTTGACCAGCAGTGGACGTCACTTAAAAAATATGCAAACGAGAACGGCATAAGTCTTATTGGTGATATCCCAATTTTTGTTGCGCCTGATAGTGCAGATGTTTGGTCTAATCAGAGTTTGTTCCAGCTTGCCCGCGACGGTAAACCAGATTGTGTAGCAGGCGTACCTCCAGATTATTTTTGTGCCGATGGCCAGCTTTGGGGAAATCCTTTGTATGACTGGAAAAAAATGAAGGATGACGGCTACAAGTGGTGGATTGCCCGAATTAAACGTGTATTTGAACTTACAGATGTTTTGCGAATAGATCATTTCCGTGGTTTTGAAGCATACTGGTCTGTTCCTGCTACAGAAAAAACTGCCATTAACGGAAAATGGTGTCCGGGTCCTGGAGTAGATTTGTTTAAGACAATTAAGTCAAAGCTTGGCGATCTTCCTGTTATTGCAGAAGACCTTGGCGTTATTACAGATGAAGTTCGGGATTTACGGGATAAATGCGGTTTCCCGGGCATGAAGGTTTTGCAGTTTGCATTCAGTACAGATGAAGCTAAAGCAAACGGAATGACAAATTATTTCCTGCCACATATGTACGATACAGATAATTGCGTTGCCTATACAGGAACTCACGACAATGATACGCTTCAGGGGTGGCTCATGAACCTTAATGATGAACAGCTGATTCTTGTCGCACAATATATTGAAGGTTGTGAGCTTGATGTAAAGAAGGCGAAAGGTCTTGTTTCTTCCGGTAAGCTTCGTAAAGATATGATTCGTGCAGTGATTGCTTCAAGTGCAGTTTACGCAATAGTTCCAATGCAGGATATTACAGGTGCTGATAACAGTGCCCGTATGAATACTCCCGCAACAACTGGAACTAACTGGACCTGGCGTATGGATAAAAAAGACCTGCGTGCTTCTGATGCTTACTGGCTGTCATTTATTGCAGGACTTTATGGTCGTGATTAATGGCTTGTCCATTCAATTGCCATTTTTCGTAGTTCTGTTGCCGATTCGCAGTTAAGCTTTTCTTTCATATTCTCTTTGTGGGTATCAATTGTTTTAATGCTTAACTTAAGCTTTTCGGCAATTTCTACAGTTCCAAGACCTTTTCCAAGCAGTGTAAAAATCTGGAGCTGTCTGTCAGAAAGTGTTGAAACTAAATCTATTGGCTCTGAAGTTTTATTGACATTTTTGTTTTGAACAAGTTCTGCGTGTCTTTTCTGTTCTGCTTCGCTAAGATAAATGTTTCCCTGCATTACAGTGTTGATGGCTGTGGAAACATTTGATTCAGCCTCTTCTTTCATTATGTAGCCTTTTGCTCCTGCTTTGAGTGCACGGTCTGCATAATAACGTTCATCATGCATAGAAAGAACAAGGATTTTTGTCTGAGGTTTAACAGCCAGAATATCTTTTATAAGTTCAAGTCCATCTTCCTGTCCAAGATTCAAATCAACAATAGCAAGGTCCGGCGAAAGTTCATTCAACATTTTCATTGCTTCGTCATGGTCTTTAGCAATCCCGGTAACCTTGTAATCCTTTTGAGTCTCAATGAGCTGCGAAAGTCCGCGGCTAAAAAGAGGATGGTCATCAATAATCAACACCGAATAGTTCATGTGTAAAATATATCACAAACTAGAGAAAATTTATATAGAAAAATATATGCTACTCCCGCTATTTCAGTAGCCGCATTATAATTATGAATTCAATAAGCGGGTCCCAGCGACGGAAAAAAAAGCAAGGTATCCCCCGGCAGCCGTGTTCCGTCCGGCGTAAACGCGGCCGTCCCACTGCCGGTCCCCCCTTACTTTCTTTTTCCTGCGTCCCGCATATCTCCTCTTATAATATAATGCGGAATATCTACAGAAGGTCCAGCTATTTTTTTTCAAATTTCTTCTTCTGGTGATAAATATTATATATGAACAAAAGAACCCGAGGGAGGCATTGGAAAAATAACTGCTACGGAGTGGGAAAGAGCGTACGTCTGCATCTGAACTTTTTTGGCGCTTAGCCATAGAAGAAAGTTGAGGATTTGCGCAGCAAACCGCAAACTTTCTTCCAAAAAAAAGTTCAGCCCGCAGACGCACGCACTTTCACACGGGAGTAGCAGTTATTTTTCCCTTATGTATCCATTCTTTATTTTTTTATATATAATAATCATATGCGAATAGGTTTGGTGTTGAACATTCTGGATGAGGAGTATCAGATTTCTTTGTACCGGGGGATAAAGCAGCGGGCGGAGGAGTTGGGGGTTCAGATTGTTTGTTTTCAGGAAGGGAATACGACCTTTGTGCCAGACTCGTTTATTGGATGCTTTCCTCAAAAGGATTATTTTAATCTTAATGGTATTATTCTTTTAACTTCTGTTGTTTTTGATAACTGTATGCTTACTACAAAAGAAGATATTACACGCATCTGGGGTAAGCTTCCTGTAGTTTCTGTAGGCCAGAAAATTGAAGGTGTGCCGTCTCTTTTAATTCACACAGATGATTCCATCAAAGAAATAATGGAGCATCTTGTAAAAGAACATCAGTACAAAAATTTCATCTACATCGGCGGAACTCAAACTCATCACGATTCAATCAACCGCGAAAAACTTTTTATAAAACATTTGAAGCAGGCGCAGGAATTAGATCCGCAAATTAAATATACAACAATGCATGGAAACTTTACCGAACAAAGTGCTGTTCATGCAATGGAAGAATATTTTTCTAAAAACGGTCAGTCAGAAAATCAGCAAAAAAATTATCCTGATGTTGTTGTTTGTGCAAATGACAACATGGCAATTGGTGTATATAAATATCTTAATTTGTCGCAGAAAAAATCTCCGCTTCCAAAAATGGCAGTAACTGGCTTTGATGATATTCCGCAGGGGCAGTTTACAATTCCGCCTCTTACTACTGTTCATCAGCCGCTTGATAAGCTTGGAGAAGAAGCAGTAAATATGATTTTTGCGCTGGTGCAGGGGGAGGAGGTTCCTCTTGAACAGTCTGTAGAATCTCATGTTATTTACAGAGAATCGTGCGGCTGTAAAAAATCAGTTACCGATTTTGAAACACTCAGATATTCATATGAAAAAATGCAGTCATCATATGTAATATCAGAACAGATGCTTAACATTACTAGTCACGTCGGCCGCGATTTGAATAATGATAATACCGAAGAAGAATTTGTTTCTATTATAGATTATAACATTTCGATGCTTGGTGTTGAAAATTTCTTCATTTTAAAATTTCCTGAAAAAATTAAATCTAATGAGCCTGTTTCAAATAAGCATCTTTTTGTAAAACCTGTTTATGTAAAATCAAATGGCAAAAGAGTACGAAATCTTCCTGTCAACGAACAGGGCCTTATGAGTCTTGGTGATTTTTATAACTGGTTGCCAGAGCCTCACACTCTTGTCTTAAAATATCTTAATGTTGGAAACGATTATATAGGCTGTATTATGTATGATGCTCCGGCAGAATCGCTTCCTTATATAATTTTGATTTCTGTTGATATTGCGCTTTCGTTAAACAGAATTGAAGCAAACGAAGAACGACGCCGCTATGCTGATTATCTTGAAAATGAAGTTGAAACCAGAACCCGTCAGCTTGTAGAAGCAGATGATAAGCGCATGAAGGTTGAAGCAGAAGTTCTTAAAATCAGTGAAATTGAACGTCAGCGTTTTAGTAATGATTTACATGATGATATCTGTCAGCGGCTTGCGGGAATTTCTATGTTGTGCAGAAGCTATTCTAAAATGGATTCGCCTGTAGAAAAATCTCAAATGGAAGAGCTTGCGGGACTTGTTAGTGATACCTTACAACGAACACGCCAGTATGCTCATAATTCATATCCTGTAGATCTTGAAAACATCGGGCTTGAAGCAAGTCTTAGTAATTTATGTGCATCGTTTGAACAGCAATCGGGAATCAAAAGTCAATATGAATGGGATATTCCTCAAAGCATAAGCTTTACAAAAACACAAAAACTTAATATTTTCAGAATTATTCAGGAAGCGCTCCACAATGTTATGAAGCATTCGCAGGCAAAAAATGTGAGCGTTAGTTGTGTTCTTAAAGATAATGTTATAATAGTAAAAATCAGTGATGATGGAATTGGCATTTCTGAAGAACAAAAGTATAATTCCGGAATAGGTTTGAACTCCATGCAGTACAGGGCAAATCAAATTGGAGCAGAGTTTGTTTGTAAGGCCGAGCATGGTACAACAATAGAAATTAAAATGAGGATAGAATAATGGAAGAAATAAATGAAGAAGAAAAGCAGCCTCAAAATAAATTGCTTCCAACCTTGCTGGAGCTTTTCTTTGCATTTTTCAGAACAGGAATTTTTACTTTTGGAGGCGGGCTAGCAATGATGCCTATGCTCCAAAAGGAGCTTATAGAAAAAAAACACTGGCTCACCGAAGAAGATTTAATAGATTATTATGCAATAGGGCAGAGTACTCCTGGAATTATCGCAGTAAATGTTGCAACCTTTGTCGGCTATAGACAGGCCGGCATCCTTGGTGCAATTGTTGCAACTCTTGGAATTATTTCTCCTTCTATAATCATAATTACAATTCTGGCAAGTACAATTAATTCGATTTCGGAATATCCTCGTGTACAGGCCGCACTTAAAGGAATAAATGTTGCAGTTGCCGCTTTGCTTACAACAGTAATCATAAAGTTTGCAAAGAAGACAATCAAAAATGTATGGAATGTACTTTATATGCTTGCAGCCTTTGTATGCATCTTTTTCTTTAAGGTTCCATCATTCATTATAATTATTGTTGCAATTACTCTTGGATGTTTGAATGTTGTAAGACTGAATAAAAAGGAGGAGAAAAAATGAGTCTTCTTGCACTTTGTTTTACCTTCTTTTATATAGGCCTGTTTACAATTGGTGGCGGTGTAGTTGCAATTACACTTATGCAGCAGGCAATTGTAGAAAAAGGACTTATTTCAACCGAACAGTTCTATAACATGATTGCCATCAGCGAAAGTACGCCTGGTCCTATAGGTATAAACATGGCTACCTACATAGGCTTTAATCTTTACGGAATTCCGGGAGCAATCCTAACTTCTATTTGTGAAGCCCTGCCATCGCTTATTATTATTTTAATTGTTGCGCGATTTTTACAGAAATTTCATGAAAATCCTTTTGTAAAAGGCTCTCTTGCGTTTTTGCGCCCTATTACAACTGGTCTTATTCTTGTTCCTGTAGTTCAGATTTTTATATTTACACTCATAAATGTGCCTGAGCAGTGGAATACCTTGCTTACCCTTGCAGGCTGGAAGGACCTTTTTGAGTGGATATGCCTTGCATTTTACGCAGTATGTACCTTCCTGCTGCTGAAATTTAAGGTTCATCCAATAATAATCATTGTTCTTGGCGCAATTTTTGGGGTGATTTACTTTTAAGGCTGGTTGGATCAAGTCCGACAATGACAAACTGTTGCAGAAATCAGCCCCTTCTGCCGATACTTTAAAGACAAATATCTTTTTTTGGAGTTCAAAATGAAGAATTTTTCACCCCGCGCAAAAGAAATAGTTTCTGTTCTTGCACAGGACGAAGCCAGGAAACTAGGAAGTAAGCAGCTTTTGCCGGAACACGTAATTCTTGCAATGATAAAAAATAAAGAAGGCCTGGCATATCAGGTTTTTGAAAAACTTTTGCTTGAACCGGATGCACTCCTTGATTTTATTGAAAAATTCTTTGCAGATGAACCAAAAACTCCAACTTTAGATACTCTCCCTGTAAGCCGCAGATATCAGCAGTTGATTGATATTGCAGATATTGAAGCAAATGCCCTTCATAATGATTATATTGGAACAGAGCATCTTCTTTTAGCAGCAATCCGCGAAGAAGGAAGTATTACAAATAGATTTTTCAAAGCTGCTGATTATACAATTATGGATGCACGCTTTGTTATAATGGAGCTTCAGTCAGAGCATAATTCTTCTATTAGACAGGCTAGGGCAGAGTCGCTGGTAGATACTGTTTTCAAAAGTCTTTTGGGTGATAACAATGGTCTTTTTGATGTTTTTGAAGAATCTCTTCCAAATCAAAAAAATCAGAAAAATGATAAAACTCAGAATAAGAAAAAGGAACTTTTCCTTTCTGAATACAGCCGCGATCTTACAAAGCTTGCACGCGACAAAAAGCAGGATCCTGTTGTTGGCCGCGATAAAGAAATTCATCGTGTAATTCAGATTCTTGCAAGAAGAACAAAAAATAATCCGGTGCTTACAGGCGAACCTGGAGTTGGAAAGACTGCAATTGTAGAAGGTCTTGCCCAGCGCATTGCAGCAGGTAATGTTCCGACAGAGCTTTTGAAAAAAAGAATCCTTTCGCTTGACCTTGCAGCGGTTGTTGCGGGTACAAAATATCGCGGTGAATTTGAAGAGAGAATGAAAAAAATCCTGAATGAGCTTCAGGAAGATAAAGATATTATTTTGTTTATAGACGAGCTTCATGCAATTATTGGTGCAGGTGGAAATGAAGGTACAATGGATGCTTCAAATATTATGAAGCCGGCTCTTTCTCGTGGAGAAATCCAAATAATTGGTGCAACTACTACAAAAGAATATACACGTCATATTGAACGCGACCTTGCGCTTGAAAGACGATTCCAGGTTGTAAAGGTAGAAGAACCAAATGTTGATGAAACAGAACAGATTCTTCAGGGAATCAAAGAAAAGTATGAAAAATATCACAATGTTGTTTATGCAGATGATGTAATTCCAACAATTGTTCGTCTTTCAAAAAGATATTTACCTGAGAAAGTTTTGCCTGATAAAGCAATTGATATTCTTGATGAGGCAGGAGCCGCTAAAAAGATTCTTGAAGAAGAACGTCCAAGTGAGCTTGCTTTCCTTGAAGAAAGGAAAAAGGAACTCGAAGAAGAAAAACGAAATCTTGTTCTTAATCAGGATTATGAAAGTGCAGCGCTTGTTCGCGATAAAGTAATTGATTTAAAGAAAAAGCTTAATCTTTATACAAATCTCTGGGAAAAGAACGGAAATCGTCCTGCAAAGGTTGTAACTGCCGAAGATATTGAAAAAATCATCAGCGAAATGACAGGCATCCCAGTTGAACAGATGACTGCTTCTGAAACTGAACGCATTATTCACATGGAAGATGAACTTCATAATACAGTAATTGGTCAGGACAGTGCGGTAAGCAGTATTTCCGGGGCAATCCGCCGAAGCCGTGCAGGCATTTCTTCTCCAAAGCATCCGGTTGGATCTTTTATTTTCCTTGGTCCTACAGGTGTTGGAAAAACTCAGCTTGCTAAGGCTCTTGCAAAATATCTTTTTGGTTCCGAAGAATCGCTTATCCGCATTGATATGTCTGATTATATGGAAAAGCATAATGCAAGTCGTCTTGTTGGAGCGCCTCCAGGATACGTTGGATATCAGGAAGGTGGTATTCTTACAGAAAAAGTCCGCCGCCATCCATATTCAGTTATTCTGCTTGATGAAATTGAAAAAGCTCATCCTGATATTTTTAACCTTTTACTTCAGATGCTCGAAGAAGGGGAACTTAGCGATAACCTTGGACATACTGTAAACTTTAGAAATACAGTAATCATTATGACAAGTAATGCCGGAGCACGCCAGATTACAAACGAAGGTCGTGTTGGTTTTGGAACTGCAGAAGGCGTTATGGCTTATGAAGAAATTAAAGCAGGTGCAATGAACGAGCTCAAGAAGCTTTTGAATCCTGAACTTATAAACCGAATTGATGATGTTATTGTTTTTGATGCTCTTTCAAAAGCCCAGGTTTCTAAGATTCTTGATATTCAACTTGCAGAACTTGCTGAACGACTTAAAGATAAAAATCTCACAATTAATATTAAACCTAAGGCTAAGGAATATCTTATTGAACACGGATATAATCCTGCAATGGGTGCCCGCCCAATGAAACGCCTTATTCGCAAAGAAATCGAAGATCCGCTTTCGGTAGAAATTCTTTCTAATCAGAATAGTGAACTGAACTGTGTGACAATCGAATGCATTTGTGATAAAATCAAGGTCAAACTTGTAAAACAGGAAAAAGAAGCCGTAAAGGTTCCTGTTCTTGTTGAAAAGAATGATTAACTAGAGGTTCAATATGAAAAAATTAATATTCTCGTTGATTGCCGGATTGCTTTTGTGTGCAGGTGTTTTTGCACAAAAGGTTAAATTTGGTGTTTTAAATGGTCCAACCTGTATTCCTTCTGCTTATCTTTTGAATGAAGATGTTCAGCTTTTTGCAGATCCTCAGGCGCTTCTTCCAAAAATGCTCAAGGGTGAAATTGATGTAGGCTTCCTTCCTGCAAATGTGGCCGCAAAGGTTTACAACAGTTCAAACGGAAAAATCCTTTGCTGTGGAATTACTGGTAACGGAAACCTTTCTCTTATTACAACAGATACTTCTGTAAAGCAGCTTGCAGATCTTAAAGGAAAAACTGTTGCTGTTGCCGGTCAGGGGGCTACACCTGAATATGTGTTCCGATATCTTTTGCAGAAAAACGGAATTAAAGCAGATGTTAAAAATGGCGTAACTCTTGATTTTTCAATTCCAACCCCTCAGCTTGCAGCTCAGCTCATTTCTGGAAAAATTACTTATGCAGTTGTTCCTGAACCTTTTGCAACTGTTGCGCAGATAAAATCAGACAAGGTTGTGGTTGCAGTTGATTTACAGAGTGAATATGAATATTTTGAAGGTAAAGGAAAAATCTATCCGCTAACAGTTCTTGTTGTTACAAAAGACTTTGCAGAGAAGAATCCTGAAGCTCTTAAAGCCTTTCTTGGTGAATATGAAAAATCATTTAAGAAAACTTTACAGAATCCAAAGGAAGCAGGCGAGCTTTGCGAAAAATTTGGACTTGGTCTTGCCGCTCCAATTATTGCAAAATCTGTTCCTAAAGCAAACTATGTTTTCATGACTTCTGACAATCCTAAGGCAAAAGAAAAAATTGAAGAACTTTTAAATATCTTCCTTTCTTTTGATTCTGCTTCTATTGGCGGAAAGCTCCCTGACGAAAACTTTTATTGCAAATGATAAATAAAACAAAAACTATAGCAGCTTATATCCTCTCTGTTTTTGTGATTTTGGCTGCATGGGTTTTTGTTTCAAAATTAATAAATGCCGAACTGATTTTACCTTCGCCATTAGAGGTTTTTAGTTCTATGGGAAGCCTTATAAAAACAAAGGCTTTCTGGCAGGCTTTTGCTCATACCTTTTTACGCGTAATTATTTCTTTTGCAATTACTGTAATACTTGGAACTGCGCTTGGAATTGCGGTCGGATTTTCTAAATTTCTCCGCGACTTTTTTGAACTGCCGCTTGCTGTTATTCGTGCCACTCCTGTTGTAGCCTTTATTCTTATCGCTCTTTTCTGGTTTAAATCTGGAACAGTTCCTGTATTTGTTTCCGTTTTAATGACTCTTCCAATTATGACTACAGCCGTTGCAAATGGATTTTCAAAAGCAGACGAAAAGCTTATGGGCATGGCAAAGGTTTTTTGTTTGACTCGCAGTCAGATTTTTAAATATATTCAATTTCCCTCTCTTGTTCCTTTTTTGTTGAACGGAATGGTTTCTTCTTTTGGTCTTACATGGAAAGTTGTTGCTGCTGGTGAGGTTTTGAGTTTGCCTAAATATGCTGCGGGAACTATGCTTCAGAAAGCACAGGTTCATCTTGAAACTTCGACTGTAATTGCAGTTGCGATTATTTTGGTTTTAGTAAGCTTTATTCTTGAACAAGTGTTCATGTCTGTTGTAAAAAGATTTTCATCAACTTTGTAGTATAGGGTAGTCGGATGGAAAATAAACTGGTTTTATTTATAAAGGATTATAATCTTACTGCAGGGGAACAAGTCTTATTTCAGAATTTTTCACTTGATGTTTTTGAAGGTGAAATAATAGGATTTTTTGCACCAACAGGAACTGGTAAAACAAGTTTGTTTAATTATATTGCAAATATTGCGGATGTGGGCCCTAAGCCTGTCGAAGGGTTATCAGTTTCTTACGTGTTCCAGGAGCCTCGTCTTATTCCTTCGTTGACAGTTCTAAAAAACGTAATGCTTCCGCTTGAAAATAAAATGGATGAGAAATCTTCAACAGACCTTGCAATACAATGGCTCGAAAAGCTTAATATGGGCCACAAAATAAATGATCTTACAAAAACCTTAAGCGGAGGAGAGCAGCAGCGTACTTCCATTGCCAGAGCATTTGCATATACTTGTGCGGTTCCTGAGCGTGTCGAAGGGGTCGAAAGACTTCTCCTTCTTGATGAACCCTTTGCCTCGCAGGATGAAATCAATACCACGAATATCGTAAATCTCATAAAGCAAATAGTTTCTGAACAGCATTGTGCCTGTCTTGTAATAAGTCATGACCGCCAGGTGCTGGAGGGGCTTTGCTCAAGAATTATTACACAAAAAGATTTTATTGTTTCCTGATACCTGTTAATATTGCCTGATTATTCTTCACAATCTGCATTTGTTCTTATATAATAAAAATATGATTTTGAAGAATTTTGTAGTTTTTGAAGGTATAGACGGAGCAGGGACTTCTACCCAGATAAAAAAGTTAGTTGAAAATGCTCCAGAAAAATATATAGCAACTGCTGAACCAACTTCTGGTCCAACAGGAAAATTCCTGCGCCGAATGCTTTCCGGTGAATTTCATGTTGACGAAAAAACAAATGCATATCTTTTTGCAGCAGACCGCTGTGAACATATCTTTGGCAAGGGCGGTGTAAAAGAACTATGCGAGAGCGGAAAAACTGTTGTGAGTGACCGCTATTTCTTTTCAAGCCTTGCATACCAGTCTGTTTCCTGCGGACTTGAATTGCCGCAACTTTTGAATTCACCTTTCCCGCTGCCAGAATACCTCTTTTTCTTTGATATAAATCCCGAAATCTCTCTTGGTCGTGTAAACGCCCGTAACAGCCACAAAGAAATCTATGAAAATATAGAAGCTCAGAAAAAAATCGCGGCTCTCTACGAAAAAGTCATAAGTATGTACGAATCTAATTCCCGCCTCCGTGAGGAAATGAAAATAATACGCATTGACGCCAGTAAAACTATAGAAGATATTTCTCAGATAATAAAAGAAGAATTAGAGAAATAATTTTTTATAAAGTATTCACTTTGAAAAAGTCCTGGAACGGAGTGGAAAATGGCTGACGGCTGCTTCTGAGCTTTTTTGGCGCATGCCATTGAAGAAATTTGAGGATTTGCGAAGCAAACCGCAGAATTTCTTCCCAAAAAAATGCTCAGCCGCAGACGACAGCAATTTTCCACGGGAGTGCAAGGACTTTTTCAATATTAATATGTATTTAATTTTCTAAAATTCTTCTTTTATTGTTCCGATAATCATAACGTGAAAAAGCATATTTTAGTTTTGGTGTTTGCATCATTATTATTTACACTTCCTC
>CAMKDH010000054.1 GCA_946411215.1 uncultured Treponema sp. | reverse complement strand
TTGTGTAATCAGAGAAACAAAGAAGAACAGAATCTTTTGAATCGGGAAGATTAAACTGGAAAACATTTGCGTAATCAAGAGCACCACATGTGTTTTGTCCAACAATTATTACCTTGTCTTTAAATACAGTTTTTGCTTCAAGAATAAGCATTTCGGTGCTGGAGGCAGTATGATAGTCTGTAACAAAAATGATTTTTCCGTCATAAACAGGAGATACAGTTTTTATATAATCTTCATCATCATAATTGAGCGAAGTATATTTTTCCTTAGTATTTCGTTGAAGGACTTTTGTTAATCTGTCACTTCCTCTTCCCTGTAAGGTGAGGCGGTTTCTTGAAGTAAGAGTATTTATACAGATTTCATTGGAATTAAGGTAAGCATAATATCTTGTATAATCATCAAATTCTTTACTGTTTCTCTCGGCCGCTCCACAAACTAAGGCTCCCAATAACTGGTAACAGATTAAAGAGTTTCCGCCCGAGTTATGACGAAAATCAAATACAATTGTTTTTATATTCTGATTTTGAATTTCTCTACCAATATCGCTGATATCATCAAAAAATCTATTCTGATCAGCTTCGGTGTGCCAGGTAAAGGTATTTGAATAAATATATAAAATGTCGTTTTGTGTGTAAAAAGAAAAATTCTTAATATCTTTAACATCTCCAAGATTTGCCTTAACAGGAGTTTTAAATTCTTTTCCTTCTACATTGATTTTTGCAATATATTTTCTTTCATCCAGACGAACACCAAAACGATACAAAATCTTTCCGTCTACAATAGTCCTGAAAAGATTTTCTTCTTCGCCAGTATAAAGCATTCCCTGTGTTATATTCTTATTATCTGAACTGTAAACTACATAATCATTTCCAGATTTTTCAAATAGGATACCAGAATAAAAAAGCACTTTAGTTCTAAACGGAGAATAGGTTCCGTATGGAGAAGTTGCAGATAAGTGACCATTTGGGCGTGTAAGAGTTTTTGCAAAAACATTACTTATACACAAAGCAAAACGGTTAGAGGCAATTCCATTCTCATTTATTTTCATCCAGAGCTTTTTCGTTTTTACATCTTTAGCGTAGGTATCTTTTATATCTGCAATAAGCTGGTCTATATCAAGACCTTCGTCAATAGTCTTGGAAATATCTATAGACGCTTCGCTAAGGATTGTGCGCAGAAATTCGCAGTCGGAATCAATTTTAGAAACATCAACGCGCTTAAAAAGGAATTTGTAGTAAATTCCAAGAATCAGAATTACAGCAAGTACTGACGACAATACAATTAATAACTTTTTCTTTTTTAACATTTTTACACCTTTTCTAATAATATTTTTTAATCCTAGTCGATTACTCCAGGAATATATAATCTGTAAAATAAATCTTCGAGATTTTTCCAAGCGAAAGCTGCTCGTTTATTTTATCTTCAAGCTCCTGTTTGATTTTATCTTCTGTGCGAGAAAGGAGTTCGGTTTTTGTGTATGAAGAAAAATATGTTGTAAAGACGCTTGTTATAAGAAGTCGTTTTCGCGCAAGCTCTTCAAAGAAAATTGTGTCATCCTCCGGATAAGAAAGCCATGGAGTAATTACAACGGTTGTACCAATATCTTCTTCATCCTGAGGGGCAGTTAAACAGCGGATTGATCCAAGTCCTGTGTAGGCCGCAATTTTTGAATCTGAATGTTTGTTTAAGTTTTCAATTTCGCGCACTGTTGGGGCAGGGTCGGAGTCACGGAGATTTTTACCGGGTGCTGCTTTTTTTGAAGCAAAGCCTATAACAGTGCCAAGTAAAATCACAAGTACAAGCGCTGTAATAATTGAATAGAGAATGATGTCTGTTTTTGAAAGTTTAAATGGGAGCTTCACTTATTTATCCTTTTTACACAGGTAGGTAGAAGAAAGCACTGCAAGCCGGCCGACAGTTCTTGCCTGAATATGAACTCCATCATCAAGCCATTCTTCTGACAAAATACAGCCTGCTTTGCGAAGTTCATTTATAAGTGCAGTTTTTGTTGCAGGAATTATATAGTCGCCAATATCGCCATACAAAAGCTCTGTGATTTTATCTTTGAGTTCAATAAAACCTTTCTGTTCTTTTGCGCTTACAGAAATTGCATCAGGGAACTCGTGGCGCAGTGCTGTATAATTTGCTGCAATTGCTTCGTCTTCTGCTTTATCTATTTTATTTAAAAGAATTAATCGAGGATTTTTTGTAGCACCAATATCTTCAAGAACATTGCAGACTGTCTCGTAGTGCGAAAGAGCATTAGGATCTGCAGAATCAAGCACAATTAAAAGAAGGTCTGCAAAAGTTGCTTCTTCGAGCGTAGACTTGAATGCATCAATAAGATGATGCGGCAGATTGTTTATAAATCCAACTGTATCTGTTATAAGAACGCCCGCACTTTCGTTGAGCGGAAGCTTTTTTGTAAGAGGATCAAGTGTTGCAAAAAGCTGATCTTTTACATAAGCATCGGAACCTGTAAGTGCATTAAGCAAACTTGATTTTCCGGCATTAGTATATCCGACAAGTGCGCAGGTAGGATTTTTTTCGCGCTGTTTACGCTGAGTTTTTCTGTTGAGTTCAATTTCGGCAAGCTCGTGTTTAGCAGCAGAAATCTTTTCGCGGATATGGCGCTGGTCAAGCTCAAGCTGGGTTTCACCCGAACCCTTTGCTCCAAATGCTCCACCTCGCTGACGTGAAAAATCATTCCGTGCATGGCTAAGGCGTGGAAGCATATAAGAAAGGCGTGCAAGCTCTACCTGAAGCACTGCCTCTTTTGTAGTAGCACGCTGTGCAAAAATCTTTATGATTACTTCCTGACGGTCAAAGCACGAAAGTCCTGTAAGCTCTTCCCAGTTTCTCTGTTTGCGTGGTTCAATATTAAAATCAAAAATGATGCAGTCTACGTTGATTTGTTTTGCAAGCTCTGCAATTTCTTTTGCTTTTCCAGTTCCTATTCCGTATTGAGGATGAACTTCCATACGGTTTAGAGTCAGACGTTGAACAATATCAAGGCCCAATGTTTGAACAAGGCCTTTTAATTCCTGCAAATCATTTCCAGGCTCGCCAACAAGAAGCGCACGTGGAACCTTGTTCTCTTCCTTTTCAACTTCAACCATAGGACCCTCCCGGTTTTGTCATTCTACGATAGATACTGCTGCATGAGCTGTACAAACAGATAAATCTTTTTATAAATGCCTATACTAAACTCTTTCATAGGATGGTCAATAAAGCGTTCAAGTTCGCGCCAGTTGTGTACGATTTCTGGCTTTTGTTTAGAGTAATCTTCAATGAGCTGCTTGAGAGTTTTTCCAATTGTAATCAAATCTTGAGATGCAGTTACAAGGAAGCCGCGTGCCTGCTCGTTAGAATCAGAAATAACTCGGTTGATGATATTTTCAGCTCCAGGGTCGTGTGCGGTTTTTGGAAGAAGATTCTTTATTTTAAGACCAGAACCTCCGTCTTCGGACAAATCATTATCAAAAGCAGTAATTTCATCAGAAATCTTAAGAAGCTCCTGGTAAGCATTCGACATAGGGTTTGCAAGCGAAGCATCCCACTGACCGCGTACTACAACAACATCAAAGAACTCGCGGATATCCTTCTTTACATATTCCAAAAGGAAGGCCTTCAAATAATTCAAAGGCTCTGTGAAAATATATGTTCCAAGTTCTTTTTTGCTGAAGGTGTCATTTGCGGCGCCAATATAAAAGTGAAGAGTCTGGAAATCTGTACTTCCAAAAATCTGTTCGCAAATCTGGTTAGCTTTATTTTCTTTCTGCTGACTTCCGATTTTAGAAATTGTAGTACGGATTTCTTCCTGAATCTTATCCATGTAAGGTTCAATGAGGGCAGTGTAGTGTGAAGGAACTTCTGTAACATAATCGGTGTTGCCCGAAATATGACGGATCATCAGATCAAAAGCACCCGACTGCTGGATATTCTTCATTTTTGCAATGATTTTTTTCCAGTTTCCAAGAGTGATTGTTTCGGAACTTTGAGTTGCCTTAAAGAAAGCAAAAAGATCGTTCCAGAAAAGATTTTCATCTGTGATTGCGTATGCTGCAGCACAAAAATCCTTTAAGTCGTCAGTTATATATTCACCGTTGATTTTTTCAAAGTTAGGAACTGTATTAAAATTGTATTCCTGAATTGAATTAGTAAACTTTTTAAGAAGAACGTAATAATCAAAACAACAGAAATCCTGTAGTGCACTGAATGCCTTATACAGATTTTCAGTTCTGTTCATTCGCTCATTGTCAAACTCTGCAGAAAAAATAGAAAACTCTTCATCAAGCTTAGCCGAAAGCTGCTGAATTGGAACAGTTCTTGCCAACTCCATGATTTTCTGCTGGTCAAAATGCTCCAGAAGTCCAACCTGTTTTTCGGAAAGTGAAAAATTAATTACCTGAGCCTTATAGAGATTAGGGTTCTGGTTTGCTTTAAAGATTGCCTGTGCAGGAGCAACAAATTTGTAGATATCGTAGAACAATTTTGCAAACGGAGGTAAAACTTCAATTGTAGAAGCCCTGTAAAAACTATGATACTTAGTTTTAGAAAAACTTTTAGCAATAGCTTTTAATTTACGCTTTTTTTCAGCTTCTGGATTTGAGGATTTAAACAAATTTGAGAACAAACTCTGAAAGAAAGACTGTTTTTCTTCCTGTTTCTGAGCCGCCTTCGCCTCTTCGCGCTTTTCTTTTTCTATATTACCTACATCCATATCATTAACTATAAGTTAAAATTAGTGAATTTTCAACTATTAAATGCTATTGAAATCAAATTTGAATATGTAAACCAAATTGACGTGTTTTCATATAAAAAAAATGGCTACCGGTTGGATTTTCTGATTCCAAAACCGCGGGCTAGCCCGCTACACGCTACAGTGCCTTGTAATTATTTACATGGCCGCTTGCGCGGCCGCACTGTAGAGTGTTTTTGTAATCCGAAAATCCGCCCTCCCGCCATTTTTTTAAGATGTAATTATTCAATTTTTTTTTACATAATCAATCTAAACTTGACTCAATAATTTAATTCTAGTCAATTTTGACTTATAGTGTTATAATATTCATTATGAAATGTGACAAATGTAATACGGAGTTGCCGGAAGAGGCTCATTTTTGTTTTAATTGTGGGTTTCCGGTGGGGACTGTTAAGGTTTTCAGATCGTGCACTGAGTGTGGAAATGCTTTGAGTGCCGTAGATAAGTTCTGCTCTAAATGTGGTGTGCCTGTACAAGTAGTAAAAGAAGGCGCTGAAAGTTCTTTTGAAAGTGATGCAAAGCCTCGTGTTCAGCTTGGAAAGAATCCAAAGATGGTTTTGATTCCTGGCGGACAGTTTGTAATGGGTGCGGGAACAATGAACAGCCTTATTACTCTGGTTGGTTTTTATATGTCAGAGGTTCCTGTTACACAGCTTCAGTATTCATATGTCATGGGAAAAAATCCTTCTAAATTACAGGGCGAAAACAGACCGGTTGAATGCGTAAACTGGTGTGAAGCAATCATTTACTGTAATATGCTCAGCCGCCTGAACGGTCTTACTCCCTGCTACAGCATTGGTACAACAACAGACCTCAGTGGTTTTGAAGCAACAAGTCCTGTATGGAAACGCATTGTGTGTAATTTCGTTGCAAACGGATATAGACTTCCTACAGAAGCCGAGTGGGAATTTGCTGCACGTGATGGCCGCGGTTCTTCACCAACTCCTTATGCGGGAAGTACAAATATAAATGATGTTGCCTGGTATGGCGAAAACAGCGGAATCCGCACTCATGATGTTGCAACAAAAGATCCTAACGGGCTTAATTTGTATGATATGTGCGGAAACGTAGCAGAATGGTGCTGGGATTATTATGCGCCAACTCTTGCTTCAGGTGCACAGACAAACCCACATGGACCAAGCTCTGGCGAAATGCATGTAAAACGTGGCGGAAGCTGGCTTGATGATCCACAGCAGTGTACTGTTTTCCATCGCAGCGGAAGTGTTCCAAGCGGAAAGAGCAGTAACTTAGGTTTTAGAGTTGTCTGCAGCGCAGGCTCAGAAATGTAAACATTATTAAAAGGATGAATATATGACAATTACCGAAAACAAAACACCAATTTCTATAGAACTTGTTATTGCAGGACGTCTTGATACAGGAACTGCTCCAGAACTTGAAGTAAAGCTCAAGGAAGTTGCTCCTCAGACTCAGACTCTTTATTTGAATATGAAGGATGTTCAGTATATTTCAAGTTCCGGTCTGCGTGTTGTACTTTTGGCTCACAAGCTTATGCTCCCTTCTGGTGGAAAAATGATTATCAAACAGCCATCATCTTTCTGCAAGCAGGTTCTTGTTGCTACAGGAATGGATAGTATTCTTTCTATTGAAGGCTAGTGGCACCTGAAAATCATTTTTTTCATTGTTAAAATATTCTCACCGTTTTCGTATTTGTAATCTATACTGTCCATATATTTTTTGGTAAGAAAAATTCCTAAGCCACCAATGCTTCTGTCTTTAGCCGAAAGTGTAATATCAGGATCAGCCTTTGCCAGCGGATTAAAAGGAATGCCTGTATCTTTAAAAATCATTGTGAGCGTATCGTTTTCCATTGTGCAGGTTATCCACGCGGTGCCTGTCTGTTCTTCCGGTAATTTGTCTTTATAAGCGTAATGCGCAATGTTTACAAAAATCTCTTCGGCGGCAAGGTCTATCTTATAAAGCAAATCGGTTTCGCAGTCAGAAGGAAGCTGCTGGTGTATAAAATCGAGGACTCTTTCAAGTTCTTTGTCGTCGGCCTGTATTGTTAATTCCATAAACTCTTATTCCTTATAAATCATTGAAAGCATTGTGATATCATCAAATTGCGGGGCTTCAAGAACAAAATCATTCAAGTCGTTGCGCACAATATCAAGAATGTCGCGAGGAGATTTTCCTTTACCCTGAACAGAGCTGAGGATTTTAAGAAGTCTGTTTTCTCCGTAAAGTTCATCAAACTCATTTGTTGCTTCTGTAATTCCGTCGGTGTAAATAAAGAGGCAGTCTCCACGCTTCATTGTAAGCTGATGATTTGTATACGGAATGCCATCCATTGCTGCAAGCATGAGATTTGGTTTTGTAGAAAGATATTTTATTTCACCGTTAGTTTTTATAATTGGGGCAGTGTGACCTGCATTTGCAAAATTAAGTTCGCCGGTAGAAAGATTCAGGATTCCCATCCAGCAGGTTACAAAAAGTCCCGATTCATTTCCTTCGCAAAGAATTGTGTTTACGCGTTCAAAAATTTCAGCCGGATTAATTGAATGAGCACAGGCATCCTTTAAGAGAGTTTTTGTAATTACCATGAACAACGCTGCGGGAACTCCCTTTCCGCTTACATCACCTACAACCATTGCAAAGTGTTTATCATCAATCATATAAAAATCATAAAAGTCGCCGCCAACTTCTTTTGCGGGTTCCATGCTTGCAAAAAGTTCAATTTCGGGATGATTTTCGTAAGGAGGAAAAACTCGTGGAAGCATTTCGGCCTGAATCTGAGTTGCAACATTGAGCTCTGCGCCAAGCCGTTCCTTTTCTGCCGTTGCATGAGTTAAATCTTCTATATATTTATTCATGTCGTGGCTCATCTTTTCTACAGATTTTGCAAGCTTTCCAATTTCATTACGATGGCGGATTTTTTTAAGAAGGCCCGTAAGCTCACCGTGATGTTCTGCAAGATGAGAGGTTTCATAAGTTACAAAAAGAATAGGGCGGATAATTCCCATATAAAGCAGGAATGCATAAAGCGCAATAAACAGCAGTGTAAGAATTGTTGCCGAAATGATGATTGAACGCAAAAAGTTTATTTTGTGTTCCCTGACTTCATTCATAGGTTTTACAATACTCAGGATTGTTGTAGTTGTTCCATCTGTGTTTGGAAGTGGAATTGCTGTTGTTACATGTCCGCCTTCATCTCTATAAGTAAACGAGGTGTAGTCTCTTCCTTCTTCAAGAACAATCCGCAGATTATTTATGTATTCTTCATCCTTGTTTTCAAGAGAACTGACTGTTCCAAAAGGAATAACTTTACTGCCTGCTGCAAGCGAAAGCTGATTTACTGTATCAAAAACATAAGTGCGTTGTTTATAGTCTGGAGAAATGACGCTTACATAAATGTAGGCAAGGTCGGAGGTATTTGTAAGGATATCAAGTTTTTTGTTTGTTTCTTCCCATTCTTCATCGGTTCCGTGTTTGAGCCAGTAAGGGATGCTGTCGGCATGAATATAGGTAGCGGCGGTTTTTGCAAGCTGAATAGTAATGTCACCGTACATATTTTCAAGTTCCTGCTTGAATTCTCTGTAGCCGGTAAGACTGTTTACAACACACATAAGTGTGCCAAATAAAAGAGTTGCAATTATAAGCTCTACTGCCAGAATTGATATCTTTATTTTATGTTTCATGCTTGTATTATACATCAAAAAACGCGTGTATGGTAAAAAAAAGCAAAATGAATTATAATATAATATTAGTAATAAAGTGGAAAATAGCTATTTTATATAAGGAGATTTTTTAGAAATGAAAAAATTCTTTAGTGCAGCTGCAGTTTTTCTTTTAATTCTGACTGCTGCAAGTGCTTACAATCCGCCTGTTTATGGCGACAATGTT
The DNA here is from genome assembly GCA_946411215.1 of uncultured Treponema sp. Classification (GTDB taxonomy): domain Bacteria; phylum Spirochaetota; class Spirochaetia; order Treponematales; family Treponemataceae; genus Treponema_D. Next base: position 4,871 of record CAMKDH010000054.1, on the reverse strand, counting down.
TTTGAGCTTTCCAGTCCGCGTCAGCTTGTAAACGGTACATCTTGTGTGGGCGGAGGACTTTTTTACGCAAGTCCAGAATCTTTGGTAGCAAACCCTGCGCTTACTGCTAAAGAGCAGCGCATCGATTTGAATGTTGCTTACACAGGACTTTTTTCTTCGGATGAAACAAACAGCAAACGCTATGGAAACGCTTTCCAGTTTGGCTTGCTTATTCCATTCAAACGCTTTGTGTTCAGCGGCTACGGCAACGGCACAATGGTTGATTTTAATGAAATGGCACTAGGCGACAGCTTTAACTTTAAGTTTGGTATTGCTAAGGAAATCACAGATAAGCTTACAGTAGGTACAAACCTTAACTCAGGAATCTTCTGGGGCTACGGTACAGACTGGGCTCTTTCTGCAAACATCGGTTTTGTTTACACTTATGGAACTCTTGGATTCCTTAAGGATTTCCGCTATGGTGCTTCTGTTTTGAACCTTGGTAAAAACTTTGGTCAGACAACTCTTCCTGGAATTAAAGAAGGTGCTGTAAGCAGTCTTCCTACAATTGCAACAGTTAAACTTGGAACTGCAGGAACTCTTTTTGGAAACGACATCATCAAGCTTGGCTTCTCATTTGATTTTACAATTCCAGCCTTCATGAATCTTATTACAGATATGGGACTTCAGTTTGCAGTTAAAGATATGCTCTTCATCAGCGTATCAGAAAAGCTTAATATTGCAGAACTTGCAAACGGTGTAAAAAACATCATGCCTTCTGTAGGTCTTACATTCCGCTTCACATTTGACGTAAAGAACAATGATTACCTCAACAAGAACGGATGGAGTCAGAGTGAAATGTCTGCTTCTGTTGCATGGAGACAGTTTAATGATACTGTAAATGCGGTATCTGCAGGCGTTGATGTGAACCTTGGTCTTAAAGATGAAACACCACCTGTAATTCAGCTTTGGCTTGAAGATGAAGAAGCTCCACAGACTCAGACAATCCCAGTTTCAGGAGATGCAAAATGAAAAATATCAGATTTATAACTTTTGCCATCCTTTTTGCTTTGTGCGCAGGATTCGGCTTTGCAAAAGAAAAATATATTTCGCCAAATAACGATGGTGTTCAGGATGAACTTGTAATTCCTTTAAACATCTCTGATAAACGTTATGTTCAGGGCTGGAGCCTTGTTATTATGAATGAAGGCGGCGAAGTTGTTCGTACAATCGAAAACAAAGTTGCTCTTCCTTCAAAGCTTGGTTTTAAATCTTTCTTTAAGCAGCTTATTGCTAAAAAAGAAGGTGTTCCAATTCCAGAATCTATTACATGGAACGGTGCAATGAACAATGGTGAAACTGCACCAGACGGAAAATATACATATTTTGTAACTGCTACAGACGATAACGGAAACGTTGGTAAAACACAGGAATACGTTGTTGTTATTGATACAGTTGCTCCAGACATCGAACTTAATCAGCCGGGAGATAAGATTTTTGGTGAAGGTGCTAAGGCTGCTCTCAAAATCAGTCAGACTGGTTCTGTAGAAGATGAATGGGTGGGTGTTTTCAAAGCTGTTGACGGAACAATCGTTCGTACTTACAAATGGACAAACGCTGAGCCTGCAGAATTCAGCTGGCGTGGTATTGCTGATGATGAATCTCAGGTTCCTGATGGAGTTTACTCATACGAAATTAGTGCTACAGACCGTGCTGGTAACGTTGCTCCACAGACAACAATTACAAACATCATTTATTCAGCAGAAAAACCTGCTACAAATATTTACATTGACGGTTCACGCTATTTCTCTCCAGGAACAGATTCAAGCCTCAAGACAATCACTCTTAATGTTACTATTCCTGTTCCAGAAGAAAAAACTGGAAACAAGCTTACTGAATGGGAAGTTGGAATTACAGATAAGAGCGGAAACGTTGTAAAAGCATACAATCAGAAAACAAAGGGTGCAGTTCCTTATTCTGAAATTGTTCTTGATGGAACTGATGACAATGGTAAAAAACTTGCCGACGGAGAATATCAGGCATATGTAACTGCTAAATATCTTAACGGTTACGTTCCTGCAAAAATCAGTTCTCCAGTATTTGTACTCGATACAGAAAAGCCGGCTGCACAGATCCGTGCTTCAGACAAAGTATTTGGTGCCGGTTCAAAAACTGATGTAAAATATACAATCATGATTACTCCATCAACAGGAGCTCCTGTTCCTTCTTGGAAGGGAGAAATCCGCACAGCAGATGGTGCAACAGTTGTAAAGACATATGACCTTGGTGAATATCCTCCAGAATCAATTACATGGAACGGTATTAATGACAAGGGTGGAATTGCAGAAAAAGGACAGTATGTTCTTGTTCTTACAGCAACTGACCTTGCAGGAAATGTGGGAGAAGCTCGTTCTACTGATCTTGTAACATTTGATACAACAGAAACTCAGCTTTTGCTTGCTATGGCAGACACTGCTTTCTCTCCAAACGGCAACAAGGTTAAAGATACAATCACCTTTACACCTGTAACACAGACAAAGGATATTGTTTCTTATAAATTCATAATCAAAGATAAGAGCGGAAAACCTGTTTATACAAAATCAGAAAATAAAAAGCTTCCTGCAAACTTTGTATGGAACGGAAACGATGATGACAATACACGTTGTGATGATGGTTTCTATTCTGCACAGCTTACTGTAACTGCTGCAAACGGTGCTGATGCCGCTGCTGCTACACAGGAATTCGAACTTGATACAAAGTTCCCTTCATTGGAATGGGAAACTCCTTGGACATACTTCTCTCCTGATAACGATGGAAATCAGGATAACATCACAATTAAACTTTCTAAGTCTACAGCAGAAAAGCTCTGGACTGCAGATGTTCGTGATGCAAAAGGAAAGAGCGTAAAGAAATATACATGGAGCGGTGCTAAGAACGAAGTTATCTGGGACGGTACAGATGAATCAGGAAACATTGCTGCTAATGGAAAATACAGCATTGTGCTTTTCTGTACTGATGATGCTGGAAACAGCTTCAGCACAGACTTGAACGGTATTGTTCTTGATAACCGCGAAACAAAGATTTACCTTACAGCAGAACGCGAAGGCATTTCTCCTAACAACGACAAAGTTCTTGATACACAAACTTTCGAAGTTCGTACTTCTGTAAAAGAAGATTTGCTTTCATGGAACTTTGATGTTCGCCGCGAAGATGGAACTTCTGTATTCGGACTTTCAGATAAAGACAGTGCAAACCTTCCTGCAACAATTACATGGAACGGTGCAGATGCAAATGGTACTGTTTGCGAAGGAACCTTCACAGGTACTTTGAATGTTGTATATAAGAAGGGTAACAGAGTAAATGCTGTTTCTTCTCCATTTATCTGTACAGCAACTCCTCCACAGCTTAAGGTTCAGACTGCACCAGAATACTTCAGCCCTGATAACGATGGTATTGATGATGATTTGTTCATCAAGCTTACAGGCGCAACAAAAGCTAAGATTAAGAACTGGTCATTTGTAATTAATGATCCTAAGGGAAGAGCTTTCTGGAAGACAGAAGGAAAATCTCAGATTACAGAAAGAATTGTCTGGGATGGTTTGAGTAACATTCAGAAAGATGGTAAGGGTAATGCAGAACGCGTTCAGTCTGCTATGGATTATAAGTATGCATTTACTGTAACTGATAATCTTGGAATGACAAACAGAATCGAAGGAATTATTCCTGTTGATGTTCTTGTTATTCGCGAAGGAAACGTTCTTAAGATGGCAGTTCCATCTATCATCTTTGAGTCTGATGAATCTAACTTCCAGAATGCAAACTCTAAGCTTTCTGCAGAACAGGCTGCTAAGAACGTTGAAATCTTGAACCGTATTGCAGATATTCTTAAGAAGTTCTCTGATTATAAGATTACAATTCAGGGACACGCAAACCGCGTATCTGATAACCTTGACGAAGAGACAATTGATAACCCACGCGAATGGGGTAGAGCTCTTGGACCTCTTTCGAAAGAGCGTGCCGATGCAATCAAGGCTTATCTTGTTAAGAAGGGCGTAAGTGCTTCAAGCATTACAACCGAAGGTATGGGTGGTACAAAACCAGTCGTTAATCCAAAAGACGGTGACAACAACTGGAAGAACCGACGTGTTGAGTTTATTCTTGTAAAGTAACGTGTCATTGTCGGGCTTGACCCGACAATCTAGTAAAAAATAAAATCCATTTTTATATCCCTGTCGTCAAGCGGCAGGGATTTTTTTATTTGAAAATCAAAACAAACGCCCGCTAAGATAACGTAAGCCTCTATATCTTTGCGATTGCCGTTAAGCAAAACGTCTCCTAAAAATCTGTCATAATATCCTTTGCCGCGTCCAAGTCTGTCGCCTTCTTTTGTAAATGCGCGCCCTGGAACAAGAATCAAAGTTTTTTGAGCGGGGTCAAGTGTTGCAGGAAGACTTTCATCTGGTTCAAGAATGTTATAAGTGCCTGTAGCAGTCTGTTCAGTCAGGTTTTTTGTTTTATCTAAGTAGAAGAATTGTATGATGTTTTCAGTTTGCGAAATGATTTTTGGTACTGCAACATTTTTTCCGTTTGCCAGCGCATCCTGGATTACAGGAGAAAGATCAACTTCATCTGGCAGTGCCATGTATGCAAAAAGGGTTGTTGCAGCGTTGTATTGTAGTGAAGTAAGGATTTTTTTGCAGATTTCCATGCTTTTTTGAGCCAGCAGACCTGCATTTTGAGAACAAAGAGCCTTAATTTCTTTTCGAATTTCTTGTTTATCCATTGACATAATTGATATTATTATATAATATTACATTCACATTCACAATAAATGTATGGTTCTTTAGCTCAGTCGGTAGAGCAACGGACTGTTAATCCGTGTGTCGCTGGTT
>CAMKDH010000053.1 GCA_946411215.1 uncultured Treponema sp. | reverse complement strand
ACAACATCATCATCTTGAGTGATCGTGGTGTAGATAAAACTCATGCCGCAATTCCGGCAATCCTTGCAACAAGTGCAGTTGAACAGTATCTCATCAGAACTAAAAAACGCACCGCTGTTTCTATCATTCTTGAAACCGCAGAAGTTCGCGATGTTCATCAGGCTGCAATGTGTTTGAGCTATGGTGCACGTGCAATCAACCCATATCTTGCACATGAAGCAATTGCAGAACTTATTGATCAGAAGCTTTTGGACAAGGATTATCACACAGCAATCGATGATTACAACAAGGGAATTATAAACGGCATTGTAAAGATTGCTGCAAAAATGGGTATCAGTACAATTCAGTCTTACCAGTCTGCTCAGATTTTTGAAGCAGTTGGAATTGCACAGGATGTTGTAGAAAAATACTTTACAAACACAGTAAGTCGCGTTGGTGGTGTTGGCTTAAAAGAAATAGAAGAAGATGTTCTTTATCATCATGCACAGGGTTTTGATCCGGCAGGCCTTACAGTAAACGAACACCTTGATTCTGTAGGAAATCACAAGCTCCGTATGGGACCAACTGCAGAAAGTCACCTTTATAATCCAGACACAATCGTAGCACTTCAGCAGTCTACACGTAACGGGGACTATGAACGCTTTAAGGAATACACTGCGTTAGTTGATTCTAACGACCATCCACATACCTTGCGTGCAATGCTTGATTTTGATTTTGCAAAAGACGGCGGTATTTCAATTGACGAAGTTGAACCAGTTGAAAAAATTGTTCAGCGCTTTAAAACTGGTGCCATGTCATACGGTTCTATCAGCGAAGAGGCCCATAAATGTATGGCAGCCGCAATGAACCACTTGCACGGAAAATCAAACTCTGGTGAAGGTGGTGAAAAACCTGAACGACTTGGAACAGAATATAACAGCGCAATTAAACAGGTAGCAAGCGGACGCTTTGGCGTTACAGAAGAATACCTGCTCAGTGCAACAGAAATACAGATTAAAATGGCACAGGGAGCAAAGCCTGGAGAAGGCGGACATCTTCCTGGTAAAAAAGTTTATCCTTGGATTGCAAAAACACGTTACGCAACTCCAGGTGTAGCACTTATTTCCCCTCCACCACATCATGATATTTATTCTATTGAAGACCTTGCACAGCTCATTTACGATTTGAAAAATGCAAACCGTGCAGCCCGCATTAGTGTAAAGCTTGTAAGTGAAGCAGGCGTTGGTACAATTGCCGCAGGTGTTGCAAAAGCAGGTGCCCAGGTAATTTTAATCAGTGGTCATGATGGTGGTACTGGTGCTGCTCCAATAAGCTCTATTCATCATGCAGGACTTCCTTGGGAGCTTGGTCTTGCAGAAACACATCAGACTTTAATTCAAAACGGCTTGCGTGGCCGTGTAGTAATAGAAACAGACGGTAAGCTTATGAGTGGCCGTGATGTTGTAATTGCTGCCCTACTTGGTGCAGAAGAGTTTGGTTTTGCAACTGCTCCTCTTATTGCAATGGGCTGTTCAATGATGCGCGTATGCCAGCTTGATACATGTCCATTTGGTGTAGCAACCCAGAATGAAAAGCTTCGTGCTAAGTTCCCTGGCAAACCTGAATATGTAGAAAACTTCATGAAGTTCATTGCTCAGGAAATGCGCGAAATTATGGCTAAGCTTGGAGTTCGTTCTGTTGAAGAACTTTGTGGCCGTACAGATCTTCTTAAGCTTAAGGATAAACAGGGCTTTAAGAGAGCCGGTCTTGTTGATATGAGCCGTGTACTTGCAAGTGATTCTGCCGACAGCGACTGGAAATCTGACCGTTCATTGTTTGACTTTAAGCTTGAAAAGACAATTGACCTTACAAAACTGGTTCCGGATTTTGAAAAATCATCAGATGTGTCATTCTCGGGCTTGACCCGGGAATCTCTTATCCCAATTCAGTCAACAGACCGTACAGTTGGTACAATCCTTGGTTCAGAAATCCAGAAAAAGTTTGGAAACTCGCTCAAGGATGATTCATACACAGTTCACTTTGCGGGTGGTGCCGGACAGAGCTTTGGTGCCTTTATTCCAAAGGGACTCACACTTCATCTTACCGGTGATGCAAACGATGCATTTGGTAAAGGCTTGAGCGGCGGTAAACTTGTAATTAAAAAACCTGCCGGCTTTGACGGAGACGCTTCTTCAAACATCATAGTTGGAAACGTAGCCCTCTTTGGTGCTACAAGCGGAACTGCCTTTATAAACGGTGTTGCAGGTGAACGCTTCTGTGTACGAAACTCTGGAGCAACTGTTGTAGCCGAAGGCTGTGGTGACCACGGACTTGAATATATGACAGGCGGTACAGCAGTAATTCTTGGTGGAACTGGTAAAAATCTTTGTGCAGGTATGAGCGGTGGTGTTGCATACGTACTTGATGAAAATCACGACCTTTACAAGAGACTTAATCACGAGCTTGTAAAGATGTATGCGCTTGATGATGAAACAACAACACTGCCTCCTTCGACAGGCTCAGGAACCCCTGCCAATGACGAAGACCTTCTTCATTCCCTCATCGAACAGCATGAAAAAGAAACTGGAAGTGAACGTGCAAAAGAGATTCTTGCAGACTGGTCACACTATAAGACCTGCTTTAAGAAAATCATACCAAATGATTACCTTCGCATAATGACAGAAATCTACGCTGAAGAAGCCCAGGGCAAGCAATACGACGAAGCAATACTTGATGCATTCAGAAAGTGTACAGCATAGGAGATATAAATTATGAGCAAACCAACAGGATTCATGGATTATAAAAGAATAGACAATGCAAATGTTCCTCCGCTGGAGCGCATTACAAACTTTAAGGAGTTCCATCCAAAGCTTGATGAAAAAGCAAGACGCGAACAGGCTGCACGCTGTATGAACTGCGGTGTTCCTATGTGTGGCTCTGCACTCAAGCTCAAAGGAATGGTAACAGGCTGTCCGCTTCATAATTTTATTCCCGAATGGAATGACGCTCTTTATAACGGTCAGTTTGATATGGCTGCCTGGAGACTTTTGAAAACTTCAAGCTTCCCGGAATTTACAGGACGTGTTTGCCCTGCCCTTTGCGAAAAAGCATGTAACTGCGGAAGCCCTGTTGTAAACGAAGGCCCCGTAACAGTTCACGACAATGAGCTCTTTATAATAGAAAAAGCTTTTGAAACAGGATACATGAAACCAGAAATCCCTGCTCAACGCTCTGGTAAAAAAGTTGCTGTAATTGGTTCTGGTCCAAGTGGACTTGCAGTAGCAGACTGGCTCAACAGACGCGGTCACAATGTTACAGTTTTTGAACGCGAAGACAAAGCCGGCGGACTTTTGATGTACGGTATTCCAAACATGAAGCTTGAAAAATCAATCATCGAGCGACGTGTTAATCTTATGAAAGCCGAAGGTGTTGAGTTTGTATTTAATGCAGACGTAGGTCGTTCAACCTCTGCAGATCATATCTTAAATGAATACGATGCAGTTGCACTCTGCTGTGGAGCAAAAAAGGCCCGCCCTCTTAATGCTGCAGGCATAGACACAAACGGCGTTTTCTTTGCTGTAGATTTCCTTACACGCGTTACAAAATGCGTTATTTCTACAAGCGAAGCCCTTGATAAAATAAACATGCAGCCAACAAACGGTCAGATTGCCCAGATGCTTCAGGAACGCTACGGCATTGAAGTTGAAGGGAAGCATGTTGTAATTGTTGGTGGTGGTGACACAGGAAACGACTGCTGTGGTTCTTCAATTCGTCTTGGAGCCGCAAGCGTAACACAGATAGAAATGATGCCTTGCCCTCCTGTTGAACGGGCTGCAAATAATCCATGGCCGGAATGGCCTAAAACCTTAAAGGTTGATTACGGTGCAGAAGAATCAATTGCAAAATTTGGACATGACCCACGCATCTACGAAACAACTGTAAAAGAAGTTATAAGCGAAAACGGTCATATTACTGCTGTTAAAACAATAGAAGTTGAGTTCCAGACAATCGACGGAAAACGTCAGCTTGTAGAACGCGCCGGTACAGAAAAGACACTGCCTTGCGACCTCCTCCTTGTTGCAGCAGGCTTTACCGGTTGCGAAGAATATACAGCAAACGCTTTTGGTACAGAACTGGGACCACGCGGAACAGTTGCAAGCGGTCCTTCGACAAGCTCAGAAGCCACAAATTATGCCACAAACAACCCAAAGATTTTTACCGCTGGTGACATGCATCGCGGTCAATCTCTGGTTGTATGGGCAATTGCCGAAGGCCGTGAATGCGCAAAACAGATAGATGAGTTTCTGCTCAAATAAAAGAGCAATTAAACCTTAAACTGATCAATCTGATTTCCGATTTTATTGATTACCTCTTTAACAGTTGTTGTAATTGTACTTAATGAAGCACCAGTCTCATTAATCTTCTGAGCGCCAACAGCCATCTCTTCCATGTTATCGTTCATAGTACGTGTAAACTCCTGAAGAGTTGTAACTTCACTAAGAATCATCTTATTACCTTCATTCATTTCGTTTGCAGCAACATGAACTTCGGAAGTACTGTTATTCATACTGTAAAGAGCATCAGTAATCTGTTTAGAACCAGCCTGCTGTTCTTCCATTGCAGATTTAATCTGAGTAATAAGTTCATCAGTATCTGTAATCTGTTGAGAAACAGAAGAGAAAGCCTTGTTAGCTTCTGAAGAGGCCTGTACTACGTTTCCAATAGAATTCTGAATATTATTGAGCTGTTCACCAATTGTCTTTGACTGTGTACTTGAAGTTTCCGAAAGCTTACGAATTTCATCAGCAACAACCGCAAAACCTTTACCCGCATCACCCGCATGAGCCGCTTCAATTGCAGCGTTCATAGCAAGAAGATTTGTCTGACTTGCGATTGACGAAATAACAGAGTTTGCTTCCTGAAGCATAGCCGACTGCTGTTCAATACTCTTAATCTGTTCATCAACAGCTGTTTGTTTAACTATTCCATTCTGTGTATTTGTTTCCAGATTCTTGAAGGAGAATGCCATTTTATCAACTGAAGTATTTACAGAATTAATATTTCCAATCATTTCTTCAACTGCAGCCGAAGCCTGACTTACACCCGCAGCCTGGCTTTCAATCATACGCTCAAGAGATTCAATATTTGAAGCAATCTCGTTTACAGCAGCAGCAGTCTGGTTAACACTTGAAGCCTGATTTTTAATCTGGCCGTGCATACTCTCGATATTTGCAATAATCTGAGTAATAGAACTTGCAGTCTCCTGTGCCGAAGCAGCCATATCTTCACCAGCAACGCCAAGCTCCTGTTTTGAAGATTTTATATCCGAAATAATCGATTGCAGTTTTTCGGTAAATCCATTAAAGCCCTGAACAACCTGACCAATTTCATTATTTGTATGAACTTCGATTCGCTGTGTAAGGTCTGCATTTCCCTGTGCAATTCCTGTAATTGCATTTTCTACAACCTTCAGAGGTTTAAGCGAGAATGCAAGAACAAATCCACCAAGAACAAGAATGATAATTACCATTACCAGACCAAATATAACAGCAGCATTCGCAATTTTATTACCAAGTGAATCTACTACCTTTCCAGGAACAGTAAATCCCATACCCCATTGAGTACCGCTAATTCCCGAATAAACAAGAAGGTCAAATTTACTTCCAGTATAAGAAGCAATATATGCAGAGCCCGACTCACCATCAACCATTCGTTTAGAAATTGCAGCAAGATCTTCATGACCTTCCCCTGCATTTGTAATAAAGTTTCCATCTTCTACACCAGCAGGATGATAGATAACGTTACCATTATGATCAATAAGCCAGAGCCATACACCATCAGGAACCTTAATGCTTTTTACAGGCTGAATTAAGTTATCAACATTTATAACACCTGAAAGCATTAAAAAAGGTTTTCCATCTGGACCCATAATAGGTTTAGTAACGTGAATTACTTTTTTTCCAGTAGTTCTTGAAGTTACAGGATTATCAATATAAGTCTGTCGCCCGTTAAACATTACTGCTTTAAAATAATCACGATCGGCAATATCTGTACGGGTTCCATTGTCGTTATACGATACTCCGTTTTTATCAGCAATCATGATGTAATCAAAATCTTTTGCACGAATCTGTGGATTTGCCTGCAGCCATCTTCCTATTAAATCAAAATTACCAGATTTCATAATTTCTGAATTAAGATAAGGATTAAGTTGCATAAAGTATCCCTGGATTGTATTTTCAAGGGAATTCTTTATTGATGTTGTAAGCATTACATAGTTATTAACATGATCTGCGCGAGAATCCTTTTTTGCAAGTTGAGACAAAACTGCAACCTGTATTGCAGTAAGACCGGCAATTCCTAAACCAATAAGAATAATTAAATTAACGATTAAACTCACTCGTCGTTTTTTTGTTGTTTCAGACATCCTCTACCTCGTCTTCACCTGAATTTTTGTCCACTTTTTAGTATTATAATTTTAAGTCATACCTCCCAATAAAGCAATGAAAAGATATCTTTTTTTTATTGTATCAATCTTTCTGTATTTCTTGACACTTAATAGCTAAAATAGGATAATATGGTAAACAAATGGCAAAGATGCCGTAGATATGATTTTGCTTTAAGCAGGCAAAGTTATGTCTACGGCATTTTTTTTAAGGAAAAAAATTATGGGATTTCATGATGAATGCGGAGTTGTTGGAATTTATGGTGCAGCTAATTCTTCGGGATTATGTTATTATGCGCTGAATTCTTTGCAGCACCGTGGACAGGAAAGTGCAGGAATTGCAGTAAGTGATGGAACAAAAATTACACTTCATAAAGGCATGGGGCTTGTAAGCGACGTTTTTCAAAAAGGACATTTTGAAACTTTAAACGGCTCTATTGCAGTTGGTCACGTACGCTATGCAACAGCAGGTGGCCGCACAATCGAAAACGCACAGCCTTTTATGAATTCATTTAAAAACGGCTCAATTGCACTAGCCCATAACGGACAGCTTGTAAACCACACAAAGATTCATGAATTACTGGAAGACAATGGCAGTACATTTTCGAGCACCAGCGACAGCGAAGTTATTTTAAAACTTATAGTACGCAAATATATAGAAAACGGTGGAAAGCTTGGAACTCCTGATGTAGAAAATTCAGACCACGAATTAAATCAAAAAAGATTCATCGATGCAGTTATTCAGACTGCACAGCATATAAAAGGTTCTTTTGCACTTTGCATAATGACAGAGGATATGCTCATTGGTGTAAGAGACCCAAACGGAATCAGACCTTTGTGTCTTGGTGTTATTGATTCCAACTCATATATCATTACTTCAGAGTCCTGTGCAATTGACGCGGTAAACGGACAATTTTTACGCGATGTTGAAACTGGAGAAATTGTTGTAATAAACAAAGATGGTCTGCAATCAATTAAGTATATAGAAGAAAAAAAACGTACCTGCATTTTTGAATACGTTTATTTTGCGCGTCCTGATTCTGTAATTGACGGAATTTCTGTTCAGGAAGCCCGTTATAAAATGGGAGAAATGCTCGCAGAAGAGTCCCCCGTAGATGCAGATGTAGTTATTGGAGTTCCAGACAGCGGACTTGGAGCAGCACAGGGCTATGCAAGAGCAAGCGGAATTCCATACGGAATGGGCATTATTAAAAATAAATATATCGGAAGAACCTTTATTGCCCCTACCCAGGCAGAACGTGAAAATATGGTTTTTGTAAAGCTCAACGCAATCCGCAGTGACCTTGAAGGAAAGCGCGTTATTGTAATTGATGATTCAATTGTACGCGGAACTACAAGCCGCCGCCTTGTTCAGATTTTACGCCGTGCAGGTGCTAAAGAAGTTCACTTCAGAGTTTCATCGCCACCTGTAAAATTTCCGTGTTACCTTGGAATAGATACTCCAAGCAAAAATGAATTGATTTCAAGCACACATGAACTCGAAGCAATCCGTGAAGAAATTGGTGCAGATTCACTTGCATTTATTTCTCTTGATGGAATGCTCAAGGCACTTGGAGAAGATGCATTTTGTAAGGGTTGTTTCAGCGGTTTGTATCCTGTATAACAGACTAGCCGTACATCTTTATAACATTTTCGGCAACAGCAGTTTTCTTTAAGCCTCTGTCCATTGCTTCTTTTTCTATATAACGATGTGCTTCTGGCTCTGTCATATTAAGATTCTGCATTAAAAGCATTTTTGCTCTGTTCACAAGACGGATTTCTTCCATCTTTACTTTAAGCTTAGTTGTCTGACTTGAAAGAATCTGCACCTTGTACTGAACTGCAATTGCAACCTTAATCATATTGTAAAAATAGAACTGGTCAAACGGACTGTTTATTGTAAGAATGCCGTTTCCTTCTACTCTATAACTTACTTCTTCAAAAAGTGCCTGTGGAGTTAATAAAAGAATAGTGCTAAGCGAATCAGAAACATCTACTGCAAAATCTACGCCCTCTCCATCGCAGTAATCGGCAATTACAATATTGAATACTCGTTCTGAACACATTCTGCGAGCTTCGTTAAAATCACCAGTTACCTGAGTTTCAAATACAGGCGCCATCAGCATTGCACTGATTAAGGTTGAGACTTTTGAATCTTTTGTTACAAGGAGAACGCTATGAGAATCCAAAGTCATTTTAGAAACTTAACACCTTCTTTATAAAATCACTTGCTTCTGCAATTTTTTTAGCACAATCCAAGGTGTCTGGAAGTTTTTCAAGTGAAGGATTTTCTTTTCCGAACAGATTCTCAGTTACAGCGGCAGGAGGAACTAACTGATTTTTGATTCCATCAAGTGCTGCATAAATTAACAAGGTAAATGCAAGGTATGAATTGCATCCGCAATCTGCAGAACGGATTTCAATACGAGGAGATCCTTTTGTTGCAGGAACTCTGATAAAGGTTGAACGGTTTTCGTGTCCCCATGCAATATAATGAGGTGCTTTATGTTCACCAAGGCGGTCATAAGAATTTTCTGTACAATTCAAATAATATGTAAGCTCTGGCGCATGCTTTATGATTCCGGCCATTGCCATTTTAGTATTTTCAGGGTCGGCACATGAAATATTAATGTGGAATCCGCTTCCGGCTTTATCGATTAAAGGCTTTGGAGAAAAGTCTGCATAAAGACCATTCTGAGCTGCACGTGTGCGAACTATCCACTTAAAGGTTGCTGCGTTGTCGGCTGCTGTTACGGCATCTGAATAATGGAAATCAATTTCATTCTGGCCCGGGCCTTCTTCGTGATGGCTTGCTTCTGGCTGCATACCCATCTGTTCAAGTGTAAAACAGATTTCACGGCGGATATTTTCACCCTTATCTTCTGGAGCAATATCCATATAACCGGCATTATCAAAAGGAATTTTTGTAGGCTCACCTTTTTCATCAAGCTTAAACAGGTAGAATTCAATTTCTGTACCAAACATGAACTCAATTCCCTGATTTTTTGCTTCTTTTACGGCATTCTGCAAAAGGGTGCGGCAATCTTTTTCGTATGGGCGTCCATCCGGATAGCGGATATTACAGAACATACGCACAACCTTACCTGTATTAGGTCTCCATGGCAAAACCGAAAGTGTTGTTGGATCTGGATGCAGGAACAAATCTGATTTTTCAGGAGTTTCAAAGCCATAAACTGCCGAAGCATCAAAGCTTACACCATCACGGAATACCCGTTCCATCTGACTTGCAAGCACCGAAATATTTTTCTGAACTCCATTTAAATCAAAAAATGCAAGTCGAACAAATTTTACATCTTCTTCTTCAAGATATTCCAAAACTTCGCTTACTGAATACATAATAAACCTCACAAAAAGAAAAGGTCGTGGACAATCCGCCGACACTATTCCCGGTAAATTATCTACGACCTCTTTGTCATGGGTATAATAATATGATTTTTTGGGCCTTTTTGCAATATAAAAAAGGAAAAGCTGCCGAAAAAGGAGAAAATCGGCAGCTTTTATATCTAAGAAGGAAAAAAATAAAAAACATCGAATTGCTTGAAAAACCCTTTCCCCGCATCGAATACACTTATTAAACCACAAGTTTTACAAAAGGTTACAAAAAAATTTAAAATTTTCTTCCATTTGTATTAACTTTTAAAATCTGCTATAATCGTACGCTATGGTAATTTCATCTATTGATTTGAAAAACGGACATGTTGTTCAGCTTAAGAACGGCAAAGATCTTATGCTTGAACGCGATGATGCAGACTCTCTTATCCGCCAGTTTGATATGTATGGCGAAGTTGCGGTTATTGATCTTGATGCCGCTCTTGGTAATGTTGATGCAAAGGGAAACACAGTTAATACTCCCCTGCTAAAATCTCTGCTTCGTCATGGAAACGTTCGTACCGGCGGAGGAATCCGTACTGTAAAACGTGCACGCGAGCTTGTTTCTCTTGGTGCCGAAAAGGTAATCATTGGCTCAGCTGCCTGGAAAAGTGCTCCTGTAGCAGGCGAATCGGTGCTCAATGAAGATTTTTTGAACGAGTTAGCTGCTGCAATTGGTAAAGATAGAATTATCATTTCTGTAGATGCAATAAATGGAAAAATCGCCGTAAAAGGCTGGACAGAAACTGTAGATATCCCCCTTATTGAAGGTGCTAAGCAGGCTGAAAAATTTTGTTCAGAACTGCTTTTTACCTGTGTAGAAAAAGAAGGCTGCATGCAGGGTACTAATATGGACTATGCAAAGCAGCTTCGCGAGGCTGTAAAATGCCGCGTTGTTGTAGCAGGAGGCGTTTCGAGTGTAGAAGAAATTGCTGCGCTCGAGCACTTACATTGCGATGTTCAGCTTGGAATGGCACTTTATACAAATAAGGTAAACCTTACAGATGCTTTTGTAAGCTGTCTTGATTTTGAAAAGACACCGCTTATTCCTGTAATTGCACAGAGCGTAAACGGTGATGTTTTGATGCAGGGCTTTGCAAATGCAGATGCTGTAAGAAAAACCTTTGATTGTGGTAAATTAACGTTCTGGAGCCGTTCTAGAAATGAGCTTTGGACAAAAGGCGAAACAAGCGGAAACTTTTTGGAAATTGTCCGCCTGCGTGCAGATTGCGACCGCGACAGCATTCTTGCAACAGTTTTGCCAACTGGTCCAGCTTGTCACACAGGCTCCTGGACATGTTATGGAACAGATCCTGGCGAAAAATCAAGCATGGGTCGTCTCTATAACATAATCGCAGATAGATTTGCTAATCCAAAACCTGGAAGCTACACTGCAACGCTGGATGCTAAGCGTGTACGCGAAAAGGTAGAAGAAGAAGCAGAAGAACTTTGCGAAGCCGATACCCGTGATGAAGTAATCTGGGAAGCGGCAGATCTGCTTTACTTTGTAAACGTCCTTATGTACAAGGAAGGCGTTAGCTGGAAGGATGTTTATGATGAACTTGATAGGAGACATAAAGAAAAATGATAACTATTCAGAAATATAACGAAGTAGAACCCGATTTTTTTAAGGGGCGCCCTTTTGACGGAGATGACAAGGTAGTTACATCCGTTTTGGAAGAGGTTCAAAAGCGCGGAGATGCAGCCTTGCGTCTTTACGGAAATAAATTTGACGTAGCAGTTCCTGCACAGTTTGAAATTCCACAGGAAGAACTCAAAGCTGCTGCAGAAAAGCTCCGCATGGAAAAACGCGACATTTACGATGCAATTGTTTATTCACACGACCTTGCATTAAAGTTTGCAAAGCTTCAGCGCAAATCATTTAAGGATTTTGAAGAAGAGCTTGAACCTGGAATTATCACAGGTCAAAAAACAATTCCTGTAGAAACTGCAGGCTGTTATGTTCCAGCAGGCCGTTTCCCTCTTGTTTCTACTGTAATAATGACTGTAACTCCGGCTGTTGCTGCAGGCGTAAAAAATGTAATTATGTGTACACCTCCACGCGTACACCCTGATGATAAAATCGCAGCAGGAAAAACTGGTGCCGGCGTTCCGGGCAAAGCCTTTGTAGGCGGAAAGCCTTATGCAGACGAAGGAATTATGGCCGCTGCTTATATCTGTGGTGTAAATCACCTTTATGCAGTTGGTGGTTCTCAGGCAATTGGCGCAATGACTTACGGAACAGACTCAATTCCAAGAGTTGATGTAATTGTAGGACCTGGAAACAAGTTTGTTCAGGAAGCAAAAAAAGCTGTATTCGGCAGTGTTGGAATTGACTTTATTGCAGGCCCAACAGAAGTAATGATTATTGCAGATACATCAGCAAATCCAGCATGGGTTGCCGCTGATCTTTTAGCACAGGCAGAACACGATGTTGTTGCTCAGCCAATCCTCGTTACAGCTGACGAAGATTTTGCTCACAAAGTAAGTGCCGAAATTGAAGCACAGCTTGAAACTCTTACAACAAAAGCAACTGCCCGCCAGAGTATTGATAACTGCGGAAAAATCATCCTTGTTGAAAAACTCGAAGATGCAATTGAAGTTGCAAACCGCAAAGCTCCGGAACACCTTGAACTTGCAATGGAAGACGGAAAGCTTCGCGATAAAATAGAAAAGAATGTATTTAATTACGGTTCACTTTTCATTGGACACTACGCAGCAGAAGTTTACGGAGATTATGCCGCAGGTCTTAACCACACACTTCCTACATCAACAAGTGCACGTTATACAGGTGGCTTGAGCGTTAGAATGTTCCTTAAGACTGTTACAACTTTACGCGTAAAAGCCGGAAAGGTTGGAACTGTAAAAAGCGGTGCCGCTGCAGGATACCTTGGCGATTCAGAAGGCCTTGCAGGACACGCAAGAGCAGCTCGACTTAGAATAGGTAAATAAACTATGGTATTGGATGTTGTAAAGCTTGGAGAAGAAAGTCTCAGACAAAAATCAGTTCCTGTAGATGAAGTAAATGATGAAATCAGACAGCTTGTTGAAGATATGTTTGAGACAATGATTGCATACGAAGGCGTTGGTCTTGCAGCACCTCAGATTGGTAAAAATATAAGAATGTTTGTTCTTATTGCTGATGATGATGTTCGCCGTGTATTTATCAATCCTCAGATAATTAAAACTTCAGAAGAAGTCAGCGATTATGATGAAGGCTGTTTAAGTATTCCTCAGGTTTACGAAACAATCTCCCGCCCGGTTCAGGTTACTGTTCAGGCTCTTAACGAAAAAGGTCGTCCGTTTACTCTTGAAGCAGACGGACTCCTTGCAAGAATTATTCAGCATGAATATGACCATCTTGATGGAATCCTTTATATAGACCGTGGTGACAAAGCCTTTGCCGAAAAAACAGAAGCACAGTTTAAAAAACGTGCAGAACGCGCAAAGGAAAAAGAAAAGGCTAAGGCTGCTAAAGCTGCTAAAATTGCGGCAAAAATCGCTGCAAAGGAAGCTAAAAAGTCAAAATGAAAATTATATATGCAGGAAGCCCCGATGCGGCTAAGATAACCTTGGAAGTTCTCTATGAAAACCAGAAGAAATTTGGTTTTGAGATTGCAGGTGTTTTATCAAATCCTCCTACTGCAAAAGGAAGACATAAAACCCCTACTCCAACTCCGGTTGCTGCATACGCTTTAGAAAAAGGACTTCCTGTTTTTACACCAGAGCATCTTGATTCTGCTGCACGCGAACAGATTGCTCCACTTGGTGCAGACCTGCTTGTTTGCTTTGCTTATGGTCATATTTTTGGGCCAAAATTTCTTGCACTCTTTCCAATGGGCGGTGTAAATCTTCATCCTTCATTTCTTCCAAAATACAGAGGCTGTACTCCTGTTCAGCAGGCAATTCTTGAAGGCGATGAGCTTCTTGGCATTTCTGTTCAAACTCTTTCTCTTAAAATGGATGCAGGTGATATTCTTAAACAGGATTTTGTAAACATCACCGAAAACGATACAACTGAATCTCTATTAAATTACAGTGCAAAAAAAGGTGCCGAACTTATTTGTGATATTATAAAAGAAAGCGCTGCGGAAGGTGCTCTTATTAAAGGAAAACCACAGAGCAAGGATGATATTTCTTACACCTATACAATCACAAAAGATATGGCAAAAATCAACTGGTCAGAAAGTGCAGAAACAATTTGTCGTAAAATCAGAGCATATTATCCTGACCCATGCTGCTGGTGTCTTGAAGAAAATGATTCTCCGCTTAAGATT
>CAMKDH010000052.1 GCA_946411215.1 uncultured Treponema sp. | reverse complement strand
CAGGTCCTAGTCATGCAGAAGAGGTTGCAATGGGCAAGATTACAGGTCTTGTTGCCGCTTCTTTAAATCCAAAAAATTCTATCCGTGTGCGCGAGCTTTTAAAAGTTCCAGGCCTTATGGTTTTCTCAAGTTTTGATGTTATTGGCTGCCAGATTTGTGCTGCTGCTAAAAACGTTATTGCTGCAGTTTATGGTGCAATGGATGCCATCAGCGAAACCAGCGATATAGTTGGCGACAACACTGAGTCACTTTTGCTTGCCGCAGGCCTCAACGAAATTCAGACACTCGGATTTGCTATGGGCGCAACTCATGCAGAAACTTTCACAAGTGTAAGTGGAGTAGGCGACCTTGATGTTACCTGTAAATCAAAGTACGGACGTAACCGTCGTTTTGGTCAGGATATTGTAAAGACTGATATGCTCAGCCGCTTTAAGGATATCGATGACCTTATTGCAAACGTAGGAAAAATCGGCTATTTGCCAGAAGGTGCAATTGCCTGTAAATATGTTCACGAGATTGCACAGAAGAAGGATTTAAAACTCCCTCTGTGTAACGCTTTGTATAAAGTTCTGAACAAAGAAAGTACCGTCGAGCAGATGGTAAAAGAATTATTGAATTTGTAGTTTAGATTGTCGGGTCTAGCCCGACAATGACACGAGGTCAAAATGTTAGAAAAAATCACCAACACCTTTAGTGACATTTTTAAGAAAATCAGCGGTAAATCAACCATTACCGAAAAAAATATTGAAGAAGCCTAAAATCGAAGAACCGTTAAAAAACGAGCCGCTAGGGTCGTTTTAGGTTCTACGATAGAACGGCTCAGAGCGAGATTTATCGAGCGACAATGGAGTAATACATGCTTGAAAAGATAGCGAACACCTTTAGTGGAATTATTAAAACCTTAAGTGGAAAATCTACTATAACAGAAAAGAATATAGAGGAATCTGTAGAAGAAATCAAAATGGCTCTTCTTGAGGCCGATGTAAATCTTCGCGTTGTACGCCGTTTTGTTAATTCTACTATTGAAGAAGCAAAGGGTGAAAAGGTTCTTAAATCTGTAAATCCTGGCCAGCAGTTTACAAAAATCATTTACGACAAAATGGTGGCCATGCTCGGTGATACAAAAACCGATCTTCACCTTAAAGGTCCTGATACTCAGTCAATCATCCTTATGCTTGGTCTTCAGGGTGCCGGTAAAACAACTGCTGCCCACAAGCTTGCTGCACGCTTAAAGAAAGATGGACGTAAGGTTTTGCTCGCTGCCTGTGACTTAGTACGTCCTGCAGCCGTAGAACAACTCTCCCAGCTTGGTGAAAAAATTGGTGTTCCGGTTTATAAAGAAGAATCAAAAGATGCCGTAAAGAATGCGCGCGACTCAATAGACTTTGCACGCAAAAACGGTTACGACACAATCATTATAGATACTGCCGGTCGTCTTCAGATTGATGAAGAAATGATGGCTGAACTTGTAAAAATCAAAAAAGCAACTGACCCTGTAGAAGTTCTGCTTGTTGCAGATGCAATGACTGGTCAGAATGCTGTTGATATTGCAAAGAGCTTTGACGAACAGCTTGGACTTACTGGTGTAATCCTTACAAAGTTCGACTCTGATGCACGTGGTGGTGCGGCTCTTTCTCTTAAAACAATCACAGGTAAGCCAATCCTCTTTATTGGTACTGGTGAAAAAACAGAAGACTTTGAAGTATTCCATCCTGAACGAATTGCAAGCCGCATTCTTGGTATGGGTGATGTTGTTTCTCTCGTTGAAAAAGCACAGGAAACAATGGACGAAGAAGCTGCTCTTAAAATGCAGAAAAAGCTTCAGCGCAACGAGTTCACTTTGCAGGATTATCTTGAACAGTTCCAGCAGGTTAAAAAGATGGGTAACATGCAGTCTATCATGGATATGATTCCTGGTATGAGCGGCATGGACGCTTCCCAGATGGATTTGAGCGGAATGAAAAAAAATGAAGCAATTATCCAGAGTATGACCTACAAGGAACGCCTTAATCATCTTATCATTGGACCTAGCCGCCGCAAGCGTATTGCAAAAGGTTCCGGCACAACAGTTGCAGATGTAAACAAGCTCCTTAAACAGTTTGAAAAAACAAAGCTCATGATGAAAAAGATGAGCCGCAATAAAGGTATGCAGAACCGCATGATGAGCCAGATGGGCCTTGGCGGAATGGGCGGTGCCGGCGGTATGGGAGGCCTTGGCGGTCTTGACCCAAGCGCCCTCAAAGGCATGGACATGAACAAACTCCAGGACCTTGCAAAACGCTTTAGGTAATGGATTGCCACGTCGCCTTCGGCTCCTCGCAATGACGTGTCGCGGCGCTATAACAACAATTTATACCTCCTAACGCTCTGTTTCTTATTGATTATATTTCCTCTTTTTAATAAATTTAAAGTATGTCTAAACTTAAGAAGCTGCTTAAAGGACTGCAGAAAAAATATATCTTCAGTTCAATAATGTCGCCTATTGCTATGGTAGGCGAAGTTGTGATGGAAGTTATCATTCCTTTTATCATGGCAAAAATAATCGATGATGGTATTGGTGGAAACGGTGGTCAGGGTGACCTTCAGTTTGTAATCCGTTACGGTCTTATAATGATAGGCCTTGCCTGTGTTTCCATGCTTAGCGGTGTCCTTGGTACAGTTTTTTCTACCTACGCTGCACAGGGCTTTGCCTATAATCTTAGAAAAAGACTTTTTACAAAAATCCAGGGCTTTTCATTTGCAAATATCGACAAATTCAGTACTGCCTCTCTTGTAACTCGTCTTACTACAGATATCAACATGGCTCAGAACGTTTACCGCATGCTCATTCATATGTGTGTTCGTTCTCCTTTTATGCTCATTGCCGGAACAATTATGGCCTTTAGAATCAACGCCAGAATGGCTGTTTTGTTCCTCATTGCAATTCCAATTATTGCAGTTGGCATTATGATTATTTCTTCAATTGCACATCCTCGTTTTGAAAAGATGATGAAAAAGTTCGACGGACTTAATGCTGCAATTCAGGAAAATCTTATAGGAATCCGCATTGTTAAAGCTTATGTCCGCGGTGAATACGAAGAAGAAAAATTCCGCAAGGCTGCAGGCGATGTAAGAGATGCCCAGGTTAGGGCAGAAAAAGTAATCATATTCAGTATGCCTCTTATGATGCTTGTAATGTATGTTTCAATGATTGCAGTAATGTGGTTTGGCGGAAAACAGGTTGTTGCAGGCACAATGCTAAGCGGTGAATTAATCAGCTTCTTTACTTATGTAACACAGGTTCTTTCTTCTCTCATGATGCTTGGAATGGTATTTGTTTCTATCATCATGGTTAAGGCAAGCAACAAACGTATTATTGAAGTTCTTGATGAAATTCCTGATATTGATAATCCAAAAAATCCTGTGATGACAGTAAAAGACGGTTCAGTTGAGTTTGACAACGTAAGCTTCAGCTACAACAAAAAAGCCGATAACTGTGTACTTCGCGATATAAATCTTAAAATCAAAAGCGGTCAGGTTGTTGGAATTATTGGAGGAACGGGCTCTTCAAAAACAACTCTTGTTTCTCTTCTTCCACGACTTTACGACGTATATTCAGGCTCTGTAAAAATCGGCGGCTGTGATGTTCGCGATTATGATATTTCTGTTTTACGCGACAGTGTTGCAATGGTACTTCAGAAGAATGTCCTCTTTAGCGGTACAATTAAAGAAAACCTTCGCTGGGGAAATCCTGATGCAACAGAAGAGCAGATGATTCAGGCTTGTCAGGCTGCTGATGCACATAGCTTTGTAAGTTCATTCCCAGATGGTTATGAAACAATGCTTGGTCAGGGTGGTGTAAACGTCAGCGGCGGTCAGAAGCAGCGACTTTGTATTGCACGTGCTCTTCTTAAAAATCCAAAAATCCTTATTCTTGATGACAGTACTTCTGCTGTAGATACTGCTACAGAAACAAGAATCAGAACTGCCTTGCGCGACATTGCTCCAGAAACTACAAAAATCATTATTGCACAGCGTATTTCTTCTGTAAAAGATGCAGACATAATTTTTGTTTTAGACGACGGTGCACTAAGCGGATACGGCACTCACGATGAACTTCTTGCTAAAAATGAGATTTACCGCGAAGTATTTGAATCGCAGCAGCAGGGTAGCGGAGACGCAGACCTTGCAGGAGGTGAAGACTAATGCCACCACGAAGAGGTTTTCAAAAACCAAAAAATGCAAAAGATACAGTAAAACGAATTATCAGATATATGGGACACTTCAAGGCCTTGTGGCTTGTGGTGCTTGTTTGTGTACTTGTAAATTCTTTAACAGGTGTAGCAGGTGCTTATCTTATAAAGCCTGCCCTCAATAATTACATAATTCCTATGATTGGTCAGGCAAATCCGGATTTTTCAGGTTTTGCACGCCTTTTAGTTATGGTACTTTGTATGTTCCTCTTTGGAACTCTTGCTTCTTACTGTAACTCACGCCTGATGATTCATATTTCAACAAAGCTTTTATTTACAATAAGATGTGAACTTTTCAGTAAAATGGAAAAGCTTCCGATTAAGTTTTATGATGCACATACACACGGTGAACTTATGTCGCGCTTTACAAACGATACAGATACAATGCGCGAAATGCTCAGCCAGACTATTCCACAGTTGTTCTCTTCTACAATCACTGTAATTTCTGTTTTTGTTATGATGCTTGTGCTTAGTCCAATGCTTACCCTCATAATGATTGTTACAATGATTCTTATTACCCTGCTTATGGTAACAATAGGTAAACGTTCTGCAAACGCCTTCCGCCAGAATCAAAAGTGCGTAGGAAAAATGAACGGGTTTATAGAAGAAATGATTGAAGGTCAGAAGGTAATCAAAGTATTTAATCATGAAGCTCATGCAAAACAGGAGTTTGAAGTTCTTGCAAATGATCTTCGTAAAGCAGGAACTGCTGCCATGACTTTTGGTGGACTCATGGGACCTCTTATGAACAACAGTGCCCACATGCAGTATGCGGTAGTTGCAATTGCGGGTGCTGCTGTAATGATTATGGGACACAGTGGTATGGTTCCTCTCAACTGGTTCACAGGACTTTTGGATATTGGTACCATCGCTGCTTTCCTTCAATATACACGTTCGTTCAGCCAGCCAATTTCTATGATGAGTCAGCAGGCAACAAGTATTTTGAATGCTCTTGCCGGTGCAGAACGTATCTTTGCAATTATTGATCAGGATCCTGAACCAGATGAAGGTAAGTACACACTTGTAAATGCGTACGAGGCAGATGAAGACGGAAAGAAAACTCTTGTTCAGTCTTTTGCAAATACAGGTAGCTGGGCTTGGAAAAATCCAGCAGACGGTTCACTTAAACCTCTCAAGGGTGAAGTTGTTTTTGACCACGTTACCTTCAGCTATGTACCAGAAAAAACAGTTTTGCATGATATAAATATTCACGCACAGCCGGGACAGAAAATTGCGCTTGTTGGTTCAACCGGTTCTGGAAAAACTACAACAATCAACCTTCTTACACGTTTTTATGACGTTGAGCAGGGTAATGGCCTGATTTCTTACGACGGAATTCCTCTTAATCAGATTAGCAAGGATTCTTTGCGCCACTCACTTGGAATGGTTCAGCAGAATACCCATCTGTTTACAGGAACTATCCGCGAAAATATACGCTACGGTAACCTTAATGCCAGCGATGCACAGGTTTATGAAGCCGCTAAACTTGCAAATGCAGACAGCTTTATCCGCCACCTTGAAAATGGTTATGACACTGTAATCACAGGAGACGGTGCAAGCCTTAGTCAGGGACAGCGCCAGCTTCTTGCAATTGCACGTGCTGCAGTTGCAGATCCTCCAGTTTTGATTCTTGATGAAGCAACTTCTTCTATTGATACCCGCACAGAATCTTTGATTGAAAAGGGAATGGACTCTCTTATGAGCGGCCGTACCACCTTTGTAATTGCACACCGACTTTCAACAGTCCGCAATGCCGATGAAATCATTGTTCTGGAGCACGGAAAAATCATAGAACGCGGAACTCACGATCAGCTTATTGCTGCTAAGGGACGTTATTACTTCCTTTATACAGGAAACCGCATTACTCTTGATGAATAAGACGGTCACTGCGCGAGATTTTTCTTTATTGTGATTAATTTTTTTTGTGTTTTCTCTATTCTCATGGTATAATTTATATGCATAATAGGGTACCTATATGTATCATATAGTTTGGGAGTCTTTTATGAGAAAAAACGTATTGTTTGCGATGCTTTGCGCTTTTATTTTGTGTCTTGCATCGTGTTCAGATGGCGCTAAGAAGAATACAGATATTTCTGTAAGTGTTCCAAAAGAGGTTCTTCAAGAGGTAGCACAGGAAGCTGCCCGCGAAGGTGAAACTGGCAGTCAAAAAAAATGTGATATTGTGTGTTTGCTTTATGTTGATGGCTGGGCCGAAGCCTTTGGTGAATGGGACTGGTATGATGAGAATGGAGATGTAAGATATCCTGGTGATAATAACTTTATA
The DNA here is from genome assembly GCA_946411215.1 of uncultured Treponema sp. Lineage (GTDB taxonomy): Bacteria > Spirochaetota > Spirochaetia > Treponematales > Treponemataceae > Treponema_D. The sequence goes on along the minus strand of CAMKDH010000052.1, from coordinate 7,776 downwards.
CTTGAAAAAAATATCCCTTATAACGAGATCTCAGATTTAGAGGATGTAAAATTTACTTATCCGGAAGTTTATGTTGGAGCATCAATACAGGCACATGTAATTATTGTATGCGGTAAAACTTCGTACAGTGGTTATTCAGAAGTTGTAAATGAACTCCAGGAAACAGGTGCTTCACTTCATGTCACACTGGAGAAGGATTTTAGAAAAGTAATACTTGGTAAGAACAATGTTCAGCCTATTCAGGAAATTACAATTGCTTCTCCTGTTGACAGCGTAGATGATCTTGGAAATGAATGCTGGACTTTTACTGTTCCAGAAAGTGTAAAAGATTATGTATTCAGCTGGTTCTTTGACGGTCAACTTCAAACCAGTTCTAAAAATACTCTTACATTATATAAGGCTCTCCTTCCAAAAGGCGAACATCTTATTTCATGCAAAGGAACAAGTGGAAACAAAACCTGTTCAGGTCAGCTTACAGTTGATATAAACAGACGTATGAGTGTTGAAGCCGAAGACCGCATTATATTTATCAGTACAGAGCGTGGTCTGGAATTCCGTGTAAATAGATTTGATGATGATGTATTTTTTAAGGATCTTTATATAAGAGAAAAAAACAGTGATATCCAGGTTAATTGTGATGTTCCATGGATTGATGATTCTGGTTGTTACGGTTGGACAGGCTGCTGGCCTTTTGTAGAACCTGGTAAAACTTATTACTTTAGTGTAAATGGAAAATGGGGTGCAGAAAACTCTTCAGGCTCTGGTGATTACGGCAAGAGTAAAGCAATTTCTGTAAAATATACCGGAACAACAAATACACCAATTGCACAGCAGGACTGGGAATATATGAAAATAATTAATAATTATGCTCATAACAAACAGTACTCTGCAAAAGAAGTAAATAAAGGTAGTACCGAGGCTCCTGATATTCACTATCTGATAACTTTTGAACAGACCGAAAAAAATGAAATATTTGATTTGTTTAAGGCATCTGGTCAGCAGGCAAGTAAAATTACTTGTAACATTAATTTCGTTTCATACCAGCCGGGTAATGAAAACTGGTGGATTGGTAGAGGTTATGATATGTATAACACAGGTGAGCGCCGGCCAATATTAAAAGATTATGATTTAATTAATTTCTTTGGTGAAGGTGAAAAGGGCCAGGTTATGGAAAAATGGACTGAAAATCATGTTGCTGATTATCCTTTAGCAATTGATATGAGTTTTGATTTTAAGCTTCAGGGAATGAATAATCAAAAAATGGTAATCTTGGGATATGACATTTTAGATTTCAAGAGAGTAGATATTCCACATTATACAGCGTCAAACTAAGGGGAGTAAAAGATTATGAAGAAATTTATTAATAACATAAAAATATTTTTTGTTCTTGCAATTCTTGTTGTTCTGGCTTCCTGCGGTAACTCATCGCTTTCAAATAATGCTTATGATGATGGTAAAATTTACCTTTCTTTTAATGTAAATACAAACCGCTCTGTATATAATCCTACATCGTTTACAGAGGATGATGTAACTGCAGTTCGTCTTTACTGTAAAGAAAACGGAAATGATCTTACCCGATATGATAAATTAAATGTTGGATTATTGCAGGAATGGCTTTTTGTTGCAAAAGACGGGAAAAATGCAATCGAAGTTTTTACAGACTCTGTAATTGAATTTAAATCTCCAATGTTTACAAAAAAAGAAAGCAGTAAAGGAAACGATAACTACTACGATTTTATTATAGAACTTTGTACTGATGACTTAAAAACAACAGGTAAAAACCAAAATAGAAAAGATGGAGGAGATGTAGAAGCTTCTAATTACGTTTATTACACTCCAATTCAGTTTGGTTCAAAAGAGAAAGTTCTTGTTGTGCCTGGCTTAAACACTCTTTCATTTACAACCGAAAACTACAGAATTAATGGCTGGACCGACTATTACAGTCTTATAGATTTTGAATATAAATCAAAGGCAGGTGATGGTGTAGGTTATATTGAAGCTGTCTTAAAAACATATCCTTATAATGATGAACAATGGTTTGGAGTATGGGATGTTGTTGAAAGAAAAGAAGTAGATCCATGGTTTGAACGAAGATGGGGTGCAGAAGCAAAAGAGGGTATTGTAACACTTACATCAGATAATATTTTATTTGAAGATGAGCATAAAACAAAATTTCCTTATATAGAAACTGATCGTTGCAACCCAAATTATGTTAAGAACGGAGAATATACTCTTGAATTAACTCTTTACGATGCTAAAGGCGGAAATGTTTTAAGAAGAACAAGCGATGTAATTTATTTGAATGGTAATAAGACAAAGGTTAGTTCAAAAGAACTTACTGTTAGTAGTGGTGCGGTTGCTATAAAATATGGTGTACTTTCTATTGATGATCCATGGAACTTATGTACAAATCACGGAACAATTACAATAAATGATACTTTGCCTCTTGCACAGAATGAAACAAGAACTTATTCTGCTCAGTTAAAGCTTGGAGACGAAGTAATTGCAGAATCTACTGGTGAAAATGCAAAGCTTACTGTAACAGGTAATACAATAAACTGGAGTTCAGACCTTTTTGCAGGAAAGACTGCAACTAACAAAGCTTATGCCTGCAAACTCGTTGTAAATGACAAAACTTTTGATTTGATTGTTCCAGACAGAAAGTATTATTCTTATGAGGTGAATGGACGCAATCCACTTGATCCGGTAAATCCCGGGGATCTTGCTACTGTAGAAGGAGACATCTTTATTCATTTTGAAGGAGAAGGTCAGGAACAGTATTTCTATGATGATACATATCAAGATGAGACTGGTGTTGAGCATACTTATCTTCATCGTGAATTAAAAACAATCGGTAAGTATACTTCAACTCTTCTTGAAAACATGAGTGAAAATGCACACGTATTTGTTGATATGTCTGATGTTACCGGAATCCAAACTGCCTGGCGTGAAGATGTACAACTTACAACAACAGGTGCCTGGCTTGAGGGAATTGCTTTCCCAGATTCAGTAACAAAGGTTGAGGCTGGTACTTTCATGTGTCCAATAAAACAGGCCGCTTCTGACAGATATTACGAATTGACTGTTGTTTTTGGAAGCGCTGCTGTTGATGTTTATGCTCTTGTTGCTGCTGACGATGACTGGCAATATCATGATACTTATTGGGATACTGGAGCTCTAGTAAATAATTCAAATAAAAGAAACCTTTACAATCCATTTAAGAAATTTATCGTAAGCAAAGATAACAGTCAGCTTGTTACATATCAGGATGGCGCTTTGCTTGGAAATATGACTGGTGCTGAACATGTAGATCTTATTGCTTCGGCAGATGTTATAGAAAAACTTGAAATTCCATTCACAATTAATAATATTGAACGAGCTGCTTTTGCAGGAAATAGAAAGCTTAAGAAAATTGTTGAATGGGGTATTACAGATGTAATTTGTGACGATGCATTTAATTCTAGTGCTCTTGAAGGTGATGTAGAATTAGGTGTTCGAGTTGCATATATTTGTACAAGAGCATTTGCATATACAAATATTACAAGCCTTACATTTGATGATGCAATGGGTGTCTTCAGAAATGGTATTGTGTCAGATAATGTTTATATAGGTTATAAACCTGGTTCAAATAAAGTGCAGAAATGGGCATGGGTTGCAGATGTTAATGTTATCAAAGATGGAGATATCTGGTGTGCTTATAATGGTTGGGATGCATCAAAAACTTTACCAGCTGATCCTGATGGCGAAGTCATCATTATGGATTGGAAAGAATATGATAACTATAAATATGCAAACTACCTTGGTAATGCGAACTTTAAAGATCACTGCTTCTGGCGTATAGACTAACCGGTAAGGACGGGCATATAACACAGAATGAAACGAAAAATCGCCGTACTTGCTAACGGATGGAATTATCAGAGTATCTATCATGCACTCAAAGGAATTCGATCAGTTACCGATAAACTGAAAATTGACGTTTTTTTGTTTCTTAGTTTTGCGGCTTATGCCCAGTCTGCTTCTCGCAATGCGGGTGAAGATGCCATTTTTGATTTAACCGATTACACAGAATTTGACGGTGTAATCATATTTTCGGAAATGCTCAACTCTACAGAGACTCCAAACCGCATTGCAAAAAATCTTATTGCAAATCACATTCCCGCTGTAAGTGTAGGGCTCCCGATGGACGGCCTTGATTTTGTTGGCATAGACAATTTCAAAGGCATGTACCAGATGGTAGATCATCTTGTAAAAGAGCATCATATTAAAAATCCTGTATTCCTTGCGGGGGCAAAAGAACATCCCGATTCAAACGAACGACTTGATGCAACAAAACAGGCGCTTACTGCAAACGGAATAGAACTTAAAGCAGAAAATGTAAGCTATACAAACTGGGAATATCTTACCGCCATGGAAGATGCAATGCGTTATGCCCAGCTCGAAGACAAACCCGATGCCTTCATCTGTGCAAATGACTACAATGCAATAGCAGCTTGTATAGGCTTAAATAAACTTGGTTTTTTTGTTCCAAAAGATTTTATTGTAACTGGATTTGATAAAATTGCTTACGCTGAAACCTTCTTTCCTTCTATTACTACTGTTTATCAGGATTATGAAAAAATAGGATATATTGCAGCCTGGCAGTTGATGGAAAAGGTTGAAGGTACAAGTCATGCAGATCAGGTAATTGTTTCTTCCTCATTTATAAAAAACGAAAGCTGCGGATGTCGTACTGCAGAAGAAGCGGAACCAACCCGTCATGATTTTTGTATTCATTCCTACATGAATGAAATGGAAAGCCTTGTAAAACAAAACGATTCTTCCGAAATGATAGGTTCAATTTTCAAAGGCTCTGCTTATGAAGATTTAAAAAATAACCTGCTTGATTATTATTCAAAAACAAATAATTTTCCTGGAAAAGACTTTTATTTTATCTTAGACAGTAGTGCACGCAAAACCTTAATAAGCAGTTCTTTTGCAATTAAAAAATCCTATTCCGAAAAGATGTGCTGTCTTGTAGCAGTAAAAGATGATAAGCCGGAATACCTTGGAGATTTTGAGCGAAAAGAACTTATTCCAGACTACCAGAAATCAGACAAACCTGTTGTATATACTTTTACTTCAATGCACTTTGATGACAATCTTTTTGGATACATTGTTCTTAGTGATGCAATCGACTTAATCTTAGATACTTCACTTAATCATTATATGATTCAAATGAATTATAATCTGGAGCAGTATCGCAAAAACTGTAAGCTCGATGAAATGAACAAGGCTCTGCGAAATATTTCAAATACAGATCAGCTTACTGGATTGAACAACCGCTTTGGTATGGAGCAGAATGCCGTTCCAATCCTTACAAACGCAAACGAAAAAAAGAAAAAGTGCGCAATCATGTTTGCAGATATAAACCGCATGAAGCATATAAACGACAACTTTGGACATCTTCATGGAGACCTTGCAATTAGAACAGTTGCTTCTTCGCTTCTTGAAGAGATTCCTGAAAAATGGGTTGGAATCCGTTATGGCGGAGACGAGTTTATTGCAGTAGGCGAGTGCAAAGATGAAAAAATGGTTGAAGATTATATTGAACGCATGAATGCCTTTCTTAAAAAGCAGGTAGATTCAATGCAGCTTGCATATCCACTTACAATCAGCTGCGGTTATATTCTTACAGATCCGGAATCATCTCTTTCTCTTATTGATTATATAAATCAGGCCGACAGCGTAATGTACGTTCACAAACAACAAACCTACGAAGAAGAAAAAGAAAAACAGCAGGCACAGTCCGTAGCAACCAACATCAAATCTTTGGATGAACTTCCACATTTAAAATAATAATATAAAAAATCATGTTTTAAGAATGCCTCTATGAAAAAATGCGGAGCGAAGGTTCACATTTTGCGGAACGTCCTCTTTCTTTAGTGGAGCAAAATGTGGTTCTTCGCGGGAGCATTTTTTCATAGAGGTAAAGTAATTGAACACAATCATTTTTTACATTATAATTTTTCACAATATTTTAAATGCTTTTTGGAGGTCGGAATATGAAAGCAATTGAATTAGAAAAAGCATACGATCCAAAATCTTTTGAAGATCGTATCTACAACGAATGGAACAGCAAAGGGTATTTTAAGCCCGCTAGTGATGAAACTTCACCGGTACATTGTCAGTGTGAAAAATGCCAGTCTACATATTCCGTCGTCATTCCTCCTCCAAATGTAACTGGCGTACTCCACATGGGGCATGGTCTTAACAATACTTTACAGGATATCGTAGTACGCTATCATCGTATGAAGGGTGATAATACTCTCTGGCTCACAGGTACAGACCATGCGGGTATTGCAACTCAGAACGTAGTAGAACGCCAGCTCAAAAAAGAAGGTCTTACTCGCAACGATCTTGGACGCGAAAAGTTTCTTGAACGCACCTGGGCAGTAAAAGAAGATCATCACAATACAATTGTAAAACAGCAGAAAAAGCTTGGTAACTCAACAGACTGGGACCGCGAGCGCTTTACTTATGACGAAGGTCTTAGTGCTGCTGTTCGCGATGTATTTGTTACCTTGTATGAACGCGGACTTATGTATCGTGGTAAACGCCTTGTAAACTGGTGTCCTCGTTGTGGTACTGCTTTGGCAGATGACGAAGTTGACCACGAAGATACACAGGGTGCAATGTATCACCTTTATTATGAATATGCAGACGGCAGCGGAAAAATTGAAGTTGCAACAACTCGTCCTGAAACATTCTTTGGTGATACTGCTGTTGCCGTAAACCCAAGCGATGAACGCTATACAGCACTTGTTGGTAAAATGCTCAAACTTCCTCTTACAGGAAAAGAAATACCGATTATTGCAGATGACTATGTAGATAAAGAATTTGGAACAGGTATGGTAAAAATCACTCCTGCTCATGACCCTAACGACTGGGAAGTTGGAAAGAGACACAACCTTGAAGTTGTAAACCTTCTTACTCCAGACGGACGCATGAACGAAAACGTTCCTGAAAAATACCGCGGACTCAAGCCAGAGCAGGCTCGCGCACTTGTAATTGAAGATTTGACAGCTGCAGGCCTTTTCAAGGGTGAAGAAAAAATGGTTCACTCTGTAGGTCACTGCTACCGCTGTAAGACTGTAGTTGAACCTTATCTTAGCGACCAGTGGTTTGTAAAGATGAAGCCAATGGCAGACAAGGCCTTAGCAGCATGGAAAAACGGAGAAATTCAGTTCTTCCCACAGAAATGGGAAAATACATATGAACAGTGGCTTGTTAATATCCGCGACTGGTGTGTAAGCCGTCAGATCTGGTGGGGTCACCGTATTCCAGTATGGTACTGTCAGAAGTGTGGTGAAGTTATTGTTAGCCGCACAGATCCAGATAAGTGTCCAAAATGCGGATGTGGCGCTCAAGACCTCAAGCAGGATGAAGACGTACTTGATACATGGTTCAGTTCATGGCTCTGGCCGTTCAGTACTTTGGGATGGCCACAGGAAACTGAAGACCTTAAGAAGTTCTATCCTACAACTGCACTTGTAACTGCATACGATATTATCTTCTTCTGGGTTGCACGTATGATTATGGCAGGTCTTGAGTTTACAGGAAAAGCTCCGTTCCATGATATTTACATTCATGGACTTGTTCGCGATAAGCAGGGCCGCAAGATGTCTAAGAGTCTTGGTAACGGTATGGACCCTCTTGAAATTATTGACATGTATGGTGCCGACGCCCTTAAGTTCACACTTGGATTTATGTGTGCTCAGGGACAGGATGTTCTTATTG
>CAMKDH010000051.1 GCA_946411215.1 uncultured Treponema sp. | reverse complement strand
TATTATTTTTTTATGATTCCGATGCGACTCGAACGCACTACCTGTTGCTTAGGAGGCAACCGCTCTATCCAGATGAGCTACGGAACCAGATTAATATAAAATGATTTTAGTTCCGCGAATGTTAGCACCTGTACCAAACACCAGGCCTTGCAAATTTCCTAAAACCATCATCTTCAGGATTAATAGTTTCTGCCTTTCCGTTATAATGACAAAGATAAGTCATTGCCCTGATATTGTCTGGCAGAGTTTTAAGCTGCGCATAAGAAGCATGAACACCTTCGCTATAGCCCGAAATATCACAATCATGGAAAATAACTTTAACAGGATATTTTTCTATAAGATATTCAAGCTGCTGTTGATTAAACTGTGTATCACAAGGATAAAGAACTTTATCATCAATCAAAACGCCGTACGAAATCTGAAAGTCACCAGTTTCTGCGCAGGTAACATGATTTGTTCTGAACAACTTTACGTTGATACTTCCCACATTAGTTTCGTACATTTCAAAAGGCTCAGTTTGCAAAAGCTCTGGTTTGATTTGATTAAAATAATCATCAAGATTAAGAGGGCCTTCTTCGTTTACCTTAAGACCGCCCTTAAGAGATTCATCCCACAAAAGCTTTTTGAATTCGTCGGTTATAACAAGATTGCCTTTCTGCTTTTTCACATACCTGTCTACAAGCGCAAGTTCTTCAACACCACCAATATGATCTGCATGAGGATGAGTAAGCAAAAGGTTATCAATATCTTTTAATTCAAGGCCGTATTTTGTTTCAAGCGCATAAGGACACAAAGTTCCGCAGTCGATAAGCAGATGATCCTCTCCCTTAACAACAAGAACATTTGTCTGAAAATATCTTTTTGAAAAAGCACTACCGGTTCCAATAAACAAAACAGAAAGTCTGCCATTGTTCGTCAGTTCCAAAGTAGATTCGTTGTTACAACTCATTTCTGATTATTATATCACAATTTCGCAAACTTGTCAGTAAAAACCATCTTTTCGACCTGTTCAACAAAATCCTGCCCCCAGTATTCACATAAAAGCGCGCGTGCCTGTGGTTGAATTTCAGGTGCAACTGTATTTTGTAGCGTCAGAATATTATTTCCAAGATATCGGATGGTAAATTGGCGTACCAGAGAAAGTTCTTCTTCAGAAATAGATTGTCGGGTCGAGCCCGACAATGACAACGGGGTCTCAGACAATGACATAGGGGTTGTAGACAAAACAGAAAAAATACTTGCCGTAGAACAAATCATCTGCCATTTTTCAAGAGAAGTGATTTTTTTCTGATTCGACATGCCGCTGTCTACGCGGTAACGGTAAACTTTATCTTCAATTCCAACATAACTTTGAGCATAAAGACCAATAAAAAAGAAATGAAGAAAATCCTCACCCAGATTGCATTGAGTGTAAGGAATATTTTCATAAGCATCCATGTAAATCTGCCGCTTTATGAGCTTACCCCAGGTGTTTGAAGTAAAAGTTTTCCCTTCCAGAAATTTTGTAAAAATATCGTGCCCAAAAATTGAGCCATAAAAAATCATTCCATATCGGTTATATTCAGATGGAGAAAAACTGCCGTCCTGACCAAAAGTTCCCGCAATCGAAGTTCCGTGAACAATATCATAGCCAGGTCCGTAAGCTCCTTCTCGTTCCTGCGGCAAAGTCTGGCTCGCTTTATACATTACTTCAAGAGCGCCCGGTTCCAGCATATCATCACTATCAACCTGCGTAATATAAAATCCCCGGGCCACATAAACAGCATTCCGCCGCACTTCCACAAGCCCCCGATTTTCCCTGTTCTGAACAAACCGAACTTCAACCTTCCCGAGCCCCTGCTTTTTACGAAGGCGATTACATTCCTTTTGAGTAACATTTACAATTTTTTTAGCATCCCGCCCGCGTTCGTCCCTGCCGTCACTTGCATCGCTTACAACAACAACCTCAAAGCTGTCAAACTCCTGCATTAAAACAGAACGCAAGCATTGTTCAAGAAAACTTTCGGTTTGATAAACTGGAATACAAACGGTGATTATTGGGGTGTTCATGATTTTTTAGGTAATACTCTTTAAGGATATCACAACTTTTCGCAATCTACAACTCTGTAGACGGAAAAAAGGTAAAAGAGTAAAAAAATAGCCCACCCTGTCTCGTTCAACCAACAGGATGGGCAAATCTGTAAGGGCTTGCTTGCGGCCGGGGGATTATTTAGTTATTATTTTCTTCACCATACTTTGCGTATATATAACCACAAGATGAGTTATAATAAAGGTATGAGCTGAAGTTTGTTTTTACTGTTGTGGCAGAAGCAAAACCTGAACCTGTTGCGAAATCTGACAGATTGTTTATTACAACTACACGATCGGTATTGATTAAGTCATTATAAACGTAGCTTACCTCATCAGCAATTACGAGTTCATCTGGTTTGCGGGCTACGAATTTTGTCGGACAGTAAAAATATTGTGAAGACTCAGGATAATTTGGTGGATTGTCAGGAATCCAACCTCTGATATATGGACCAGTTGTTCCACCAACCTGATCAAAGCTGTGGCTTGCCCAATTGTCTTTTATCTTCGAGTTTATAGTACTGATTTTTATGATTCCACCAAATGTATAGCGTTTTAGCATATCCCAATAATTGGTACTTATCAAAGCGTACAAATCGGCATCGCTTCCGTCCGAATTTGGCATAATCATAACGTCATTGATTGTACATTTTCCATACAATTCATTAAGAGTAAAAGACTCTATAAATGAATCATTATCGGAGGCCTCAAATTTTATTGTATCAGAGATTTTTTTCTTCAAATGGTAAATATTAGCACTATATTGATTTACATAAAAATACATTTTACCAGCACCTGTATAAGGTGTTATCTTTGTACAATCAAAAACTAAACCATTAATTCCGTCTGTATTATCATAATATACATGGAATAAATAGATATAATTATTAAACTTTGCAATTTTTATATTCGAACCCATTGAGTTATTTTCTGTTCCATAAATAGCTTTTTCGAATGACACTGTATCGCTTGAAGAAGTAGTCTTTCTAAATCCACATGTTTCGATTTTTCCATAATCGCCAGAATTTTGCCCTACATTAATTCGCTTAAGCTGTATATCAATTATTTGGTCCGAATTGGCATTTGCTTTCTGTGCCAACAGATAATAGATATATCCATCTTCGTCTGCATACATGGAAAGAACTTCATAGTAAAGAGTATAGGAATCAGAAAGCTGAGCATTATTTAAATTGGCAACAAACTGTCCCTTTGTATATCCAGTATAGTTAGGATATTTCATCAGATATAAAGGTCTTCCCATACCGTCTCTTTCCAGAGTATAAATAATTTGTGTTGTTGTACTATGATTATAGCCTATTGGTGCAATTGCAAAATCAACAATCTTACTTCCCAATCCCATAGGCATTCCATCAGGCAATTCTGCATTTTCTGGTACTGTATGATTTTGAGTTGTTGTATTGAAGACAGCGTAACCACCTTCTGGAGATTTATCGAACAAAACTACAGGATATTCTGGAGCAGTTTCGGTTCCTGTAGAGTAATAACTGGTATCCACCATTGCATTTTCTTCATAGTTATCAAGCATTTCTTGAGTAACATTAAAATAGGTATCACCAGTTTGAGAATCTTTATAATACAAAGGTTCGTCGCCAGTCCATGTGTCTGTAACAAAACCAGGAATTATATTAATTGTTTCATTGCGAACATAAATAACATTTCCTGATGAATCTAAGAAAGAAATTGGTCCGCTAAAGGAATCATTTGTAATATCAGTTCCATCATAGTTTGCTGTTAATGTTGCAATTTTATAAGAGCCAGAAGTAGAAAACTGTGTAACAGAAAAATTACATGGTACCGGGTTCGAATAATCATCAGAAACAAGATTACCTTTTATTTGACCAATATCACAAGAAACAGGCAAACGGAATTTAAGATTCAGTTTTTGTGCATTTGAAGGTTCTGTATAAGCTTTATTTGGTACAAGCATTACAGGCTCTGCACAAGGATAAGGAAGATGTCCGCTCAAACTCTTTTCTATGAGTTCTGCAGTTGGCTCTATTTTTATATTCTCAATCTCGCCAGCAAGAATTACTTCTTCATCAGAATAGTCAGCTTGCGGATTACTGCGCTTTTTTATAAGTTTAATTCTTATTACATATTCCTCTTCGAATGAAAGAAGTATGTTCCATGTTTTCTTTTCAAAATCTACGTTTCCAGTAGAAAACTTTACATACCCAGGAACTGCGCCAGGATCAACAGGTTTACCGGTTGGACCAACTGCAGGCAGAACATAAGTATAACTTTCTACAAGACATTCATAGTTTTGAGAATCAAAACCAGAGAATGAAGATGATGCAGAACGACCAGCCTCATTCTCTGTACTACTGTTCAAGGCTACAAGTTCTTTTGGGAGAGCCCCATCAATGGCAAAAGTTCCGCCAACAAGAATACTCTGTTTTTCCTGTTCAACAGGTTCATTGTTTACAGCAGTGTCATGATTACAACCTGCCAGAATCAAAACCGCAGTCAAAAGAGCGGCACCTAAAATAAAATGTTTATTCATAATCTTTGTGTTTTTCATTTTGTCACCTCTCCTTTCTACTAGTGTGCAGTATAGCGATAGAACCAATGACACCATATTAGCTTATCAGGATTTATTGAATCGTAATAAGGATCTCCACTTTGTGGGCTTACAAAAGCACCTGCTAATGAACCAGTTGCTGTAGTTGATAATTCCAAAATAGAAGGATTATGTCCCATTACATATATCTTTGGATTATCGTCTGTACTATATTTATTTGTCGCAGTACAAGTTGATGGAGTTGCAAGCCATCCCTCAATTGTTTCATCGGCAACATCAGAATCCAGCTCGGTCGAATTGGCAGATACATAACCTGCAACAGCAAGCCAGGTATTATCTGAATAGTTCATTTGTGTGCTTTGGCTGAAGTTATCAAAAGCATTTTCCTGTATTGCAATTACAGAACTTGGTATTGTCAAAACTTGATTAGCAGTTTGCCAATACTGGAATGCATGCTGACAAATCTTCTTTACACCTGTAAGATCAATATTGCTTGCAGATCTGGTTTCAACTATTTCCTCATATTGCCAAACTTGGTCGGTAGCATAGAATGCATATTCTCCTATTTCGGATGCATTAGAAGTATCTGCAAAGGTAACAGATTCCAGTTTCATAGCACCATAAAACGAATAAGCACCAATTATACTCTTGCCTTTGAATTCGATATTTTTAATCGAACTTATATAATTAGAGAACAGACCACTATATTTGTTCTTCAAGTCCATTAATGTTATATTCTGTTTAAAAGAAAGTTTATCGGTTATTTCAAATCGTTCAGTATATGATTTAAGAATAACATAATCATCATCTGATTTATTGAAAAGAGTTTTTACTCCTTCACCCAAATCAAGAGGGTAATCTATAACAAAATACTCTGCTTTACAATTATCAAATATAATATCTGTTCCTTTTGCCTTGATAAAATTAATAAATTCTTCATCAATTGCAAAAGTTTCAATATTCTTTAACCCTTTGAATGCATTAGAACTTACTGTATCAGTTGCTCTTAATATTGGAACATTTGAAAGCTTGGTATTTTCGAACGCAGACTCTCCAATAGTTTTTGCAGCAGTATTCCATTCATCTATAGTTTCAAGACCGGAATCCATAAAAGCCGCAGAACCTATTTGCAAAATGCTTGCCATATTTAAAAAATCAAGATGCTCTGCTTTATAGAAAGCATACTGACCAATATTCATAATAGAATCAAAGCCTGTAATTGTTTCAATATCAGAGTTAGCAAAAACGTAATCTCCTATTGATAAAACTCCTTTATCAGTCAAATCAAGAGATGTAATTGAAGGAGAAGCTGCAAGAATTTCAGAACCCATCGGTGATCCCTGTTGATCACGAAGAGTTTTTAACAAAACTTTTCCATTCTCCAAAGTTGAATAATCAGAAGTGACTCCTGGTGCATTAACAACAATAAACTCTTGCACATTTGGGAAATTCAATGCCTGGTATCCAATATTACGGCCACCATTCTCCAAATTTCCGCCATCTTCATAAATATAGACTGTTTGCAAATTATTAGAAGCCTCAAGAGACATTCTAGGAATTGAATAAAGTTTTGCAGGCAGTTTTATAGAACGCACTGCTTTTGGGATTGTAAAGACATGCGTCATTGTTTCTAGCTGCTCTAATTTTCCAACTTCACTCATATCCAAATCAATATTATAATTTTTTACAATACTTAATGCAGAAGAAATATTACCGTAGTAATCTTCAGGATCATCAGCATCTGAAGGATTTCCAAAAATCTTTATTTCAGCATCGTTTCCAATTTTTTCAATGGCCTTTTTCATCTGTTCAGCAAGTACTGCAGAAGCAGGAGTTCCTGCATTCATTCTCATGTAATTTCCAACATCAAACTCATAGTATTCTTTATTGATAACATCTATGTCGAAAGTTTTGGAAGCGAACATTGTTATTTCGTTTTCGCCTACCTGGAACTCTTGAGGAACTTGAATAAATAACTGATAGTGACCACCTAAAGGCAGACGTTTATCATTTGAAAGTTCAAACTTAACAGTTACATTTGATCCCGAAGTAGTAGTAGTATAACTAGGATGACTTCCAGTTTCGACACCATTATATAAAAGTTTAGCTTTTGTCTGATGCTCACCATAGCTATCACCATAATCATTAACAATTTTTATTTTCAAGATTCCTGTGTTCAAATAAAACTTTTCTGACTGTTCAAGAACTTCAAAAGTTATACTTGGATTAAATGGAATAAAAGTTCCAGAAGTCTTTGCATCTTGCGGGATAGTATTTATTTCACCGGATTCAATATTTATTGTAGCTTGTGTTGCAGCACTTGTAAGTTCAACGACAAGAGGACCAACTTTATTAAGACGGATAAACTCATACTTAGGGATTGGAATCAGCATGTTGTACTCATCATAGATATAGTTCCCATCATCATCTTTTTCATAAACAGTATCACCCCACTCATCTACTTCATATCCCAGTTGAACCTTTGTGAACATCTCATACACCAAAAAACATCTTTCATTCGTAATGCCAGTTTTCTCATATGCAAAAACCTGGGTCGCAAAGCCTTCAACATCTGACAGGGTGAGGTCTGCTGTGTCGATAAGACCTGTTGCAGTGTCATACATAGAGCTGTAGAGGTTTACTTTGATTTTTGAGACGGTGTTGGTGTTGTCGGTAAAGTAAAGCTTCAGAGATTTTTGAGAAGTGTTGTCTGTGTAGGTTGAGGTAGTCTGGAAAATAATCTTTGTGGTGTTTTTGGTTACTTCGTAATCCGAAATTTCGGCGACTAAGTATCTGTTGCTGCCTTTAAATACTTCAAGAATAAAGTGATAGTGACCATAGTTTAATTCCATAGAAGTTTGGGTAAACTGCTTGTAGGCTGTGGAAGAATCCTGTGTTTGGAATACTTTGCAGTCCATTTGTATCATGGAAGTTCCAATGTCGCCATGATACAAAGCAATATAATCCATCTCATTCAAATCTAATTGACCGCCTGAGATTTTTTGAGTGTCGCTAATTCCACCAGCGCGCGCTGACTCAAGGATTGTCTCCGGTTCCGGGGCTGTCTGTTCAATTCCAAAATAGATGCGTGCCTTACCTTCCTGAGTGGTTGCAGAATTGTTCATATCTTTACAACCGGTGATGAGAATAAGGAAGAAGCTTGCAATTGTGAAAAGTGTTGTCTTTATATATTTATTCATTTTCTATCCCTCCGATTATTCCTGACAAGTATACTTTGTTGTTACAGTATAGAATTTTTCGTCGTAATAAACCTGCAAAGTGATATAGTGAATACTTGACGGAGTTAGTGTCGGATAACTTGCAAGAGACAATGTAACGCTTTCAGTTTCATCAGGAAGAGCCTGTCCGTCCAGAAACCAAAGATAACTTGATAATCTTGGAATTACCTCTGCAGCATCTGAAGGGGCTGATGATTTTTGCTCAATTGACAAAACAAGAGTTCCGTTATCTGCTTTTTCAGCAGCAACAATTGTGATATAACTGCTCAAATCAAATTCAGGCAAAACAATTTCAAAGCCCGAAGTTGAAGAACCTGTTTCAGTAGGGTCGGTTGGGTCAGTTTTTCCATTAGGATCTGTCGGGTCAGTTGGATCTGTTACATCAGTAGGGTCAGTTGGATCTGTCGGATCAGTTTGCTCAGCAGGGTCAGTTGGATCTGCAGGATCTTTTTGTTCAGCTGGGTCAGTCTGCTCACCAGGATCTGTAGGGTCAACCGGCTTAGGATTATCGGAACCAGAGCCCTCAGCAGAAAGAGTCAACTCTACTGTTATTTGATTTTTTCCTTCTTTTACAAGAACAGAATCTGACTCACCAGTAATTGTAACTGTTGAAAATTCAGTTCCGCTAAGAATAATTTCTACATCAGCTTTTACTACACTGCCTACTGGAACACTATTAAAGGTAAAAGGTTGAATTCCAAGAACTTGTGAATAATTAAAATCGGGATTGTTGTCACCTGCGCTTTCATAATCGCTCATACTCACAGTAAGCGAATCTTCTTTTTTAGCGCCTGCGTATCCCTGTCCAGACAAAGAAACCTTAACCTGAACATTCAAAACCGATGATTCCTCAACGGCTTCACGACTAGCATTTATAGCAGCAGCAACCATACTTCCCGTATCAATTTTCAGAGATCCATAATCTCCAGCCGCACTGCTACAGCCTGTAAATATTAAAACAAAGCTAAGTAGTCCAATGATAGTAAAAAACTTCCTCATTCCACTTTCTCCATTGTGTATAGAAATTCCCTACTATTATATGACAGAAAACTGAAATTTACAATGTGGTCACCGATAGTAGATATGACGGGGAAAGCCTTCCCCCCGCTCCAACCCGCTCCGCGGTTTTACGCTCCCCCTTCTAACGGGGCTCAAACGCCGCCCCGTAACGCCCTGCTTTCTGCGAGCATAACAGAGTAATCCATGTTCTTAAACCAATAAAATTTATGATATTGAAATCCGTTCATTTCTTGATTATATTAAGAATAAGAGACCCACAGACAATTTTACACATACGATTGATTTAGCGGTAAAGAAAGTTAAGACAGACGAGTCTCTAAGGGGGATTTACATGTGCGAACCAATACGTATTCAGGATGCAAAATGGGCAGCAAGAGTTGAAACTGCCAGAAATTTGCTTAAAATGAATAAACTTTCTCATGAAGAAATTGCACAAGCAGCAAATCTCCCATTAGAGAAAGTTCAGGAACTTGCACAAGAAATTGCTACAGAAAAGAAATAATATACATTACTCCTTCTGTTTTACGTCGCTTGCAACAGTAGAACCGTCGGCGAAGTGGCAGATTGTGATGTAGTAGGCTCCTTCTGGGACTCCATCAAGACGGTCGTCGGTGTAGCTGAAGGTTGTAGCAGTTCCGTCATTATAAACCAGACCGGTTTCCTGACCGCGGGTTTCCCATTCACTTACTCCATTAAGAGGTTTTGAACAGTACATTGTATGAACAAAACAAGGTCTGTCCACAAAAATCTGCCAGCCGTTTGCCATAGGCATCCACGCTTTGCTCTGACAATAATCAGGAGCCGGTACTCCCGGATGCGATGCATCATCAGCAGCCCAGTTTGCAAGATATTCATAGTAGCCGGTGTAGGCGTAGACAGGTTTCATAAATATAGGAGTATAGCTAAGATAATCTTCACCCCGATTGAAGGTAGCACAAATCTTAATAAATTTATCAGGAAGAGTTGTATATGGTATTCCATAATTCCATTTTCCACTATCTGGATCTTTATTCATACTCGTATGAATAACATTTGAATCTTTCCAATCTCCATTTTCAATATATCTTAATGAAATATAGTTTTTAAAATCCGAAATAGAGCCTTTTTTGTATGCAGGGCACAAAGAGGAGGTTAATGAACTGCTTGAAACATTTATTCCTGTTGACTGTACTTCAAGTGAAGGTGTGTAATTAGCAACATAATGCTTTATTGTACATCCAAGTTCGTCGTCAAAAGATGTATTTCCTGCTTCATTATAGCAAACAACATAAATATGATATGTACCGTCTTCTAAATCATCATAAGCATATTCATAATAGTCTCTTTCAATATCTGCCGGAGAAATTTCTACCACTGTTTTTTTATACTTTGTTATTTCTTCACGCCCCAAACTTGGTATTGTTTCAGGAACAAAATAAAGCTCTGCCTTTGTAAGATATCTACCATCATAATTGCCATTAGGAGAAATATACCAACAGCGCATTAAATTTGGTTCAATATATATATTTGGAACTTCCGACGACCTCCCATATATAAACCTGTAATACGCTGGATGACAATTTAATTCATCAAATAAAGATAATTGTTCTGAATATGTATAAGAAGCAACAGGATTTCCATTACCATCAACAGCATATAAATGTATTTCATAGTTAACTCTAGAATTAACTTTAAAATCAAACCAATCTGTTGAACCAGCAGATTCTATTGGAACTGTTGAATAATTTTTCCCAACAGACACATAGTAAGAATAATTTCTGTTTACATTTTCATTATAGGTTAACCCTATATTAAATTTTGCTTTACCCTCATTTGGTACATAATAAATCTGGTTTTCTGAATATTTAGGTAATATAACATCTGGCCAATTTAAAGAATTACTGGCATGTGTATTTGTTATCCCTTTATAATACCTCAAAGATTTTCCTATAGAACTATAGGTATCAAACTTTCCAGGACAATAGTAATTACAAAGCATATAAATTGTATATATACCATTTGGACTATTCTGATTTATGATACCCATCATAGATTCAGAAGTACCACTATTAAAATTGGTCTCAGTAAATTCGCCAGGTGCAGCATTTTCGTTTTCCTGATAAGTATAAACAGCGGCATATTTTATAGTGGTACGATGATTAATACCTTCTATAGCTTCGCCCGGATAAGTATGACTTATTAAACCAATATCTGATGGACACCTTATTACATCTACACTTTTTAGAATTACAATAGGAAATTCAACCACAATTCCAGATTCTTCTTTAATTCGTACTGTAAATTTTGTATTTTTTCTAACATCGCGTTTTTTATTCTGTAAAGCATTATTTACAAGCTCTGCTAGATCACTTTCAGTTCCCATATTATAATTATCAAAAAGTTTAATAGTTGTACCATCAAACTCATCAAGATTATTTTTATCACTCTCAGAATATTCTAAACTAAAGAGTCTTTGTGACTTCAACCCAACTTGTGAAACTTTATAGAAAGTATCTGTTCCTGTTGTAAATTGAACAAATTTAATTGCTGCTTCATTATTTGTAACAGGATAAGAATTAGTTGTTCCGGTGTTAATTGTGCAGTTGTAATTTCCAGTACTATCCTTTATTACCCAACAACTCTTTACAACACTTTCATTATCTGCATTATCAACAAGGCTAATTTGAAGTAAAAAAGCACCGTCTTCTATTGTATTTTCAGAATCAAATTTATAATCTACGGCAAAACTATAAATTGTATGCACTTCCTGCTCGACATCATCTTCTTCCTCGTCATCATCATTATTCGCATCCTGTGGTACAATTGATGCATATTGTTCTTTCGAATAACTAGTTGTAGAACTTGTTCCTGTACCATTACCACCATCGATATTTTTTTTGTATGTTTCTTTTACCCTTAATTCTTTTATGCCGGAACCTTCATCATAACCTTTAAGTTCAATATAAACATGGCTTACATGATTACGACTGTAGTCTCCATTATAAAAAGTTTTTCCATCCACAGTTTTTTGGGAACGAGACCAACTATTGATAGGTAAATCCGTCAATCGTCTATAAAAATAATCTGTTGTATCACTCGTAGAATAAAAAGCAATATCACATATCTCTGGTGGTACTTTTTCCTGTTTACCAGTGACTGTGTAATCTATTACCAGGGAATTATAAGTTTGGGAACCTGCTTCAAGAATATACCCTTCTGCATCGGTTATTGATTCGCCGTTTGCATTAAATGTAAGCAGGAAGTTGTAAGTATCATCTTCTTCTGGAACAAGATCTTCTTTCATAGCAAGTATTGATTTATTTTCTGCGGGTTTTGGCTTAAGAATAAGTCTTGTATTATCATCGTTCCACTCGGTTTCAAAATAATCTTCACAGTGGGTGTTGTTATTTTCGGTTCGGGTAATTGTAAAAGTGCCATAACGACTATAATCTACAGTTCCGGTATCTATTGGTTTATTAAACGTAATATACAAAACAGAATCGCAAGGGAATGAACTTTGTCTCCAATAATCAGTATTTCCATTTATTTTTATACTCTCAATCACAGGAACAAAGTAGGCATTTGCAGTAATTGTAACGCCTTTTACTTCCTGCAGGATTGTGATTTTTGTTGAAGTAGAATCGCTGTCTTCTATTCTGATTTTATCTTGCGGAACGGGATTTCCTGCGCTTGTGATTGTCCAGCCAGTGAACTTCCAGCCAGCGGTTGGTTCAAAGGCAATCGGAATTTCCTGCCCTATTGAATATTCGTTAGTGCCCGAAGCAGCGGTAAACAATCCTGCTCCTTGTTTTGAGGCTGTAAATGTAATATCAGTTTTTTGGGAGGTTGAAGAATCAATTTTGTAATCGTAAGAATAGCCGTTGGCACCGTAAGTTACTTTTGTACCATCATTTATATAGTAGAAATCGGCAGGAATTGAAACAGAAACTGTCTTTGTCTGGCCTGCAAAAACTTCAATCATGTTTGAATTGTCCGCAGCAAACGTGATTGTATTTGCATTTATTACCGGATTTTTAAAGCTTGATTTTACAGAAGTTCCACCTATAGAAATCAAAATGTTTTTAAGCTGTTCCTTATCGGCATCTGTATTTGGAAGCTCCTTGTTAAAGGTAATTGTAATTGAAGTATTTTTACTTACAGTGCTGCCCGCGTTTTCTGTTTTAGGACTAAAATCAGTAACTCTAAGTCGTTCTGCGCAGACAGCTTTTATTTGAGTTGGATTTGTTTCTGTTGTTTTTTCGAGGACAAGAACTGTTGTGTCGGGATTTGTTGCATCGGCTACAGAAACTATGGCGTCATTAAAATCCCATTTTATAAACTGATAATCAGCATTTTCGGTAAATGAAAGTGCGATTGTCTGACCAATTGAATATAATCTTGAAATTGCATTGATTGTTCCTTGAGCAGGTGTGCTTACAAAATTAATCGTTGCTTTGTCGTCGGTTGATTCTGTAATCTGATATCGCCACGATTTTGCAGCGCTCATGCAAACGCCGTCTTTGTCTGTAATTGCCTGGTCCAAAGTTACTACTATAGTTTTTAGTGTGACACCAACTTCAAAAGCAATTGGTTTTGTTTTATCAACTTCAACTGTCAGATATTTTCCGCTTATAGAAGGCTGTTTAAAATGCTGTGCAATTGAATAACCGTCTACGTTTGTGATTGATATATTTTTTAAGTAAGTCTGTTTGTCTAAAGTATATGCCCAGATATTTCCAGCCGCATCAGTTTTTTGTTCTGCATTCTGCGGGATTTCTTCTGCGGTAAAAATAAAGCTTGCGGGATTAAGTTCCTTTGTAAACTCAATGATGATTGGTCGGTCGCGGCTTACACCAAGACTTTCATAACGTGGACTTGGCTCTCCGGTAACTGCAATTCTGTCTGTACATTTTGGAAGGATTTTTATTGAACTTGTATCGTTTGTAATTTTAACTTTTGTTTTTGCAGAGGTTTTGTCCTGGAAAGTTACGCCCTCTGTTATGATTTTTGATTCATCGTTTTTGTCGACTGCTACCCATTCTATAAAACTAAAACCTTGTGTTTCTGAAAAACTGATTTCAAACTCGTAGCCTTTTTTTGCAACGTAATTGCCCGAAGGAACTGTTGTACCTTCATTTGCCTTTGCCTGAATCAGGACTTCAATTTCTTTTGCATTATTAAAGGCAATTGTCTCCTGGATTTCTCTTTTTATTTCTCCGCCTTTAAGGAAGTTTTCGCAGGAGCTAAGAAATACTATAAAAAATAACGTCCACCCCAGTATAGTAAAAAGTGATTTTTTTAAAAAACCGTTTTTCATCTTTCAGCCTCCAGAATGAGTTTGAATGGATGAAATAATTATACTATAGATGTAGTGATTTGTCGTTAAAAAATATCGTAAACCTCTTCTACGCCTGTTACCAGGATTCCGCCCATGCCTAATTCAAGCGGAAGAG
>CAMKDH010000050.1 GCA_946411215.1 uncultured Treponema sp. | reverse complement strand
ATGAAAGCATTATTCATTGGTGGAACCGGAACAATAAGCATGGCAATTTCAAAATTGCTTTTGCAGAAAGGCTGGGACCTTTACCTTATAAACCGCGGAAACCGCAACAGTGATCCTGCCCTTAAAGGTGCTCACTTTATTACTGTAGACATAAACGATGAAGCAGCTGCAGCCGCCAAACTCGAAGGCATGCAGTTTGATGTTGCCTGTGATTTTATTGGTTTTGTACCAGCACAATTGGAACGCGACTACAGACTCCTTAAAGGCAAGGTTCGTCAATTCATGTATATCAGTTCTGCTTCGGCATATCAAAAGCCATGTGGTAATTACATCATCAGCGAAAAGACACCTCTTGCAAATCCTTACTGGCAGTACTCTCGCGACAAGATTGCCTGCGAAGATTATCTGATGAAGCTTTACCGCGAAGAACAGTTTCCTGTAACAATTATCCGCCCAAGCCACACATATGATGAACGTTCAGTTCCTCTTGGAGTTCACGGAGACAAAGGAAGCTATCAGGTTGTAAAGAGAATAAAAGAAGGCAAGCCTGTAATCATTCATGGAGACGGAACTAGTCTTTGGACAATTACTCACAACTCTGATTTTGCCAAAGGATTTGTTGGTCTTATGGGAAACATTCACGCCATTGGTGAAGCTGTTCAAATTATGAGTGATGAGTCTGTAACCTGGAATCAGATTTACCAGTGCATTGCAGACACTCTTGATGTTCCGCTTCATCCGGTTTATGTTTCTTCGACATATCTTGCCGCTCACAGTAATTATGATTTTACAGGAAGTCTTATTGGCGACAAAGCAAACTCTGTAGTTTTTGACTGCAGCAAACTTAAAAGCCTCGTTCCTGATTTTGTTGCAACAAAACGCGCAGATCAGGGAATCAGAGAAACAGTTGAATATGTAATGTCACATCCAGAATATCAGATTGAAGATCCAGAATTTGACCAATGGTGTGACACAATAATTGAATCAGTAAAATAGATTGTCGGGTCAAGCCCGACAATGACACAATTTGTCATTCCCGGGCTTGACCCGGGAATCTCATTCTAGGAGAAACTTCATGACAGACGTAAAAGAAAAATGGGCGCTTGTAACAGGCGCAAATCGTGGAATTGGTTATAGAATTGCAAAGTTTATGGCAGGTAAAGGCTGCAACCTTATTTTACACAGCCGCTCGCTTGAACACACAAAAGCAGTTCTTGAAGAAGTGCGTGCACTTGGCGTAGAAGCTTATGACGTAGCAGCAGAATTAAGTGACCTTTCGCAGGTAGAAGCAATGATAAAAGAAATCGATGCCCGCGGAAAACCTGTAGACATTTTATTCAACGATGCTGCAGTTCAGATTGCTTACCGCACTGATTATTGGAAAACACCTGCAGAAGATTATTCAACAAGCTTTGTAATCAACACAATTGCTCCGATGATGCTCTGCTATCACTTTATTCCAAAAATGATTGAACGTGGTTTTGGCCGTGTAATAAATACAACAAGCGGAATCCGAAATGAACCTGAACAGGCAGGCTACAGTGCAAGTAAAGCTGCCTTAGACAAAGTAACAAGCGACCTTGCAGGCAAGCTTGACGGAACAGATGTTTGTATTAATCTTACAGACCCGGGCTGGTGCCGTACAGACTTAGGCGGTCCAAATGCTCCTAACGATCCAGACAGCGTAATTCCAGGAATTGTTGTTGGTGCTTTTGTAGACGACAAAAAGAGCGGAAGAAATCTAGGTGCTCAGGCTTTTGCAGGCATGACATTGGAAGATGCAATAAAAAAAGCTGCAGATTTTCCGCAGCTTTTCAAATAGGATTTTTTTCATTTAGAACAGTTTATTTAAGAAACAAGAGGATTACAACTGCTATTATTCCAATAAAAAATATTGAGAAGAAAGCAGGCATTCCATTCCAGCTGCGCTTGCGGCCATCGGCACGTTGTGGATTTCGTAATACATAAACTCCTCTCCCTGTTACGATTGCTTCTGCAACGAGCAGGGCTGCAAGTACAGCATTTGCCCAGGCAAACTCCCTGATAATGCTGACTATCTGAAGAAGAGCAGCAGCAATCAAAATTCCTACCATAATTATTCCACTTCGCTGCCATTTAGCCTGCATTTCTTTAAGTGACTGCGAATCATTATAGATTTCGTAATATTCGCCTGCAGCCTGGTCATAAAGCTTTCTAAAATAGTGCCAGCCGTTTATTGTGGAATTTACATATTCCCAACCCTGCTCACGGAAGGTTTCTATGTAACGAGCCATATCCTGAATTTTTGGATTGTAATCAATCTGGAAACGATAACGTAAATCCTCGTTCTTTTGATAAAGATTTGAAAAAAGGCCTCCCTTAACAAGCTGCCAGCCCTTCTCTGACATTTTATTCAAATCTTCAATTTCTCTTGTGTAATCCCAAGCCGAATAAACATTAAAAACTCTTTTGTATCCTTTCATAATTCATTCCTCTACTGCTGCCAGCATTCTCTTAAGGCGTTCTACTTCTGCCTTAAAAGCTTCTTGTCCATCAGAGGTAAGAGTATAAAGTCTCTTTTTCTCTGCCCCAGGTTCATCTGAAACAATTTCCTTTATCCAGCCCTTTTTCATCATATTGCTGGTTGCTCCGTACATTGTGCCAGATCCAATTTTAACTTCCCCTTGCGAAAGAGTTTCTGCCATCTTCATAATGCCATATCCATGATTTGCACCCTTAGAAAGGCAAAGAAGAATATAAAAATAACTCTCCGAAAGCGGTTCCTGTTTTGTCTGTTTCATATTTTCATCTCCTTAATAAGCCCACAGACTTTATTTTCTCACGATATAACATAGTCGACAGTCGCTATATCGCCTCTCGATATATATATATATCATATCACGACATATGTCGTCTGTCAACATATATTTCAAAAAAATTTTAAAAAAAGATATTTTTAAAAGATAAAAAAATACTATGCTCCCGCTCATCGCGTCGGCAAACTGCGGCTAGGCTTGCAAAGAAACTATTTATCTCGCTTCGCTCGGCAAGCCTAGATGCAGTTTGTCGCCTCGATTCGCTCGCGCATAGTATTTTTTTATAATTTAATCTTATTTTTTTAATATTCTTTTTCACTTGCCGAATTCTTAATAATTTATTAAATTTAATAGTAAATATAAAATAATATTAGAGGTGATATATATGAAAATCAAACCATTAGCTGATCGTGTATTGGTAAAAAACGATAAGGCCGAGACAAAGACTGCCGGTGGACTTATTATTCCGGAGGCTGCTCAGGAAAAGACTCAGACTGCTGTTGTTGTTGAGGTTGGACCTGGCACAGACGAAGTTAAAATCACACTTAAAAAAGGCGACCGCATTATGTATGACAAATATGCCGGTACACCAATAAAGATCGACGGAGAAGATCATTTGATTCTTCGCATGTCAGATATTATAGCTGTAGTTGAATAATAGATTGCTTCGCTGCGCTCGCAATGACGACGCGCTACTGCTGTAATTTTTCTTTCAACAAGGATGCCCTTGCGTTATCGGGATACAAAAGTATTGCATATTCTACAGAACGCAGGGCATTTTTATTGTCTCCGTCGGCTGCATATATATTCGCAATTCTATAAAAAACATCAGATCTAAGATAATTCTTGCTTTCACGGCCAGCAGCTCTACCATACAAATCAAGAGCCTTTGCCTTTTTGCCTGTAGAAAAATAAATATCAGCAAGGTTCATACAAGAAGCCGTAGAAACTAAAGGAGAAACAATTCCTTCGTACAAAATACCGCCGCTCTCGTAAACACAATATTCATAAATACGCAGCGCTTCATCAAACTTCTTTTCATCAGTAGCAAACCAAGCCGCAAACTCTGCAGTGCGTTCATCCATTACAGAAAGGCTCTTGCCCACCTGAGTCCAGAAATCTTCTTTTGCATTAAACTTATATGTGTTTGTAATATATTTTGTAAAGAGCTCTTTTGCGTCATTCTTTTGATTTGTTTTAAGAAGGAAGCTCAACACATACTGAACAAGAAGCATCTGATACTTTTCTTCTTCGGTGTAGTTATTTTCCATCTGGAGCCACAAATCGGCAGTTTTATCTTTTATTGTAAAGGAATTGTCTGTTTTATATTTTAAGTCCAGGCGTGCAATTGCAAGATAAGGATCCTTTGTTCGTTCCATTGCCTGTTCAAGCCGATAAACAGCATCACTCATAGGAATCTTACGGCGGTTATCATATTTTTCCATGGAAACAGAAGAAATTCCGTTCTGACGCAGATTTTTGATTTCCATTGATTCTTCGCGTTCAAGATTTGAATTATATGCAAAATCAGAATATAAAATAAGCGCCGCAACATTATCAGGCCATCGGTTTACAGAATAAAAAAGCAGATCTGCACACGAATCATCATCATACTGATTTTTTGCCCAAACAGCGCTGTTTACAACAATTATAGAAAGAAGGCTTTCGTCTTCGGGACTAAGCTTATCTATGTTATCGAGTTTACAAACAAGCTCCTGACGTTTTGCTTCGGCACTTTCCATTTCAGAAACAGCCATGTAAGCATCTGATTCAAGAGCAATCTGTTTTATTTCAGAAACTTTAAAGAGTTTACGGTTTACGGTATCCGGATAATCCTTGAGGAAAGAGCGTGAAACTTCAATAGCATTAATTGATTCATAATATTTACCAGAATCAAACAAAACAAGTGCCCAGAAGTATGCATCATCTGTATCGGCGAAGGCAGGTGGAACAAGAGTTGCTGCAGTATCAAACCGTCCTTCTTTAAGATTAAAGATGGCACAGTTTCGAATCCAGATTGGATTCAAGCTTCCGCGATATGCATCGTAATAAATTGAATAATATTTTGGATCTTTGTAAAAATCAGAAGTTTCACCGTTCATTAAAATTTTGAGAGAAGCTTCGGAATAGATAGAGCCATATTTTGTACCGTGAAGTTCTTCTGCAAGTTTTTTAGCTTCTTCAAGTCTGTTCTGACGCAAAAGGAAAGTTGAATAAATTGCAATAAGCTCAGGATTATGACTATTTTTTTTGAGGGCTTTTTTAAGAAGCTTTTCGGCAAGCTTATCTTCGCCAATCTGGGCGTAGCGTTTGTAAATGCCTATATAAGACCACACATCATAAGTTTGCTTTTCGATTTTTTTAAGCTGCTTTACAGCATCAGCAAACTGATTTTCGGCAATCTGAATATCAACCATCTCAAAATGACTTGTTAACGACTTTTGCTCCGCCTTTAGTTTGCATGAAACACAAGGCAGAGCAAAGCACAAAATCAAAATGAGAAATAAGACTGAGGTTTTTCTAAGCGTCTTTTCCAATCTTATCAAGTACTGCATTAATAAATTTATAGGAATCTTCGAGACCGTATTCGCGTGCGATATTTACAGCCTCATCAATTACTATTTTTGGTTCAGAACCAGCCTGGAACTTCATTTCGTAAATGCTTGTTCTCAAAATGGCAAGTGTAACCTTATTTATTCTTTCAAGAGTCCAGTTAGCAGAAAGATGCTTTTTAATAAGCTCATCAATTTCTGCAACGTGCTCTACAGTTCCCGAAATAATCAGACTTGCAAAGGTCTGTTCTTCAACAGGAGTCGGAGCAGTTTTTTCTGCTTCATCTCCCTGAGTATCTTTCTGAAGCCAGGAGAATTTAAGAATGTCTTCTACCGGAGATTGGTTCATATCCCAGGAATAAACACCCTGGAATGCAAGAATTCTTCCTTTTCTACGTGACAATTTAGTCTCCCCAGTTCAAAAGCTTGTCTAAAGCAGCACCGGTTTTCTTTTCTTCAACATATTCCGGTTTGTGCAATTCCTTTACAATATCCTGTGCAGCCTGTGAAATTACAGTCTGAAGCTTCTGCTGTGCAAGCATCTGGCGGATATATTCATAAACAGTAACTGTACTGTCAGGACTTACAATATCACTAAGTGAAAGAAGTTTTGCAGCGTATTTCTGTGTAAGAACAAGGAATACATACATTTTGTCATCTTCTGTTACATCAAAAACAGTTCCTACTTCCTGTTCATAAATACCAAGGATGCTGTCATAAGAAAGTGCAAGCTGAGCAGCACCTGCTTCTGTTTTAGGAATAAGGATTTCTGTTGCACTGAAGTCTGCACCTTTAGCCTTAGCCTGAGAAAGGAGCTGATCTTTTGTTACCTTCTTATCAATATATTTATTGCGAAGTTCATTGATTTTATTTTTTGCATTATCAGGATTTGGATCTTTATTAACGCCTACAGCAAAAACTCTTACCATATCGCTCCATACAAAAGAAGCTTTGTTTCCTTCGTAAGCAGCACGGATTTCTGCATCTGTAGGAGTAGCCTGAGCCTGAATTTCATTCTGTCTCTGTGACATTACATACTGACGCATTATCAACTGATTTTTAAGGAATGCTTTGTATTCTGTAACATTCATTCCAGTCTGCTGCTGAAGTGTTTCATCAAGAGTTGTATTCTGAGCCTTAAGAAGTTCATCAAGCTGTTTTTCTGTAACAGGAGTTCCAATTGTCTGGCTCATTGCTTCCATAAAATACTGATCGATTGTGCTGTCTGGAAGAGTAAGACCTGCTTTTGCAGCAGCCTGAGCAACAAGCTTTTCATCTACAAGTGAGCTCAAAACGGCTTTTCTCTGATCTACTGTAAGCTTTACACCATACTGTTTTTCTGTAACAGCACAGCGCTTCTTAAGTTCTCTAACTGTGATAGATTCAGACTTATTATATTTTACAGTTGTAAGAACCTGCAGATCTGATGACTGTGCAAAACACATGCCTGCAGTAAGTAAAAGTATTGATAAACCTAAAATAATCTTTTTCATAAAAAACCTCATTTGTTTTTTCTTTTATATTAACAATTTTTAATATCTCTAGTTACATAGATTATCGGGTCAAGCCCGATAATGACACGTTATCCTTCAAGTGGAAGTCCACCAGAAATTACTGCACGAATACGGCGAACACCTGCAGAAGAACTCTGTTCCTTCTGAATCTTGAAATCACCAATCTGTGCTGTATGCTGAACGTGAGGTCCACCACAAACTTCCTTGCTGAACCAGTCTGATTTTGGATCGCGGCCGATTGTGTAAACCTTTACATCTTCACCATACTTGTTGGTAAAGAGAGCACGTGCACCTTCTGCCTTTGCTTTGTCGAGCGGCATTACTTCCATTGTAACAGGAAGATCTTCTTTAATCTTCTGGTTTACAATGTCTTCTACCTGCTGGATTTCTTCTTTTGTCATTGGGCGTTCAAAAGTAAAGTCAAAGCGCATGCGTTCGTTGTTGATATTTGAACCTTTCTGAGCAACCTGGTCACCCAAAACATTTACAAGTGCCTGCTGCAAAAGGTGAGTTGCTGTATGATATTTAGTTGTGATTTCTGACTGTTCTGCAAGACCACCCTTTGCAGCTCCTGCGTCTACAGTTTTACTAGCTTCCTGGTGCTTGCGTTCTGCTTCTTTAAATCCTTCTACATCTACAGTGAATCCGTTTTCGGCACCAAGCTCCTGAGTAAGCTCAAGAGGATATCCGTAAGTTTCATAAAGATTATAAGCAACTTTACCGCTGATAATTTTCTTAGGATTCTTCATGAGATTTGGCAAAAGCTTCTGGAATTCTGCTTCACCCTTCTTGAGAGTCTGGCGGAATTTTGCTTCTTCTGCTGTAAGCTCTTTGAATACCTTTTCGCGGTTCTGTTCAAGTTCCGGATAAGGACCTTTGAAGTTTTCTACAACTGTTGCAGCAACCTCTGCCATAAAGTCTTTATCAATTCCAAGCTTCATTCCGTGGCGAACTGCACGACGGATAAGACGACGAAGTACATATCCAGCACCAACGCGGTCTGGAGTAACACCTCTCTGGTCACCAAGAATAAATACAGAAGAACGAGTGTGATCTGCAATAATGCGAACTGATTTATCTTTTTCTTCATCTGAGCCGTATGTATAGCCCGAAAGATTTTCAATAGTTTTAATGATTGGCTGGAAAACTTCTGTAAGATAAACTGATGTCTTTCCCTGAAGAATACAGTTTGTACGTTCAAGCCCCATACCAGTATCTACATTCTTCTTTTCAAGTGGAAGAAGAGTTTTTTCATCAATGCGGTTGTACTGCATGAATACGTTGTTCCAGATTTCCATCCAGTTTGCGCTGTCTGTTCCCTTGTTGCTTCCTACTGGAGGAAGACCTTCACCTACCCAGTAGAAGATCTCTGTATCTGGACCACAAGGACCAGTTGGACCAGCTGCCCACCAGTTATCGCTTGCTGGAAGATATGCAATCTTGTCTTCTGGCATACCGTTATCTTTCCAGATCTGTGCAGCTTCTTCATCGCGAGGAGCATTTTCATCACCTGCAAATACTGTTACAGAAATCTTTTTTGGATCAAGGGCAAGCCAGTCTTTGCTTGTTAAGAATTCATACGAATATGCAATAGATTCTTTTTTGAAGTAATCGCCAAGCGACCAGTTACCAAGCATTTCAAAACAGGTAAGATGACTTGGGTCACCTACTTCTTCAATATCGCCTGTGCGGATACATTTTTGATAGTCTGTAAGACGGGTTCCAGAAGGATGCTTTTCTCCAAGAAGATAAGGAACTAATGGATGCATTCCTGCCATTGTAAACAAAACAGATGGATCATTTTCGGGAATCAAAGACTGTCCCGAAATTTCTACGTGATTTTTACTTTTAAAGAACTCAATATATTTTGAGCGAAGTTCATTTGCGTTCATAAATTATTATTATATAGAAAATAAAGATTGTTTGCAATTACGTGGATTGTCACGCCAGTTATCTCTTTCGGCGGCGATCGGCATGTTTTGTGTAATATTCAGTTTTATCCTGATACATCAGGGCATCGGCACGCAGAACAACAGCTTTAACTTCTGTATCTTCCGGTGTATAAACAGAAAAGCCTTTTGAAATAGCAAGAGGAACATGCAGTTCGTTTTTAGTAATAATTTTTGCGTTGATTTCTGCTGTAATTTTTTCAAAAATGATGTTCATCTGTTCGGTCGTGACATTTTCTACAAGTGCAACAAATTCATCACCACCGATTCTAAAAAGCAAGTCTTTCTTAAAGAAGTCCTTAAGAATTTCGGCAACTGCAATAATCATCAAATCGCCAAACTCATGACCATAATCATCATTTGCATTTTTAAGACCGTTTATATCAAAAATAGCAACTGCAAAGTTTACATTACCAGCTGGTATTTTTTTGTTGAGCTTTTCTTTTACTTCAAAATATGCATTACGGTTTCCCATACCTGTAAGCGCATCTGTATAAGCCATTACATGAGCTTTTGCAATATAATCACGAAGCTCCTTGCGCACACTTTTAAGTCTGTCATAAATTTCCTGAAGCAGAGTTGATGTATCTGAAGCTTTAAACTTTTTAGGATTCATATAGCGTTCTGCATCAACAGTCTGAAAACCTGTTGTAAGGCTAAGCTCTTCCGCAAGTTCTTCAATTTCATCTGTCATTTTGCCCATTTCTTTATTGAGCAGCTGGAACTGTTTACGAAGTCTTCTTGTAAACAAAAGAACAATCCCGCCACCACCAATAATAGAAAGAACACAAGCTATAACAATGATCCAGACCTGGTGTGCAATCTGGGTTTCGTACCATTTTGCATTAAAATCTACACCGATGATTCCGGCAACGTTTCCTTTTGAATCAAAAATAGGACTGTAGGCGCTGTAGAAAGAACCCCAGGCATCATGATAAGGCTCTTTATCTACAGAAGGAGTTCCTTTACTTGCAGCAATCAGGGCTTCTGTTGTTGCAACTGGAGTTCCAAATTCTCCCGGAGTTACAGGCTCAGGGTCAATTGTAAAAGTAAATGTGTTATTGCCCATATCGCGGATACCATAAATAAAATCAAGGGCAATCTGTTCTCTAAAATGTTGAAGGATTTGCAGTGACGACTGATACTCTTCGGTATCTACATCTTCCTTCTGAAGTCTGGCCATTATATCGCCATCAAGAAGAGCAGCCGCACTGTTAGCAATGTCTAACATACGGATATTAATTTGTTCACGAAGAGTAACAATTGAGCGACGGATAAAAATAACATCCAGAAATCCGTTTATAAGAAGAAGAAAAACAAAAAGATAAACAACGGGTTGTCTAGAAAACTTCTTTTTCTTATTTCTTTTCATATCCCTTTCTCTATTCTGCCTGCCTTGTAAAGGTGTAGATTTTTCCGTCTGTAGCAAAACAATCAGTTGGAGTTATTTTTACCGGAGTAAAAATAATAGTATCGTAATCTGTAACAATCTTTTCTACTGTCTTCTTCTTTATAGTTTCTGTTACAGTTTTTGTTCCAAACTCAAGTGCATAAAACTGATTAAGTACAGTATCAAAAGAGGTTGAACGCAAAGCAAGAACATCGTAAGTACCAATCTTCATCATTGAATAAAGACCAGCTTCCTGCATGTTATCAAAATCAAAAGTATACTCACTTTCTTTGAGCGAAATTGTATTTAAGCCATCAATAGTTTTCCAGGCTTCTTCACTTTCGAGCTGTGTAAGAATCTGATTTTTTTCCTGAACAGACTCTTCAAAAGAACTCTGAAGGCTCATCTTTTTATACTGACCATCCCATTCAGAGCTTTCTTTAATTGCAAGACCAATTGAGTCATAGAGTGTAATCTTAATTTCATCAACAGAAACAAGAAGAACATCAAAACGACGTTGAAGATTTGTAATGTCAGCATTTACTGTATAAAGATAAATTCCGTTATGACGCAGCTTATTGTCTTCCCATTCATATACTTCCTGAGAATCTGACTGTAAAAGGATTATTTCACGTTTTTCATAATTATAATAAATGTAGCGGATTACATTATCTTCGTTTGAAGTTTTATACCAAAGCCCATCAAGGAATGCCGCAAAAGTTTCTACAGTTCCATCCTGAATTCGTGAAAGTTCGTTAGCAGCAAGCTTACCTGCAGTTACTTTAATTTCATTCGAAAGCTCATAGTGCTTTGACGAAGGATTCCATTTGTATTCTTTTTGAATCTGATTTTGTCCGGAAATAGTTTTTCCATTTTCGTCTGTAAGCTTTTCTGATTCATACACCCATACAGAAAAACTTTCGCCTTTAGAAAGAGAAAGCTGATATGAATCGGAGCGTTCTGTCTGCTGAATAAAGATTGTTCCATCCGAAACAAAATCTCCAATTCTAACAAGCGCACCTCTTACACCTTCTACATCTTCATAATCCCCTGTTCCACCATTAGGATTCCAAAGGAAAATCTGCATTACATAGTTTTCATCATCGGCAACACCCTGATAAATAAGAGCATTCTGATGATCACCAGTCAAATCCATTCCAGAAAGAGAAAAGGTTCTGATTTTTGAAATTGTAGTAGGGATTGTTGCAAGCCTGTCATAATCAGCAGTTTCAGGATTAAAGAGCCCCGGAATAATCATGAAGTTTTCGGAACCAGATCTTCGTACAGTTATTACTTCATCGTCATAACCGTCATTATTAAAATCGATTGTGATTGTGTTGATTAAAGTTTCTGATGGCAACAGTTCTATAAAAGTATCAAAGTTTTCGGAATTAAAATCAGAATTTGAACGGTCTGAATCTGTCTCTTCATCTGATTTTTGAGAACCTTTTGGAGTTACGATTTTTGCACGGGTTGTTGTATTTTCGCTTTTGCGTATGATTTTTTTTGAAGCCAGAAATCCTGCGCCTAAAAGAATAGCAACTAATATGAACAATAATGTAATGGACTTTGTCTTCATACTTAAACTTTAACGTATTTTTTCATAAAGGGAAAGATAGCAAACGTTAATCCTTTAACCAGTAATAATATTTTGTAATTATTTGAATAAATCGGGGAAAACCCCTAGTCTAATGCTGCATTTGGATATAGAATGAAATTTATAGACAATAATAAGGAATGAATTATGAAAAAATTATTAACGGTTGCACTTATAATTTTTTGTATTGTTGGATCTTTGTCTTGTAAAGCAAAAAAATCCGACAAGGCCGGACAGTTTGGAAGCTTTCCAAAGAAGTCAGAAAAAGAAACTAAATCTGCAGAGCCAGAGGAAGTTTTCACTCCGGAATTTCTTTTTGATTCCAGCAAAGCGGTAAAAGATGAAGGACACAAGGATTTTTCTTCTATCACAGGCTTTGAACTTACAAAGAACATGATGCCTGGCTGGAATCTTGGAAACACCTTTGATGCTACAGGAACATCGGGAATTTCTTCTGAAATGAGCTGGGGACAGCCACATACAGAAAAAGAAATGATTGATGGTCTTGCAAAAAGCGGAATTAAAACAATAAGAATTCCTGTTACCTGGCACAATCATATTTCTAACAAAGAAACTTATTCAATTAACACAGATTGGATGAAGCGTGTTAAGACAGTTGTTGACTGGGCAATTGAAAATGACATGTATGTTATTATCAATATACATCACGACGATTATGACAAAGAATCTAAGATGCCTAAATGCAGCGGTATATATCCAAACTCAAAAAACCTTATAGAATCACAGCGCTATCTTTACAACATCTGGGGACAGATTGCTACTGCTTTTAATAATGGTTATGACGAGCATTTGATTTTTGAAACTATGAACGAGCCTCGTCCAAAAGGAACTCCAGATGAATGGTGGTTCAGTGGCAGTTCCCGCAGTCTTGATGCTGCAAAATGTTTAAATAAGATGAACCAGACAGCACTTGATGCAATCAGAGCAACAGGTGGAAACAATGCAAAACGTTTTGTAATGTGCCCTGCTCTTGCCGCAAGCGAAAATGCTGCATCATCTTCTCTTTTCAAAATGCCAACTGATATTGAAAGAGGTCGTCTTATTCTTTCTATTCACGCATACACACCATATTCCTTCGCAATGGAATCTCCAGGACAGCGCGAATTTACTTCACAGCACAAAACAGAGCTTAAGAATATGTTCACAAAGCTCAACGATAAATTTATTGTGAATAAATATCCTGTAATAATTGGTGAATATGGCGCAACAAACAAGAATAATCTTGAAGAAAGACTTGCCTGGTTTGATTTCTTCCTTACAACAGCAAAAGAATATGGTATTCCATGCTGTTTGTGGGATAACGCTGTATGGGAAGTAGCTAAAGGCAGCACCGACTATAGCGAACACTACGGCTACTACAACCGTAAAGCTCAAACCTGGTATTTCCCGGAAATTATTGATCAGATTGTAGAATCTACAAAATAGATAGTTAAAAAAAGATTCCCCGGTCAAGCCGGGGAATGAGTCGTACGCTTCGCGTACTTACCGACTTTTTGCTTCGCAAAAGTCGCTTTGTCATTGTCGGGCTTGACCCGACAATACACTTACTAAAGCAAAGGCTTCATAGCTGTCATGTAAGCACGGAGTTTGCGTCCAACAACCTCGATCGGGTGGTTGCGGATTTCTTCATTTACGGCTACAAGTTCTGTGTTATTTACTGAATTATCCTTTACATCAAGACCTTTTCCAATTACATCTGTATGAAGGTTAGGCATCAAATCCTTAGCCATCATTGGAGCAGCTACACGGCTGAACAAGTAACATCCGTATTCTGCTGTATCAGAAATAACGCGGTTCATTTCGTAAAGGCGCTTGCGGTCAATAAGGTTTGCAATAAGAGGAACTTCGTGGAGCGATTCGTAGTAAGCGCTTTCAGGTTTAATACCTGCATCAACCATTGTTTCAAATGCAAGTTCACAACCAGCTTTTACCATTGCAACAAGAAGGATTCCCTTATCAAAGTATTCCTGCTCTGTAATTTCTTCGCTTGATTCTGCATTCTTTTCAAATGCAAGCTTACCTGTATCTTCACGCCATGCAAGAAGATCCTTGTCACCAGCAGCCCAGTCCTGCATCATTGTGCTACTGAACTTACCGCTGATAATATCATCCATGTGCTTCTGATAAAGAGGAGCAAGGAGCTTTTTAATATCTTTAGAAATCTGATTAGCCTTGATTTTTGCAGGGTTAGAAAGACGGTCCATCATGTTTGTAATTCCACCCCATTTAAGAGCTTCACTTACAACGTTCCAGCCGTGCATAAGAAGCTTTGTTGCATATTCAGGAGCAATTCCTTCGCTAATCATTTTGTCGTAACAAACAATTGTACCGGCCTGGAGCATACCACAGAGGATTGTCTGTTCACCCATAAGGTCAGACTTAACTTCTGCGATGAAGCTTGATTCAAGAACACCAGCCTTTGAACCACCCATACCAACAGCAAGAGCTTTAGCATAAGCCCAGCCCTTTCCTTCCGGGTCATTTGCAGGGTGAACAGCAATAAGATCTGGTACACCAAATCCGCGCTGGAATTCGTGCCAAACTTCTGTACCTGGTCCTTTTGGAGCACACATTA
>CAMKDH010000049.1 GCA_946411215.1 uncultured Treponema sp. | reverse complement strand
TCGCTAAGTGAAATAAAATCACCAAAAGAAGACATGCGGTCTGCACCACGAGCACGGGCATAAGCACAGGCAAGAGGAGTAAGTTCTACATCACCTGTAAAATAAATCTGCTTTAATGTGTCTGAAAGTGGAAGTCCAACTGCGGCACCTGCAGGAGAAACATGCTTGAATGAAGTTGCTGCAGGAAGGCCTGTTGCTTCCTTGAGTTCCTTTACAAGCTGCCAGCCATTGAGAGCGTCAAGCAAATTGATATAGCCTGGTCTTCCGTTCAAAACAGTAATTGGAAGATCACCGTTTTCCATAAATACCCTTGCCGGTTTCTGGTTTGGGTTACATCCGTATTTAAGTTCTAATTCTTTCATGATTCTATTTCCTCATTTTGATTTTCTTGATTTTCAGTTATTTCATCAGCGGGATTTTCTTCACTGGGTGCTTCTTCATCCTGATTCCGCTCATCAGCACTTTCAGAATCATACTGAACAGGGTTTTCTACACGATAAAAAATACTTGCCATAAAACAGGCTATTGTATAGAAGATAAGTGACGGCCAGAACAAAAGAGATGCTAAACCTGCAAAAAGATTCAGTCGGAAAAGCACTCCTGCTATTGCAAGTTCAGCAGCAACAAACCCAGCAGAACGTAAGGTTTCGCGACTGTATGTAAAAGCAAGCGCAACTGCATTACGAAGCTTATTTGCAAAAGTGTTTTCGTAGCGGCCAATAATTGGATATGCAAAAATATTCAGTACAAGAACAATAAAGCATACACCAATTGCAACACATACAATCGGGATGCTCTGACTTGATTTTTCGATAATCCACCAGATAAATGCGGCTGTTCCTCCGACTGTTATAATAGAAACAAACAGCATAAGGAGGCCCTGAACAAAGTTTTCTTTTATGCCTTTTACAAAAGATTTCCAGACATTTATATCTGCATCATCATTCAAAATCTTCAAGGCTACATAAAAAACTGA
Source organism: uncultured Treponema sp. (assembly GCA_946411215.1). Taxonomy (GTDB): domain Bacteria; phylum Spirochaetota; class Spirochaetia; order Treponematales; family Treponemataceae; genus Treponema_D. The sequence continues at coordinate 13,486 of CAMKDH010000049.1, read as the reverse complement.
ACAGGTTGCGGCACCGATTGTTACTACAGGAATGCAGAACAACAACCAGAGCAGCCCCAGTAAAAAGAACTGGAGCATTTTTTTTGAAGACATTGGTTTGAAAATTTTTGGATTAGGAGCCCTACTCATTTTTGTTTAAAATCTTCTCCTCGTAGCTGCCTGTTGCAATATCAATGTAGCGTACAAAAAGCGAAACTTTATTATCGGCATTAAGTGAGTTCCAGAGCTTTTCTGTGAATGTTTCAATATCGCCTTCGATTGTTACTTTTACAGGTTCGCCCTTAAAGCTTGGAAGAGGATTTCCATCACCTTCGTAAGTGTGAATGTAGCGGCCCTCCCCTGCAAATGGAGATTCATAATCGAAAGTCTGACGAACTGTACAGTCGGCATTTCCTTCATCACTTTTAAGGATAGAAAGTGTGTAGTTCAAAGCGCCATCGGTGATATCTATAATAGAAGAAATTCGTGGTGTCCAGTTTGGACCGTCATGTTCGTATTTGCGGACACGGAGAGACTGTTCAAAAGTAAGGCCCTTCTGAAGTCCTTCGTAAATTGTATCTGTCTGGTCTCCGTTTGTTACGATTGTTTTTTTACCAAGTTGGCGTACTGCTGCATAAATAATCAGGCTTGGGTCACCGGCAATAAGAGATTCGTCAAAGGCTTTTGTGCGTACAACTTCTGAACCATTTTCACTTTCGGTAACAAAAATGCGGTTACGGCTTCCTGCACTGCGGCCCATTGTCCAATATGCAGCAACTGCTTTTTTACCATCTTCACTGCGGCCAATTACAATTCCGCGGCCTGGATAAGAAACACGAGCGGCTTCTTCGAATAAATTAATTTTTGGCATATTTTATTTTTCCTTTGAATTATGAAGTTCCTCAAGAATATCCATTACAGCATCAACTGTTACCTGTTTTGGATCCGGATGATCTGCAGGGACTGTTTCCAAAATCTTATTGCGGAATGGCTTACATTCAATCATCTTTCCGGCAGTAAGAGTTACAACATCTGGAGTTACTAAATCCATTACCATGTTTTCAGGATCTTCCGGATTGAAACGCAAAACATTTCCGTTGATTGAAACAGGAAGCAGTAAATCAAAAAGACGAAGATAACTGTCAATTTCGCGCAGTCCTCGTTTTGTTTCTGGTTTGCCCGGACGATAACGGGTTCCACTTGGGAATACCATGATAATCTGTCCGCGTTTTTTACAGCCATCCATTGCACGCATTGCAGCAAAGTTGATTTTACGTGCTCTCTGCTGTTCTGCTTCTTTATCTTCTTCTGAAGCATCTGATTCAAGAACTGAATTAAGGCTGCGGGTTGGATAAATTACAACACGTGTAAAGCTTTCTGTAAGGGCACGTACGATTGGATTTGCTTCATTAAGCTTCATGCCTGCAATAGCAACAAGTCGCTTTGAAAAATCGGTAGCCCAATCTTCTCCATAATTTTCGAGAAGATGAATAAGACAAGGCAAATCCATATTTGAATAATGATCCATCATAAGAACACCGGTTTTTCCGCCGTTTACAATGGCATCATAAAATTCCTTGAAATACTGAACATTTATGATATGTGATTCGGGAAGAACATTATCCTTTGTAATAAGAGTAAGATATTTTCTTGTTTCGGGATTTGCTTCTTCGTAAATTTCGGTTTCATCAATTTTAGCAGCGGCCTTTGAGACTTTTGCAAAATCTGCAAGATAGCCTCCGTAAAGCTCTTTTAAAGTTTTGCCCATAGACGTTCCTCAGAAACATTTTGATTAATTGTAGAGTGATTATAAACCATATTTTTATATTTGAATAGATGTTACAGGGCTTTTTACTTGACACTTTTACATTTTATGTCATACTGTATTATATTAAAATTATCGAGGTTTTTATGAATATTTTGAAAAAGGTTTATTGCCGTATATTTCAGGGATGCTTTCATATTGCAATTCCAATTCTTCCGTACAGAGATCCAAAAATACTCAATTATATAGAAGAATTACCGCAGGAATTTGCTTCAAAGGGTATTAAAAAGGTTCTGCTTGTTACTGATCCTGTAATCAGAAGTTTGACTGGCAAGCTTGAGACGCTGCTTCCGCAAAATGGAATTGAATGCATTGTCTATGATAAGACAAATGCGAATCCGACTGTTTCGAATGTTGATGAGGCTCTAGCGCTTTATAAAAAGGAAAACTGTGAAGCACTTATTGGTTTTGGAGGAGGTTCTTCTATTGATTGTGCAAAGGCTGTGGGTGCGCGCATTGCATGTCCAAGAAAGTCGCTTGCGCAGATGAAGGGCATTCTTAAAATCCACAAACGTATTCCCCTTCTGGCTGCAATTCCAACGACTGCGGGAACTGGAAGTGAAACAACTGTAACAACTGTAATTACTGATGATAAAACTCATTATAAATATCCGATCAGTGATTTTCCGCTTATTCCAAAGATTGCGGTTCTGGACCCGACTGTTACATTTACTTTGCCTGCAAGTCTTACTGCAACAACTGGAATGGATGCTATGACTCATGCGGTTGAAGCATTTATTGGCGGTTCTACTACTAAGAAGACACGCGAATATGCAATCAAGGCGGTGCAGCTTATTATTGCAAATATTGAAAAAGCATATAACAACGGGCAGGATGAAGAAGCTCGCAGAAATATGTTAGTTGCGTCTAACCTTGCAGGAGGAGCATTCTCTCGTTCTTATGTTGGATACGTTCACGCGGTTGCACACTCGTTAGGCGGGGCTTACAACATTCCTCATGGACTTGCTAATTCTGTATTACTCCCTATTGTTCTTAAAAGATACGGAAACAAGGCATGGAAAAAGCTTAAGATTCTTGCAGTAGCGGGCGGAGTTGCAGCACAGGATGATTCTGCACAGATTGCGGCTGAAAAATTTATTGATAAGATTTTAAGGCTCAACAAAGCAATGAACATTCCTACTACTTTAAAAGGAATTAAAACAGAAGATATTCCGGAGCTTGCAAGACGTGCAGACAAGGAAGCAAATCCCCTCTACCCTGTTCCTGTTTTATGGAATGCAAAAGAACTGGAAAAGTTTTACTATGATGTGATGGAATCATAAGCGTGGGCAGCAACAAAAGGAGAAAAACATGACACAGACCGAAATACAAGAGATTTTGAAAAAGCAAAAGGAATATTTTGCAACGGGGGCGACACTTCCTGTAAAGGCAAGAATTGACGCATTGAAAAAAATACATGCATATATAAAGGCACACGAAAAAGAAATTACAGATGCGTTGACTGCGGATCTTGGCAAAAGCGCACTTGAAGGATTTATGTGCGAAGCTGGACTTGTTCTTGGCGAGATTTCTTACATGCTCAAGAACATCAAAAAGTTTGCACGTGATGAACGACGCGCAACTCCAATTACTAATTTTGCAGCAAAGAGCTTTGTAAAAAAATCGCCTCGTGGTGCGGTGCTTGTAATGAGTCCATGGAACTATCCGTTTTTGCTCACGATGGATCCTCTGGTAGATGCACTTGCAGCAGGAAATACTGTTGTTGTAAAACCAAGCGCTTATTCTGCAAATACAAGTCGCGTGATTGCAGAACTTATTCAAAACTGTTTTGCCCCGGAATATGTTGCAGTTGTAACAGGCGGACGTGCAGAAAATCAGTGTCTGCTCGAACAGAAATTTGATTACATTTTCTTTACAGGAAGTCAGGCTGTTGGCCGCGAAGTTTTAAGAAAGGCTGCTGAAAATCTTGTTCCTGTAACACTTGAACTTGGCGGAAAATCACCTTGTATAATAGATAAAACTGCAAACATAAAACTTGCAGCAACAAGAATCGTTTGGGGAAAATTCCTGAACTGCGGACAGACTTGTGTTGCACCTGATTATATTTTGTGTCACGAATCTGTAAAGTATGAATTTGTTGAATCTCTTATAAAACAAATTGTTACACAGTTTGGAGACGACCCGTTGAATAATCCAACTTATGGTAAAATTATCAATCAGAAGCATTTTGAAAGATTGTGCAGTTTGATTGATAGCAGCAAGGTTGTCTGCGGCGGAAAGTCTGATGCTTCGAAGCTTAAGATCGAACCAACTGTTATGACAAACGTTACTTGGGATGACGCAGTAATGGGCCAGGAAATCTTTGGACCTGTTTTGCCAATCCTTACTTACAAAACAGACGAAGAGATGCTGGAAATTGTAAACAGCAGACAAAAACCTCTGGCACTTTATCTTTTTACAAGCAACAAGAAGCTTGAAAAAACAGTTTTATCTCGCTGTTCTTTTGGCGGCGGCTGTATAAACGACACAATCGTTCACCTTGCAACAAACAACATGGGCTTTGGCGGCGTTGGTGAAAGCGGCATGGGTGCATACCACGGCAAGGTTGGCTTTGATACCTTCAGCCATAAAAAGAGTATCGTCGACAAGAAAACCTGGATTGACGTGAATATGCGCTATCAGCCGTATACGGGATTTAAAGAATTCCTGCTCAGGATGTTTTTGAAATAAGGTGATTTGTGCGAACTGAAATCAGCAGCAAATTCTGTTATTAATATAACTAATATATTGACTTCACAATAAATGATAAATACACAATCGAATGTGGTGGAAAAAGTAAAACAGGTGAACAGATAAAGACTTTGGAAAATGCTTTTATTGCTGCAGATGGAATTGAAATAGGCAATGGCTCTAAGATTCCACTATGGTTGTTTGGATTTTTGTATTAATTATTCAAAAGCTTTTTTCATTTTTTCAATTTATTTTTCATTTAAAATCTCTTTTTCTTTATTTGTTTTAGGTGCTCTTTTTTTAGGTAAAAGATTCATGTCCTGAAGAGTCCTGCCTAATACATCATCCTTTGCAAGAAGAAGAATATCACTTTCCAAGCCTAGTGCACATAAAACAGAAACATAAGAACCAAAGGACACAGTAGAACTGCCGTTTTCAATAGCCCATAAAGTTGCCCTGCTTATACCGGCCCTTTCAGAAACAAGTTCAGCAGAGAGCTTCCTGCGCAATCTTGCAAGTTTTATTTGCTCACCAACTGATAAAAGTATTTTTTGTATTTTTGGAGTTAAAATAACCGTTTTCTTTGCCATAATGTATAATATAATAAACCTAAAAGATAATAATGTCAAACATAACAAACATTATGGCATTATTACAATAAGTTTTCTTTTTTCTTTTCCCTGATGTTTACACAGTTATATTTACCTAGAATAACTGTTATCAATATTGTTTGTTCTGTTTTTTGTACGTTTTAAGATTTTATTAATATCTTTTGTTATTTTATTCTCAAAATCTTCAGGATTTACAGCCTTTAATCCTACAAGATATTTTTCAATGATGCTTTTATTATCTCTATCTTCATTTATTAAAAGTTCAGCTGCATTTGTAATTTTCTTACTTAAAACATTAGGCGATGTGTCATTTTTAATAATTTCGAAAAAGTGTTTTATTATATCACTTTGCATAAGAATAGTTTGTGAGCATTTATCTATTCTTTTTTCGAGTAAATCTGATAATAAGACAATTCTTTCATTATCGAGTTTTGGATTTTGAGATAAAATATTTTTATAATATGATGATATATCTTTTAATTTACTAAAATCCAAATTTAATTTAGACATTTTATTTCCAAATACTTTTAATATATTTTTTTGTTTATCAGAAAATGACCTGCAAATTACATTCTCATTAAGGCTATTACTTTTTCTTATATCAGAAGTAGGATATTCATAAAACATAGCATTTCCAGTATCAAAAACAGGAACAACTCCTATCCATTCTAATGTATCAACATTACGCAAAAAACCAAAATTACCAAAATGTCTATCAACATTTGCCGTAATATAATCTACAACAAGCATTTTAGTTAATTCATTGTGTATGTTTTCGATATTATTCATGCCAAGTGTTTTACAACAATCAATTAAATGGTCATAAGCTGAAACAGATTTTTCTTTTTGTTTTGCATATTGAACAAAACCAGCAGGAACAAATTCTGTATTTTCATCAATAAAGCAAGGACATGATGAATAAATTAAAGGCGGTTCTCCTTTCTTTACAACAAAAGTATATTGAATATGCGGTATATCTAGCCTTCTGCAAATTTCGGTGGAAAGCATTTCATTAAACGGCTGTTCATAATAAGGAGGTTTACCATATTTTAAAAGACAACGAACACCTTTATTTATTATCCATCTTTTATCCTGCTGTCCATTAGAAAACAAGTCAGGCGTGTTCGAACTCATGTTTAATGAACCATATTTTTCACCAACTATAAACTTTCCAATATCTTCATTAAAACTATTTGTAAGATAATTTCCTTTTTCCCATGTCATGTCTGAATCAAATGGTTTTATCCAATAATGGTCACTTAAATTAAAACCATAGGATTCTGATGTCAGTAAGTCTATTTCTGTACCACGAGATTTATATATGCTTCTGTTTTTAGGAATTAATCTGCTTTGCCACCAGAATTGCAAAGATCTGGATAAGTTATCAGAAAAAATATTTTTTACTCCAACAGGAATATGTTTTTCATTTTCTAAAGATAAAACTTTTCCGAACTTTTCAGTTTCTGGTTCATATTCAAACAAAAGGACTCTTATGTTTTTGTGGAATAATATATATTTCATAGGCATTCTCAATGGGATAAATTAAGATAACTTAATACGTTAAAATTATCTTCATCTCTTCTTTCAACATTTAACGAAGATTCGTTGCGACTTTCTGTTTGCAATGTCATAGGAAAAGGAAGCCCCTGTTCAACAACAACTCTGTTCAAAAATAACCTGACAGCAGATGACATATCCAGTCCAAGGTTTCTGAATATTTCATTTGTTTCTCTTCGTAAAGAATCATCAATTCTTACCTGTAAGATTGTACTTGCCATATTACAACCTCCATAATTGTACTACAAATGTAGTATACAAAATCAGGGGTTTATGGTCAAGCAAATGACATAGTAAAATATTCACTACAAACCTTGGCTAGGCCAGTTCTGCTTAAACTTTGCATCAAGTTCCTTCTGGTCAAAATCTGCATCCTGATTTTTGCCGTGTTTTTTAATAATATATGTAAATTTTATATAAATAAAAAAAGGCTTCACACGCAGGACTACCCTGGTGTGCAATTATCCAACGTAGCCACTATGCCTTAATTGAATACAAAATCCCTTCTTTTGAGACGAAAAATCACACTGGAAATCGCTTCAGGGGCATTTCGCTTGCCCCTCAAACACTGCGCAATATTGCATATGTGCATTGTTCCCCATTGTTTTCACCCCGTCGAGCAACATTCAGCCGTTATTGAAGTTGTAGATGGTGACAGTGTTATTTGAGGGAGTTGAACGAAGATAGACATATTTTTGTGATTTAAAATATACCAAAATAATCAAAAAAATATTGATATGACAGAATATTTTATACCTGCCTCACTATACTCTCTCTTATGCAAGAGAAATGTCGTTTTTATTTTGATTCACGAATTGCTTCTGCGATTGCGTTGGCTAATGCCGACTTCATATTTTTCTGAATAGAATCCTGAAGCTTTGAAGCAAATTTGTGTTGAAAAGAAATATCTAGTGCAGAAAACTCAAGGTTTTTTGGAAGCAGCAATTCAAAAGGATTTATTTCGAGCGCCTTGGCAAGCTTTGAAAAAGTTTCTGGAGTTCCCCAGCGTCTACCACTTTCCAAATCGCAGATATATCCGACAGAGAGATCGGCTTTTTCTGCCAGTTTCATCTGACTCAAATTTGCGCGTATCCGCATCTCTTTCAGATTTGAGGAAAATAGTTCCTGTAATTGCGCTGCATTCATAGCCATAATTGTATACGCAAATAGTAAATTTGACGATTTGCTATTTGCCGTGTATAATTTTGCTATAAGCGTAATGTTGAATTTGATAAATGAAGGTAAATAATGTCTAAAGAAATCGAATTAGAAGAATTATTAAATGCTGCCCGAAAAATTCTTAAAGAATCTAAATACATTGATTCTGACCAAGATATAGAACAAATAATTGAATTAATAAGAAATAGCTCAGAGGCAAATGCATTTTTAGGGAGAAAAAAATGATACAATATGTATACGTACCAGATGTAATGGATCCTGATAGAAACAAACAGGCAAAAAAAAAGACATATATTTGCAGGAACTGCCACACAGTTATAGTTTCTTCATTACAACCACCTGTACCAGGATGTCCAACTGTTGCGAAAAATCACAAATGGTATTCGGCTGGGCTCATGGGAATTAAACCAAGAGTATATGCATGTAGAATTTGTGGATTACGTGTATCATCTAGCATATCACCTATGACTGGAACAGGAAATGGTTCTTGCGAAGGTGGAAAGAATCATCAATTTATGTAAATTGGGGGAGAATAAGAAATGGCGCTAATAACTTGTCCAGAGTGTGGTCAACAAATATCTGATAGAGCACCAGCATGTATTCATTGTGGATGTCCTATATCAAAAACAAAAACTTGCCCTGAATGTGGCGCAACAGTAAATGATTCTGATACAGTTTGCAAAACCTGTGGATTTCCTTTTGAAAATGTGCCGGCAAATCCTATTGCCAATAAGAAAGACATAATAGCTAATCAAACAGGCAATCTATTAACAGAAAAAACTGCTGTTGAATTAATTAATTATATTCAATTTTCTGTTGCAAAAATAATTAATGGAAAATCAAAAGGATTATTGGAGGATGAGTTTAATTCTGTTATTAATAATATAAATCCAACATCCTTACAAGATCCTGAACTTATTAGTGCTTATGATTTGCTTTTGTCAACTTTAACAGAATTAAAATTAAGCGAAAATCAGAAAGAGCATACTCTTAAAGTTCTTGAGAGAAAAAAGAAAAATGCCGTAACAAATTGTCTGAATTCTTTTGGTTCTATTTTTGTACCTGGAACTAATCCTCTGACTCTTTTAGCCTCAACTGCTTATACTGGAATAAGTGCTGTGTTAAATTATCGCAGAGTAGTAAATGAAGTTAAAATTGAAGGTGAAGAAGAGTTTTTTGAAATAAATCAAAATGATATAGAATATATTGATTCTTTAAGGGCCAATTTGTTTATTGCCACTGCAAAAGTATTCGCTAACAGAAGCAATTCAGTTGAAGGTCTTATTAGCGAAAATACAATGAAACAATTTGCAGAGGCAGTTAATAAAATATCGGAGAGTAAAGCAAATGCAAAAAGTTCATTAGTGTTCCTTGATGCTGCAGAAAATGATTTATCTTTGTTTCCCCCTTATTGGTTAGCGCGTGCTATTGCTGATTATAAATCTGGTAGTGAAAATAAAGCATATGTCGAATATTTAGATAAATTTAATGAATTAAATTCTAATAATCCGATATTTAAGAAGAATCCTTATTGCATTGAGGCTGCAAAATTAGTTATAGAAAGTACAAATAGTATTTTGACTTCCAGTCCTTCAAATAATGAGTTAATTGAACAAGCAAAAGAAAAGATTTCAAAATCAATTGAAATAATAAAGAATAATACACAATCAATTCAATCAGATTTAGACAATATGAATTTTGATTTCGTTCAATTGTACGAACAAATTGGTGATTTTGATAATGCTGAAAAATGTATTAAATATCTAGAGGGCAGACAATTAATTTCAAGTAGTTCTCGACTAAAATTACAGTGTAAATTATTACAGAATAAAGTTTCTGATATTAAGACAATCTCATTAATGGAGAAAGTTTTTTGTGCTGTAGAATTTGATTATTATAAATATGCTTGGATATTTGACTCAAATAATTCAGCTGATTTGCAAATTAGTGAGAGTACTCCTAATGTAAAATTTCATATCTCAGAAAATATACAAGATGAAATAGATATTAAATCTATAAAATTCTCACCTAATGGTTATAGTAATTTTATTACTGCTGAAATATTAAAATATAATTCATCTCTTGATACAGATAATACTTGGGGAGCCGTTTATGTATGTACAAATGTAACATGGAACGATATGGCACAAAACCCATATGTTGAGATTGATTTCGGCACTTTCTCTGCTTTTTATAAAGTTTCAATCTTCGAACCAAATAATTGGGAATATTTTGAAACAATTCTTCAATTGGGTTCACTTTCAAAAATTACAGGGAATATAGAATTACTTGATTCCCCAGAAATCGTTTCAGGATTTACAACTTATAATATTAATGATGGTGTAAAACTCGGTGCGAAAATTGGTGCTGGTGCAGTATTTGGTTTAATTGGCGTTGGAATAGCTGCAGCAGCTGCTGCTAAGGATATCAAGAAAGCATGGGATTCTAAAGATAAATCAGATTTAACATGGCTTACTATATCATTAATCGCTGTAAAAGAATCTTCTGGTGAAAAGAAAGTTGCTATTGATGAAAATGGTCAGGTTTTATTAAGTGATTTACGCAGTTAATTATGAATACAGTCCTTGAACTAATTGACACGAATTCAATTTCTTAATGTAAAACGAAGATATAGTGAAAAATGTTTAATATTTTGTATTAATTGGGATTAAAAAAGAAACATTAACAATTGGATTTATTTTGAAAACAGGTTTTACAAAATTTGATGAAGAAATTGGGGGGATTCCCTCAATAGGACTTACACTTGTAAGTTCAGAATCTCGCGATTTCTCTTTTGACTTTTTGAACATTTTAATGCATATATTCTCTTTTGAAAAAATCCATTGTTCTTTTTTATCTTTTTCAAAGGATGGAAACAATTGTTCGAAATTGACAGACATCTCATTGGAAAATCTTTGTAATCTGATTGAAGATTCTTGTAAAAAGGGAGTTAAAGTTTTTTTAATCCATTCATTGAATAACATTTACGAAGAAGATGAAAATGATTTGATTTATTTCAATTCATTTTCAAATAAAATAAAAGTACTACATAAACTTGCAAAAAAACTTGATATTGCAATTATCGCAGCTTATGATGCCCCGTCAGATTCAATTAAACAAAAAACAGAAAATGATATTTCTGTTTCTGATATTAATTTCGAACTTTTTCTTTTATACGATTTTTTCTCGTGTATTATCATAATTCAAGATATTAAACGACATTGGTTCAATTATCATAAATATGAATCCAATATAATTTATGCATCACCATTAAAATCTGAAGATATTTATTCAACTTTAGGAATTGATCAATGGTATTGGTATGAAAATACATCGATTGTATCAGATGAGGATATGTTAGATTGGGGAGATGAGGATTAAGCTATATATAGTCCTCAGTAAATGTCTTAAAATCCCCCTATATTGCCAATCCCCCAAATTTATGATAGTATCAAATTCATTCGGGCCATTAGCTCAGTGGTTAGAGCAGAGGACTCATAATCCTTTGGTCCTTGGTTCAAGTCTAGAGACCAATAGGTTTTAGCATAAGGGGATATGTGCTAAATCCTTATAATACAAGCATTTACACAATCATCTGACTTTCAGGGTTTGAAAATGTTAAGCAAATGTTAATCGCTTACAAAAAAACTGGAGGTTACGATGGATTCAAACTATCATCTTTTCAAAAAAGCCGTACAATCTAAGGGTAAAACCGTACATAAGTGGTACTATTATTGGAATGATCCTGTTACTGGAGTCATGCATCAGAAGGTCTGCAAAGACTGTAAAACTCAGGCAGAAGCTTATGTATTTGTTTCGGCTCTATCACCTTTGTTCACAGAACGAAAAATCACAATAGCAGAAATTGGAAAATGGATGTATGTTCCTGGCAGCGACCATCTTGAACGCATGGAAAAGCTTGGCCGCAGCTACACTTATGAAACTTTGAAGTGTAAGAGAAACTTACTTGATATTTTTGTTAAGAAGTTTGGCGAGATGGAACTTAAAGACCTTACAATTCCAATGGTAATTGATTTTCTTGCAGAAGACACACATTCAGGAAGTTGGAAAAACAATTTGCTTACAGTTGTCGGCGAAGTTTATGAAGAAGCACCTTTTATGGGGTTGCCTTACATTGCAACACCAAAGTTCCCAAAGTTCAGACGAAACAGCGTTAAGAAAGATGTATTCACTACAGAAGAAATCAATATTCTGTTTGATGAAAAGCTTTGGGAATGTTTGAGTACGCAAAAATATTCAAAACATCCTCAGTTTGATGAAGGACACAAAGCCATTTATCTGATGTTCCTGTGTTGTGTAAAGTGCGGACTTCGTATTGGCGAAGCAATTGGAGCCAGAGTAAATCAGTTTATGTTTGACCAGGGTGTGTTTGTTGTAGATGGCTTTTACAGACACAATGAGCTTGTAAGAACAAATTACAACAAATGCGGTTCTGATGAAGACAAAAAGATTCGAGTTGCACCGCTCCCAAAGGATTTTGCAGATATTATTCAAGAATACATTGCAGAACAGAACCTTTGTGCAGATGATTATGTATTCCAACGTTATAACAAACCAATCCGAAAATGGCTCGCAGAAGAATGGTTCCGTCGTGCAGTTGCCAGTTCTGGTATTAATGTGGGTAATCGTGTACTTACTCCACACTCTTTACGCTATACCTATATTACCAGAATGCGCCGCGAAGTTGCCGGAGAAACAGTACAGAAGATTGCAGGTCATACAAGTTTGGCAATGACGGATCATTACACAAGGGCTGCAATTCCTGAGATGGTGGAAGCTGTAAAGCCTGCGGTAGGGGCGGCGAACAGGTTGTTTGAGTAGAAAAAGAGGTGAAAATGCGCGATAATATATATATGACAACAGAAAGATTGGATGCACTCAGGAAAATTGGCGAAACAGTATCTGTAGAATTTAAACGTTGCGGAGGTAACATTGAGCATGACGTTTATGAAACTGTATGCTCATTCTCAAATCGTTTCGGCGGCGATATTTTCTTAGGAATCCTTGATGATGGAACTGTAAAGGGTGTTCCTGAAAAAGCAGCAACAGCTATGGTAAAGAACTTTATAAGCGTTCTTGCCAATCCTGACTTATTTTCACCAACTCTTTGTATCGACGCAGAAATAATGGAGTATGAAGGGAAAACAATCATAAACATTTATGTTCCTGTTTCTGGTGAAGTTGTCAGCTATAAAAATGTAATTTACAACAGAACAAATGATTCTGATGTAAAAGTAACATCTACAACAGATATTGCTCAGATGTATATCAGAAAGCAGGAAATCTTTACAGAAAGAAAAGTCTTTCCTTATGTCAAACTTGGAGATTTACGTCTGGATTTGTTACCGACAGTAAGAATCCTTGCAAAGAATAATTCCGGTGGAAATCATCTCTGGGAAAAGCTGAGCGATGAAGAAATCCTAAGAAGTGCTCGACTCTTTACAGAAGATAGAGTTACAGGCCAACAGGGATTTAATCTTGCAGCTGTTATGCTTCTTGGAAAAGATGAAGTTATCAAAGATGTTGCTCCAATGTATCAGACAGATGCATTAGTAAAAAAAGTAAACACAGACAGATATGATGATCGTCTGGTTGTTGAAACAAATCTCATCGAAAGTTATGA
>CAMKDH010000048.1 GCA_946411215.1 uncultured Treponema sp. | reverse complement strand
TGTACCAATTGTATTCTTTATCTTCTCTCAGAGTCAGATTATGGAAACAATGGCTTCTTCGGGCCTTAAGGATTAGTGCTATGAATAAAAGTAAGATTGTTTTATTGGCAGCATGCCTTTTTACACTTTGTGCAGGACTTTTTGCCCGCGGTGATACATACATCTATAACTTCTGGGATGAAATTGAAAAGTCTCCTGATACATATCGTGTTTCACATGTATTCTATGCAAACGACCTCAAGCTTGATACACCTTTAAAGAATCCAACTTCTTTGTTTGCATACGGAAACAGCATGTATCTTTGTGATACAGATAATAACCGTATCATTGAGTTTGAATACACAGAGAACAAAACTCTTGTTCCTCTTCGTGTAATTGATCATGTAAATCCAAGTCCGCTTATCGAAAATAACCGCTTTAATTCTCCTCAGGATATTTTTATCTGTGAGGACGGAACAATGCTTATTGCCGATACAGAAAACGGACGTGTTCTTAAAGCAGACAATGACCTCAATTTAATTGATGTTATTACAGAGCCTGATGATCCAACATATGAAAAGGATAAGGCATTCCTTCCAACAAAGGTAATTGCCGACCCTAAAGGCCGTATTTACATTCTTTCAAAGAACGTAAACAAAGGTTTTATTAAGTATGAATATGATGGAGAATTCAAAGGCTACTATGGTGCTACAAGGGTTATGGTAAATGCAGCTGACCGCTTATGGAAAAAGTTTGCAACCGAAGCTCAGAAAGCACGTATGGTTTTGTTTGTTCCTACAGAATATTCAAACTGCTATATGGATAGCGAAGGCTTTATCTATGCAGTAACAAAATCATTCCAGGAATGGGATCTTCACTCTGGAAAAGCTAAGCCACTGCGCCGCTTGAATGCCCTTGGAAACGATATCCTTGTTAATAACGGATACGAACCACCAATCGGAGACCTTGAGTGGAGTAATGCCGCTGGTATTAAAGGTTCATCAAAGTTTGTTGATGTAACCGTTCTTGATAACGAAGTTTATCTTGCTCTTGATGAAACTCGCGGACGAATCTTTGCTTACAACAATCAGGGCTACCTGCTGTTTGCATTTGGTGGTCGTGGTAACGTCGACGGTTTCTTCCGTAAGCCTGCTTCTCTTGAGCACATTGGAAAAGATTTGTTTGTAGTAGACTCAACAAACGCTGCTATTACCGTCTTCACTCCAACAGATTACGGTAACCTTATTTACAAGGCTACAGAACAGTTTTCAGTTGGTGCATATGATGATTCTGCTGATACATGGTCAAAGGTTCTTGCCTTAAACGGTAACTATGACCTTGCATATATTGGTCTTGGAAAATCATATTTGCGTCAGAAAAAGTACAAAGAAGCAATGGACTACTTTAAGCTTAAGCGCGACAGTCTTGACTATTCAAAGGCCTTCAAATACTACCGCAAGGAATGGATTGAAGCTAACTTTGGCTGGCTTGCTGCAATTATTATTGCAATCATTGTTATACCTCTCATCGTACGATGGGTTAAATTTATAAGATGGGAGATTAAATCACTATGAGTAACTTTGTAACACGACGTTTAAAGAAATTAACTCTTAAAGCAACTTATGCACACTTCTTTGATACACTCAAGTATGCTTTTTATGTAATAGTGCATCCGGCAGACGGCTTTTGGGATTTAATTCATGCCAAAAGAGGTTCATATTCTGCAGCAAACTTTATTGTATTTCTAACACTTTTGACACAGATCTGGCGTTTAAGATTTACAAGCTTTGTTGTAATGAATGTTCACTGGGAAAATGTAAATGTTTTTGAAGAGTTTGCAACAATCCTTCTTCCACTTGGAATTTTCTGTGTTTGTAACTGGGCTCTTACAACCCTGTTCGACGGAAAAGGACATCTTGGTGACATTTACATGGGTACTGCCTATGCTTTGACTCCATATCCGCTTATTCAGATTCCAATCATTATTGTAAGTAACTTTGTTACTCGTGATGAAGTTGCTTTCTATACAATCTTCAATAACATTTCGATTGTATGGTGCGGAATCCTTATATTTATGGCAATGATGATGATTCATCAGTATGGATTTTTCAAAACACTCATGTTTACCATCTTCACAATTTTTGGAATGCTGGTATTCATCTTTATCGTACTTTTGTTCTTTAGTATGATTTCGCAGGGTGTTGCTTACTTTGTTTCTCTTGGACGAGAAGTAATATTCAGGTTGAACTGACGGAGGAGGATTGATCATGGCAGACAAAAATGACGAAGAAATCACTCAGGCTCCAGTACAGGAAAAACCTGAAGTAAAGGAAACTAAGGTGAAAGAACCAAAAGAAAAGAAAGAAAAGGCCCCAAAAGAACCTAAGGCTGCAAAAGAGCCAAAAGCTCCAAAAGAGCCTAAGGAACCAAAGGCCCCTAAAGAGAAAAAGCCTAAGAAGGCAAAAAGATCAAAGTATCCTGACTGGTATATTGGACCTCCAAAACCAATGAAGACAAAGAAGTTTGAGTTCCATAAACCAACAAAAAAATTCTGGATTGGCTTTGGCTTTGTAGTAATCCTTCTTGGATTCTTAACATATATCGTATTAAGACTTATTCAGGTTGGAAAAGCTGTTCAGCCTCCATTTGAATATTATGAATATGATGAAGAAAAACAGCCGGATAGCTATGTTCTTGAAAACAAGAATTTTAAGTTTGAACTTAATCCTGCAACAACACAGTTCTCTGTAACTCAAAAAGATACAGGAAAAATCTGGTATTCAAACCCTCCTGCAGCAAAAGAAGATCCTATGGCTCTTCCAAAAGAAAAGAACAACATGATGTCTACCTTCCTTATTAAGTATTCTACCGAAAACGGAAGTGAAGATACTTATGACTTGTATACAAACAGTGTTCAGCGAAAGTTCTACACAGTTTCAAAGAATGGTCAGGAAATCAGGGTTGATTATACTGTAGGTCAGATGGACCGTGAGTATGTATTCCCACTTATTCTTTATCAGTCAGAACTTGAAAAGTGGCAGGAAGGACTTCCAAAGAGCGAGATTCGTGCTATGGAACGTGCTTACCACAAGTATACTGTAAGCAGCTTCAAGGGCGCAGAACTTGAATCAATGCTCACAAAATATCCTAAGATGGAAGACGAACCTCTCTATCTTGTATGGGAAAATATTCAGACCTTCTTGAAGGAACAGATGGAAGAAGTATTTGCAAAACAGGGCTTTACTTATGAAGATTACCTTAAGAACAAGGAATTGTATAAGGAATCTAACATTAAGGAAGTTCCGGCCTTTAACTTAACTGTAATCTATAAGCTTACAGACAAGGGCTTTGTAATTGATGTTCCGTTTGACGAAATTTCTTACCGCCTCAAATATCCGATTATTCTTTTGTCTACACTTCCATATTTTGGAGCTGGTGGACCACAGGATGAAGGATACATTCTTATTCCAGAAGGTGGCGGAAGTATTATCAAGTTTAATAATGGTAAAACACGCCAGAACGGTTACTATGCCGACTTCTATGGTTGGGATTATGCAATGGACCGTAAGGCTGTTATTACAGAAACCCGTGCATCATATCCAGTATTTGGTATTGCAAACGGCGACTCAAGCTTTATTTCTGTAATAGAGCAGGGTGCTGAATACGGTGGTGTAACAGCAGAAATTGCAGGAAAGCTTGGAAGCTACAACTATGCACGTGCCGATTTCCGTATGCTTCATAACGAACAGTATGAAGTAACAACAAGAACTACAAATGCACAGTTCAGCTTTGAAAACAATCTTCCTGTAGGCGAGCATATCGTTCAGGAGTTCCGTTTCCTTGACAGCACTTCTTATGTAGATATGGCAAAGGAATATAGAAATTATCTTTTTGCCGGTGCTAAGAAAACATCTAACAAGAACGTTCCTGTTGTAGTTGAACTCATTGGTGCTATCGAAAAGAAGCAGCAGGTTATGGGTATGCCAAAAACAAGACCTTATGCTCTTACAACTTATAAAGAAGCTGGCGAAATCATTAATGAAATTGAAGCCATGGGCTTTGGTGATATTAATTACAAGCTTTCGGGCTTTATTAATGCAGGTATCCGTCCAAAGATGATGAACAAAGTAAGATTTGTTAAACAGCTTGGTGGTGCTTCTGATTTTAAGAAGATGCTCCGCTCTGTAGAAGATACATCTGCTAAAATCTATCTTGACGGTACAATACAGTCTCAGTATAGAACAGGCTTGCATAACGGATTCTTCAGCTATCGTGATGCTGCAAGATTCGTAAGTGATGAGCTTTGTGAACTTAATGAATATTCTGATCTCTGGTATGGAAAAGATACTGCACGCGATTCTTACTACCTGCTTAAACAGGAGCTTCGCGATAAGGCTGCAGACGTATTTGCTGATAAAGCAGTAAAACTTGGCATTGACGGTATTTCATATAGAGATAACGGAAAGAATCTTTCTTCAGACTTTAATAACCGCCATCTTACTACTCGTGGTGCTGCAAAACAGGCTCAGGTAGAAAAGATGAAAGAAGCAAATGAAAAGGGACTTGGTATTATTATCAATGCCGGAAATGATTATGCACTTAATTATGTAGATTTTGTTACAAATATGGATCTTCATGGTAATGCATACGCAATCATCGATGAAACAGTTCCTTTCTATCAGATTGCTCTTCATGGTTATAAAAACTATGCCGGTTCTCCAATCAATCTTGGTTACGAAAAAGACCAGATTATTCTTGAATCTGCAGAAACTGCGGCCGGACTTTACTATACATTCATGGAAGCTTCTGCTATGAAGCTCCAGGAAACTTATTATACAGAATATTATTCAAGTCACTTTGATTCTTGGAAGGATCAGTTCCAGGATTCTTATGAAAGATATAACAACGAGATTAGCGTAGTTGCTAACAGTCTTATTGTTGATCATGAATATGTTTCTGATCAGGTTGCAAAAACAACCTTCGATAACGGATATGTAGTATATGTAAACTTCGGATACAAGAGTTACAGAACACCTTCGGGAAAAAATATTCCTGAAAGAGATTACAGAGTTTTGAAGGTGGAGGACTAAAATGAAAAAAAGAAAAGTTGGTCTTATGGGCAGACGTGCCGTTTACGGTTATCTGTTTATTTTGCCTTTTATAATTGGATTTATATTTTTTATGCTTAAGCCACTCGTTCAGTCGCTTAACATGGCTCTTTCTGATGTAACAATTTCTACTCAGGGATTTGACCTTGCATATAACCATTTTGCAAACTTCAAAAGAGCTTTCTTAATCGATGCCGAGTTTAACCGAATGCTTGTAGAAGGAATTGGACGTATGTTCTTCCGTTCTATTGCTACAATCGTATTCAGTTTCTTTGTTGCTTTGCTTTTGAATCAGAACTTCAAGGGACGAACTCTTGCACGTTCAATCTTCTTCCTTGCTGTAATTCTTTCTTCTGGTGTTCTTGTTGGTCTTGAAAATAACAACTCCCTCATGGCACAGCTTAAAGATACAATCGAAGAAGCGGGTAGTGCAAACACAATCACACAGGTTCTTGAAAAAGTACTTGTTCCTGATACACAGGGCTTGGGCGGTATCAGTTCTAAGATGTTTAAGAAGGTATTCGAAATTATTGATGCCATCTATGATGTTGCAATGGCTTCGGGTATTCAGATTATTATCTTCCTTTCTGGTCTTCAGAATATTTCTCCTAGTATGTTCGAAGCTGCTCAGATGGAAGGTTGTACAGCTTGGGAATGTCTTTGTAAGATTACCGTTCCAATGGTAAGTTCACTTCTTCCTGTTTGCTGGGTTTATACAATCGTCGACTTCTTCATGAAATCGGATAATGAAATCATGACGAAAATAAACGATAACGTAATTGCCCTGCAGTATGGATTTGGTTCCGCGATGGCATGGGCATACTTCGTTGTATGTATTGCTTTGATTGGAATTTCATCACTGATTATTTCAAAGGTGGTATACAATTATGACTAAGAAAAGTAAGAAAGAAATGACTCCTACAGCCTTGAATTCCTCTGCACCTTTGCACGCAACCTTCTGGGAGCGTAACGAAGCTTCGGATGGTATTCTTCTTAAGGAAACAATCAAAAAGTATGCCATCTCAATTTTCAGAGGCATCCTTTTGTTCGGTATGTGCTTTATGATTATCCAGCCTATCCTTAATAAAATTTCGGTAAGCTTGATGTCTGAAAGAGACTTGTATGATACAACAATCATCCTTGTTCCAAAGCACTTTTCTATAAACAACTGGAAAATTGCATCAACAATTATTGAATACAAAAAGACTTTGTTTAATACGGTATGGGTTTCTCTGCTTGTATCTATTATTCAGGTTTGTGTATGTAGCGTTGTTGGTTATGGATTTTCACGATTCCAGTTCCCGCTCAAGAAATTCTGGTTCTTCTGCGTTATCCTTATTATCGTAATTCCACCACAGACAATTTCTACATCGTTGTTCCTGCATTTCCGTTACTTTAATTTCTTTGGAAAAACAATAAACCTTCGAGGTAATATTATTCCATATATTCTGCTTTGTCTTACAGGACAGGGCTTGAAGAATGGTTTGTATATCTTTATGATCCGACAGTTCTTTATGGGCTTCCCATTCGAACTTGAAGAGGCTGCCTATGTAGACGGCTGTGGACCATTTGCAACCTTCTTTAGAATTATGGTTCCAGGTGCTAAACCTATCATTACTTCTTGTTTCTTGTTCTCATTTGTATGGCAGTGGACAGACAGCTTCTATTCAAACCTCTTCCTGGGTAATGTAAAGATGCTTTCTATTGCACTTACAACAGTAGTAGATAAGTTTGGTATCTATCTTAATGCTATGAATAACGGTGTTGGTTCCGTAATTGCTCCTGTAGGTTATGCAAACGCAGTTCTTTCTACAGCAATGCTTCTTGGAATCTTCCCTGTAATTATTCTTTACGTATTCTGCCAGAGACTCTTCGTAGAAAGCTTGGCAAGTACAGGTGTTAAGATGTAAAAAATTAGGTATTTTACCTAATAAAAATAGGGTATTTCACCTAATTTTTTGTTTTACAAATGGGAATTTAGGTGTTATACTATATATTAAATTGATTATTTGCCTTTGGGCTTATAAAAATAAAAAAAAGGAGTTTTTTTTATGAAAAAAATTACGTTAGTTGCATTGTCAGCAGTGCTCGTTTTGGCTCTTGCTGGTTGTGACAAAAAAGGCGGATCATCTGCTGCAGCAAAAAAAGCAGCTGCAAATGGTGACTATTCTAAGTTGAAGGTAGAAAAAGACCCTGCAACAAAGAAAGCTTATGACTTCGGTGGAATGGAAGTTACAATTTACGACTGGTGGTCAAATCCAGATGCTTTGCCAGCTTCTAAATCACAGGAAGATCAGGCTAACTACCGCAAGTATCTTGAAGAAACATACAACTTCAAGTTAATTCAGAAAGACCTGCAGGCTGGTTGGGGTGGACACCCTGCAGAAGTAGCTGACTACTGTATCACTGGTGGTGACGATGCTCGTATCTTCATCATCGATCAGCGTTCAGCTTTGAGCGGTGCTCAGAACGGTCTTTGGGCTGATATTTCTAAAGTACCTGACATCGATTGGAACAAGAGAAAGTGGAACAAGGCTGTTTGTTCAGTTCTTCCAGGTTACACATTCGCTGTTGGTATGCCAGAACCACGTCAGTGTATCTTCTTCAACAAGCGCGTGCTTCAGGAAAATGGTTTTGACCCAGATGAACCATACAACCTCCAGAAAGCTGGAAAATGGACATGGGCTAAGTTCGAAGAAATGTGTGATGCTTTGACAAAAGATACAAACAACGATGGTATCATCGATCAGTATGCTCTTTCTGGTTTCAACTCAGAATTTGCTGCTCCTGCTATCTACTCTAACGGTGGACAGATTACAGGTCGTGATTCAAACGGAAAACTTTACCTCGATACAGGCGACAAGACAATGGAAGCTTGGAACTGGGTTAAAGATATCTTTACAAAGTACAACAAACCTGCTGATGAAGGTGCTAACTGGGACTACTTCAAGTCTGACTTCTTGAATGGTTTCACAGCATTCTACAACGATCAGGAATACGATGCACAGCCAAATGGTATGCTTGCAGACATGAAAGATGACTGGGGTATGGTATGTTTCCCACTCGGACCTAACGGTGATGGAAAATACTTTACTATGAACCAGGACAACATGCTCATCATTCCTGCTTACTATTCACAGGACAAAGTTAACAAGATCTTCAAGATTTATGACTTCTGGTCAGATGATGTTCCAGGATATGAAGATGAAGATTCTTGGAAGGAATACTACTACGGTTCATTCCGCGATACACGTGCTGTTGATGAAACAATGCAGTACATGATGGACAACTCTAAGTCTTGGGATGCTTGGCTTGTTCCAGGCTTCAACTGGGCTCCAATTTCATGGTCAGTTTGTGCCGGTGCAGATCCACAGGAAACAATCGAATCTATGAGAAACGAACTCCAGGCAGCTTTGGATGACATCAACGAATAATTCGTTTACATGTCATTGTCCGGCTTGACCGGACAATCGCTATAAATAAGAGCGGGTACTTCTTTACGGGGTGCCCGCTTTTTTGTTATAATAAACATATGTCTACTCACGGAACAATAACAAAAGATAATCATGCAGCATTGTGGCACGGACGTTTTCTTGAAGGCCCAGACGCTGCTGCAGTAAAGTTCGAAACTTCAATTAAAGATGATATGCGCATGGCAATGGTTGATATAGAAGGAAGTATTGCTCATGCCAAAATGCTTTCAAAACAAAAGCTCATTTCAAAAGATGAAGAAAAACAGATAGTGCAGGGCCTGCTTTCAATAAAAGACGACCTGCTCAGTGGTAAAGACAAGAATAACAAGCCTTTTACCGTAGATTTATCTGCAGAAGATATTCATTCCTTTATAGAAGCAACTCTTACAGACAGAATAGGCGAGGCTGGAAAAAAGGTTCACACAGGACGCAGCCGCAACGATCAGATTGCTTTGGACGAACGCCTTTACTTAAAACATCAAATCAAAGTAATGCAAAAAGAGCTTCTTGCTTTATTACAAACTCTTACAGCAATTGCTCAGAAAAATAAAGAAACAATTATGCCGGGCTTTACTCATATGCAGCATGCCCAGCCTGTAACTCTAGCTCAGCATTTATGTGCTTGGGCCTGGATGTTTACCCGTGATTTTACAAGACTTTCAGATGCCGCAAAGCGCGCAGACCTTAGTCCTATTGGTTCAGGTGCCCTTGCAACAAGCGGTCTTCCATTAAACCGCGAATACGAAGCGTCTTTGCTGGATTTTGCCGGAGTTACCCAAAACTCTCTTGATACAGTTTCCGACCGCGACTATTACCTTGAAACTGCCTCAGCCCTTTCATTAATTCAGATGCATCTTTCTCGTGCCTGCGAAGAAATTGTATTTTGGTCTACAACAGAATTTGGTTTTGTAGAACTCAGCGAAAAATGGAGTACAGGCAGTTCAATCATGCCTCAGAAAAAGAATCCTGATTTTGCAGAACTTATCCGTGGAAAAACTGGCCGCGTTTATGGAGATATGGTAGCGCTCTTTACGATGATGAAAGGCCTTCCGCTTTCTTATGACCGCGACATGCAGGAAGATAAATCAAGCTTCTTTGAAGCCTACGACACAGTCCTTTCGGGACTTCAGATTTTTACACAGATGGTAAAAACTGCAACCTGGAACAAAAAGACAATGGCCGCTGCCTGCGAAGGTGGATACCTTAATGCTACAGACGTTGCCGATTATCTTGTTCGAAAAGGCATGCCATTCCGAACAGCACATGGTGTTTCTGCAAGACTTGTACGCAGCGCAATAGAAAAGAACTGTCGTCTTGAAGATCTTGATTTTTCAGAATACCAGAAGGAATCCCCGCTTTTCCAGAAAGACATTTTTGAAAAAATCACAACACAAGAGTGCGTGAATGCCCGTACAATTACAGGCGGACCGTCTCCAAAGGCTGTAGAAAATCAGCTTGTACAGCTCGAAGCCTTTATTAAGGAAAATGCCCTCTCATCAAAAAAATCAGCATCTGATGACTGGGATAAAATATTTGAAAATTTTTCGTAATGATTTTTGGAGGAATCATAAAATGAAAAAAATAACAGTAATGCTTGTAGCTGCAATGTGTATCCTTGCTGCGCCAACTTTTGCAAAAGCTAAGTCTTCTAAAAAGGCTAAGGCTTCAAAAAATAAAACAGTAGTTGCCGGAGAAAAGTTATTTAAAGATCCAAAAACAAAGAAAGCTTATGATTTTGGAGGACTCACAGTTTATATTAATGACTGGTGGTCAAACCCAAATGCAGCTCCCTCTTCAAAATTCGAAGAAGATCAGAGAGCCTTTAGACAGAGTCTTGAAGATACCTATAATTTCAAAGTAATTCAGAAAGATCTTGGCGCCGGCTGGGCAGATCATCCTTCTGAGGTTGCAAACTATTGTATAACCGGTGGTGACGATGCCCGCATTTTTGTTATAGACAGTCGTTCGGCTTTAACTGGTGCTGCAAACGGACTTTGGGCAGACGTTTCAAAAGTACCTGATATTGACTGGAAAGATAAAAAATGGAACAAAGCTGTTTGTTCTGTTCTTCCAGGTTATACCTTTTCTGTAGGAAATCCGGAGCCTCGACAGGTTATTTTCTTTAATAAGCGAGTTCTTCAGGAAAACGGTTTTGACCCTGAGGAGCCATATAAACTTCAGAGAAAAGGCAAATGGACCTGGGAAATTTTTGAGAGCATGTGTCAGGCCCTTACCAAAGATACAGATAACGACGGTATTATTGATCAGTATGCTCTTTCCGGTTTTAATACAGAATTTACTCTTCCTGCAATTTATTCAAATGGTGGACAGCTTACCAGTCGTGATAAAAAAGGGAATATCTGTCTAGATACAAACGACAAAACAATGGAAGCTTTAAACTGGGTAAAAGAAATCTTCTTAAAGTATAACAAGCCTGCTGAAGAAGGTGCTAACTGGGATTATTTCAAATCTGATTTCTTAAACGGAAAAACAGCCTTCTATAGTGACCAGGAATACAATGCACAGGCAAACGGTATTCTTGCAACAATGAAGGATGACTGGGGTATGGTTTGTTTCCCGCTTGGACCTAATGGTGATAAAAGATATTTTTCAATGAACCAGGATAATATGTTTGTTATTCCGGCCTGCTATTCAAAAGATAAAATCAACAAAATTATGAAGATTTATGATATCTGGACAACAACCGTTCCAGGTTATGAAGATGCAGATGCCTGGAAAGAAGGCTACTATGGCTGTTTCCGCGATACCTATGCGGTTGATGAAACTATGCAATACATAATTGATAATTCGAAATCATGGGATGCCTGGCTCATTCCTAACTTTAACTGGCAGCCAATTGCCTGGAATGTTTGTGGTGGTCAGGACCCTGCAGAAGTTATTGAGTCTATGAGAAACGAACTTCAGGCTGCCCTTGATGATATTAACGAATAAAATAATTAAATAAGGAGAAAATAAATTATGAAAAAAATCGCATTACTTATTGTTGCACTCGCATTGGTTGTAAGTGCTCCAGCTTTTTCTAAGACAAAGAAGGTTACGAAGACAAAGAATGCAAATCCTGTAGAAGCTCTTAAAGCTCGCGGAACTTTTGTTCTTGGTCTTGATGACTCTTTCCCACCTCTTGGATTCCGTGATGATAACAACGAAATTGTTGGATACGATATTGATCTTGCAAAAGAAGTTGCTAAACGTCTTGGTGTTAATTTCAAGGCTCAGCCAATCGACTGGGATGCTAAAGAAATGGAACTTGAAACAGGAAAGATTGACTGTATCTGGAATGGCTTTACTATTACAGAAGACAGAAAAGCTGCTCTTTCTATGACTTTTGCTTACCTTGATAACGAACAGGTTGTTGTTGTAAGAAAAGACAGCGGTATCAAAACTCTTGCCGATATGAAGGGTAAGATTATTGGTATTCAAAGCGGTTCTTCTGCTCAGGAAGCTTTGGATGACAATGCCGATTTTAAAAAAGCTCTTGCAGACATTGTTTCATATAAAGACAACATTACAGCTTTGAACGACCTTAAAATTGGCGGTGTAGACGGTGTTGTAATGGACAGCGTTGTTGCAAATTATTCAATTGCACAGACTGGTGAACCATTCGAAGTTCTTGAACAAGCTCTTGCTAACGAAGAGTACGGAATTGGTTTTAGAAGAAAGGAAACAGAACTTCGTGCCGAAGTTGAAAAGATTCTTCGCGCTATGGCTGCAGACGGAACAATTGCCGCTATTTCTGTAAAATGGTTTGGTAAAGATATTTCTGTTGTAGGAAAATAAGGATAAAACTTTGATTTCTGAACGCTACGTCAAGATGATAATTGCGATGCTCAAAGCTTCTGTGACATCGCTCGAAGTATTCTTTCTTACCTTGCTCTTTGCAATACCATTTGCTATGCCTGTTGCAATGGGAAGAATGTCAAAAAACAAATGCCTTTCCGGAGTAACAAATGTTTTTCTTCTTATAATAAGAGGAACTCCACTTATGCTCCAGCTTCTTGTTGTATACTTTGGACCAGGCCTTTTTATCCGCTGGCTTAATGATATTGGATACGATATTTCATTCCGCTGGAATAGATTTGCAGCAGCTATTATTGCTCTTAGCATTAACTATGCTGCTTATTTTGCAGAAATCTATCGTGGTGGAATTGAATCTATCCCAAAAGGCCAGTACGAGGCCTGTAAGGTTTTAGGTTATACTTCAAGCCAGACTTTCTTCCGCATTATATTGCCTCAGGTAATTAAACGAATTGTTCCAGCAATGGGCAACGAAGTTATAACTTTGGTAAAGGATACTGCACTTGTTTCGGTAATCGGCGTTTCAGAATTGCTGATGGTTGCAAAGGAGCGACAGGGTGCCTTGTTCTCTTTTGCACCATTATTTATTGCCGGTGTTTTCTATTTCTTCATGAACTGGATTGTTTCTGTCGTGTTCCGAAGATTAGAAAAGAAGTTGAGTTATTATAATTAAGGCGGCATAAATTGGAAGAAATCATCAGCATTGAAAATTTAAAAAAATCCTTTGGCGGCCTTGATGTTATAAAAGGCATTTCTTTTTCTGTTCACAAGGGTGAAGTTCTTGGAATTATCGGTCCAAGTGGTAGCGGAAAATCTACTATTTTACGTTGTATTTCCCAGCTCGAAGAAGTAACAGACGGTACAATAAAAATCTGCGGTCAGACTCTTGTAGAAGACGGCAAATACTGCACTAAAGAAATGCGTCATGCAATTATCTTAAAGAGTGGCCTTGTTTTTCAAAACTTTAATTTGTTCCCTCATTATTCGGTTTTGCAGAATGTAATGCAGCCACAGATAAGGGTATTAAAAAAATCACATAAAGAAGCATACGAAACTGCTCTTGCACTTTTGGACCGTATGGATCTTGCCGACAAAGCAGATTCTTATCCTTGCCAGCTTAGTGGTGGACAGCAGCAGCGTGTTTCCATTGCCAGGGCTCTTGCGCTTAAACCGGAAGTTCTGCTCTTTGATGAACCAACTTCGGCACTGGACCCGGAGCTTACTGGCGAAATCCTTAAGGTTATAAAAGAGCTTGCTGCCGACAAAATGACAATGGTCGTTGTAACACACGAGATGGCCTTTGCCCGCGATATTTCTTCTCACATCATTTTTATGAATGGCGGAGTAATTGTAGAAGAGGGCACCCCTGATGCTGTTATAAACAGACCTAAACAGGAAAGGACTAAAGCGTTTCTTTCCAGATTTAATACTTGAACAAACTCCTAAAATCAGTTATTATATTCTCTCAATATGCACAATAGGAATTATTGTGTCCAAAATGGTAAAATCTGGTGCTGGAAACAGCATCATGGAGGAATAAATGGTCAAAATCAGACTTAAGAGATTCGGTGCTGCAAAACGCCCATGCTACCGTGTAGTTGTTCAGGACTCACGCAAGCCACGCGACGGTGTTTGTATCGAAGAAATTGGAACTTATCAGCCAATTGCAAAAGAAGCAGATCAGGTTTCAATTGATTTGGAACGCGCAAAGTACTGGATTGGAGTTGGTGCACAGCCAACAGACATTGTCAAGAAATTGATTAATGTTCAGTCTGCCAAACAGGCAAAGTAATTTACAGAGGAGCAGAAAATGGAAAAAGACCTGATTGAATACATCGCAAAATCATTGGTCGATGATCCGTCAGCTGTATCTGTAAATGAAACTGAAGGCGAAAAGGGCATGGTGCTCCAGCTTAAGGTTGCGGACAATGACATTGGTAAGGTAATCGGCAAATATGGTCGTATTGCCAAAGCAATGAGAACTGTCCTGAGCGCTTCGGCAGTAAAAGACGGCAAGCGTTACAGTCTTGATATTCTTGATAACTAGTTTGCTGGAATATTGCTGATGGAAAAAGAACGTTTGGTTGTTGGGTTCATCCGCGGCTCACACGGGTTTGAGGGTGAAAGTAAAGTTGAGAGTGCTTCTGGTGAATATGAGCATCTTGCTAAATTACAGGAAGTTACTTTACGACATGGTGAATCGTCTAAAGAGACAAAGGTTGAATCGGTTTCTTTAGGACATGCGGTTGCCTATGTTAAGTTTGCTGGAATTAATTCTGATACCGAAATACGAAAGTATACAGGTTGGGAAATTGTAGCAGACAGAAAATACTGCAAGCCTTTGAAAAAAGACGAGTGGTATATTGAGGATTTACGAGATTGTTCCCTTGTTTATGAAGGGA
>CAMKDH010000047.1 GCA_946411215.1 uncultured Treponema sp. | reverse complement strand
TTCTTTTGCCAATTTGTTTTCGACATAATTTTGGATGGCACGTTTTACAGGACGGGCACCCATATCTGGGTCGTAACCTGCTTCGCACAAGAAGTCGATTGCACTCTGGTCAAAATTGAGTTTAATCTTGCGGTCATCAAGGCGGCTTTGAACACGGTCAAGCTGGAGCTTTACAATAGCAGCAATTGAATCTTTTTCAAGGCGGTTAAAAATTACAGTTTCGTCTATTCGGTTCAAGAATTCAGGACGGAAAGTAGTTTTGAGCATCTCTGGCTTGAGGTTGCTTGTCATGATGATGATTGTATTTTTGAAGTCTACTACCCTGCCCTGACCATCTGTAAGACGCCCGTCATCAAGCACCTGAAGAAGTACGTTGAATACATCTGGGTGAGCCTTTTCAATTTCATCAAACAAAATTACGCTGTATGGACGACGGCGAACTGCTTCTGTAAGCTGGCCACCTTCATCATAACCAACGTATCCTGGAGGCGCACCAATGAGTCGGGTTACACTGAATTTTTCCATGTATTCGCTCATATCAATTCGTGTGAGCGCCTTTTCATCATTAAAGAGGAAATCTGCAAGAGTTTTTGCAAGCTCTGTTTTTCCAACACCTGTAGGGCCAAGGAACAAGAAGCTTCCTAGAGGCCTGTTAGGGTCGCTAAGGCCGCTTCTGTTACGGCGGATTGCATCGCTTACAACTGTAACTGCCTGATCCTGGCCAACAACGCGTTTATGAAGAACGTTTTCGAGCTCCATGTATTTTTGCTTTTCGCCGGTCATCATTTTGGCTACAGGGATGCCTGTCCAGCTGCTTACAACCTTTGCAATATCTTCTTCTGTAACAGACTGACGAAGCAGCGATTCTTTTGGAGCTTCCTGTGCTATCTGTTTTTCAAGTTCTGGAATTATGCTGTATTTAATTTCTGCAGCCTTTTCAAGATTTCCTTCGCGTGTATATTTTTCCTGGTCAAAGCGTGCCTGTTCAAGCTGTTCCTTTGCTTTTCGGCTTTGATCAATTACATCTTTTTCATTCTGCCACTGAAGCTTCATTGAAGCCTGCTTTTGATTAAGTTCTGCAAGCTCCTTATCAAGCTTTTCAAGTCGTTCATGACTTGCCTGGTCTGTTTCTTTTGAAAGTGACTGTCGTTCAATCTGCAGCTGTAAAATCTTTCGCTCAACCTGATCAAGTTCTACAGGCTGACTTTCAATTTCCATTTTAAGACGGCTTGCGGCTTCATCTACGAGGTCAATTGCTTTATCTGGCAAAAAGCGTGAAGTTATATAACGGTTAGAAAGTGTAGCCGCAGCAACAAGAGATTCATCTTCAATACGTACACCGTGATGGATTTCATATTTTTCACGAAGGCCTCGTAAAATTGCAATTGTATCTTCTACAGTTGGTTCTGCACAGTATACCTGCTGGAAACGTCGTTCAAGCGCAGCATCCTTTTCTATGTACTTACGGTATTCATCAAGTGTTGTTGCACCAATAGCACGAAGCTCTCCACGAGCTAAAGCAGGCTTAAGCAGATTAGAAGCATCCATGCTTCCTTCGCTGGCCCCTGCGCCTACAAGTGTATGAAGCTCATCTATAAACAAAATAATCTGACCTTCAGACTTCTGAACTTCTTTTATGAGAGCTTTAAGTCGCTCTTCGAACTCACCACGGAATTTTGCTCCCGCAACAAGACTTCCAAGATCAAGAGCGAGAAGTCGTTTATTTTTAAGAGACTCAGGAACATCGCCGCTTGCAATACGACGGGCAAGGCCTTCTACAATTGCAGTCTTACCTACTCCAGGTTCACCAATTATTACAGGATTATTTTTTGTACGGCGACAAAGAACCTGCATAACACGACGGATTTCTTCATCTCGTCCAATTACAGGATCAATTTTATCCTGACGGGCTGCAGCAGTAAGGTCACGACAATATTTTTCAAGAGAACGCATTGTACTTTCAGGGTCCTGTGAATCTACAGTCTGATTTCCACGTACAGTTTTAAGAGCATCAACAATTGCTTTATGAGTTATTCCGCATTTACGGAGTAAGTCTCCTGCCTGTCCATCAGCCTCTGACATTGCCAAAAGAAGATGTTCTGTAGAAAGATACTGATCTTTAAAAGCAGCCATTTCCTTTTCGGCATTGGCAAGAATCTTTTGTAATTGTGAAGAAAAATAAACCTGAGCCGCACCAGTAACCTTAGGATTTGAGCGCACAAGGTCCTTTACTTTATTATTGAGTTCTACAGCATTTACACCAATTCGTTCAACAACAGGTACAATAAGTCCATCCTGCTGTTCGAGCAGCGCCTGGAGCAAATGTTCCGGAGAGATTTCTGCATTATCATTTTTGTTAGCGATTGAAGAAGACTCCTGAAGAGCCTCCTGAACTTTTATTGTAAAATTTTCGTAATTCATAGACATCACCTATCTATGAAAATAATAACAAAAAGGGGAAATGACAACAAAAAAAATAGATTGATTCGCCCTGCGGGCTCGCAATGACATTGTATTAAATCACGCCATCTTCTTCGTGACCAAATTCGCAAACAGCATTTGTGATGTTTGCAAATTCAATCTGTTCAAGAGTTTTGCGGGCTTTTTTGAAGAGCTTAATTTCACCAGTTCCAGTTGCGCCCTGAACTACATTAAGGATTTTTCGGTTACCTTCCGGAAGTTCAAGAGTTCTGTTGGCAAGCTCACGCACGCGGCAGTACAAATCAATATCAATTACCCAAAGTTTACTGTTTATACTTACAGACCAATGGAGTTTTTCTTCTTCTGGATCTTCAGTAGACGGAGCCTGGGTACAATCCCAAACACACGAATAATTTGAATTAATTGGGAATAAAATATCAGAATCTTCAAAGCTTCCCATAAATGCAAGCCGGTCTTCGAACGAGCCCTGAATTGCAAAGAAGGATTTTTTAAGTACGCGACCAGAAATAATACTCTGGAGATTTGATGAATAAATATGGAACCAGTTGTAAGGAAGAGTCTTTCCCCAGTAGCGGTCCATGTAACCGTGACACTTACGAGGTTCAACTACATAATCAGCACCATCAAAGCTTACAATTCCAGAAAAATCAGTTTTAATTCCATAAGGGAACCACTGCTCTGTTTTACCTTTGTAGCCTTCGGCCATGTCGCGGATTACTTCGTATTTTAAGTTCCAGGAAGCATAACCTTTATCGCAAAGATATTCAGGATGCTTCTGATACTCTTCTTCGCTGATATTTATAAAACCGCTGAGCTGATCTTCTGCGAAAAGCTTGTTATCCATCTGGATTGTAAAAGGCTTATTTGTAAAACGCATGCCTTTAAGAGAATGATAAGCACACAACTGTTTTGGTTCACTTCCAAGCTTTCCAAAACGAACTACTATATATGAAGGTTGTACAATATTTTCGGATTTTAATTCTGAAGCAGACGAAGTGCCTGCAAGAGCGTATTGAAGATCTTCTTCTGTGATTGTTACACGAGGTTTAAAACCTAAAAGAGGTTCAGCTGGCGATAAAGCAGAGTTTACCATTTCCAGTTCAAGAAAGAATTTTTGTTCTGTAGCAGAGTTTTTTTCAAAAGCAGTAAAGAAACAGCGCCAGAAATTAACGCCAAGCTTCTTTGAAGTTCCGGATAAACCGTATCTGCTGATTTTTATAGTTTTTTTTGTACCACCCATTACTATAATTCACCTTAAATAAGTTATCTCTCTTATTTTCGGTTAGTAATGGGCTTTATGTTAGGATTATTTGAGATGTATTTTAATCAAAAAGTTTGTCGATTGACTTATTAAGCTCTTTCTGTTCTTTAGGGAAATTAGCGTTCAAGAATTCAAAGCATTCTACAGCAGCTTTCTGTGCATGCTCATACCAGATTGCATATAATTCGGTATCGATATCGCCACCAGGAAAAGGAGCTCCCTGAACATCGGAAACCAATCCGCGCATCATTTTTACACATTCTTTTGTTTTTTTATCCATACGCATCTCCAGATACTTTTATTATAATGGTAAATTAAGTTTTTTTCCATAGGAATTTTTAGATTTATCGCAGAAAACAACCTTGTGAGACATTTCCTGAGTCATCTGAGCAAGACGTTTAGCAGCAGCAGCTACATCTTCATCCTTTACGGCAAGAAGTGAATCAAGTTTACGCTGCTTAAAGCCGTTGTTTGCATAGAGGAAGGTTTCAAACGCCTGTCTTCCCCTGTCGCTTGGAGTAAGAGGAACAATTGCATCTCCGTAGCAGGAAACAATTGATTTTTCAACATCCTCGTGTGTTAAAGAGGTCTGAGCAAGCTCTGCCAGGGTTGAAATGAGCAGATCTGCATGCTTTTGAGGATCAGGATCACGATATGTACTGAGCTTCAAGCAGTGTTCGCCTGCATCTGCCCAGATACCTGCACCATAACAACCACCAGTTGTACGGAATTTTTCCCAGAAGGTATGAGAATTAAGCCAGCAGTTATAAACATATTCTGCAGCAGATTCATCGGTAAGATATTTAGAACAGTTTGAAACAGCAGTAGCGTAACCTGTCTGAGAGCTTGTCAAAAGACATTCCTTTGTCTGATCTCCAATTGCATCCTGTGCCTGTACAACATAAGGAAGAAAATCTTCAAGCTTGTAGTTTAATGAAGGCAAAAGCTTTGTAATGCCTGCCTGCTTTGCAAATTTTTCAATAAGAGGAAGAAGCTTTTGTAAAGATTCCTCATCGGCAGTAATGTGGATTACCCCACCCGCTTTAAGACTTTCTCTGTAAATGTATTCAAACTCTTTAAGAATCTTCTTTGCATTCTTTTCTTTATATTCGCTTACTGTATAAAGCTGTGTTACACCCCAAAGGATTTCTGCAAGAGCATAACCTTCGCTCCACGCTGCAGTACATCGCTTAAAGGCAAGGTCGCGGCCATTTTCTACAATGCTTGCTTTTTTAGAAGCACGCTGTTCCTGAATTAATGTTTTAAGTCGGGCAGCATCTTTGAAATCCATCTTTGTAATTATGCGGGCAAGAAGGTCAAAGGATTCCTCTGCTTTTTCGGTAAGAGCCTTGCAGCTAACACCAAGCCATTTTCTTCCGCAGAAATTATACTGTTCATATTTCTTTGCAAGTTCATTACATTCTGGAACATCATAAACAGACCCTGTAAGAAGTCTTCCCCAAACGTCGCCCATTATGCAGGCAGATTCAGAAATACATTCATCCCATTTTTTTCCTTCCCAGCCGATGTTTGTAATAACATTTGAAAGGAACGGAATATGCTTAAAATGCTCAGGAGAAAGACGATCGAACGGGAATAATACGTCTACATAGAAAAGTCCGTTTGTTTCTTCGTGGCTTACAAAAAGTGGCACTTCAGAACCATCGGCACCTTTTACAGTTTTAAGCTCAACCTTTGGTTCATCAACAGTTTTTTCAAGCTCCTCGACTTTTGTGTGAGGAATGCATGCAAGCTCTTCCGGTGTTTCTACATGAGCCTGATATTCATGCAATCGGTCAAGGTCTTTTTTAAGAAGTTCCTTGTCTACATTTTTTCCAAGCTTTTCAACAAGAGCGGCTTCTGCTTTTGCACGGTCTGCAAGATATGATTTTGAAGGACGAACAACAAGTCGGCATTCAACTTCCGGATCAATAAAGTATTTTTTTATAAGCTTCTTTACATAATCCTTGTCGGCTCTGAGTTCTTTTTTCAATTCCTCGAACTTTGTAATCGGGCAAAGCTGACTTGTACAGGAATCTCCCCATACCCAGCCTTTACATGCCTTTTCAACAATATTGAGGGAATATGGTCCCCACCAGCGGTTTTCTTCGCGAAGGTTAAAATCAATTCCCATTACAGCAGAATCAATATCTTGCTGAGAAACGCCTTCGTTATAAAGTCGTTCAACTTCTTTTTGAAGAAGTGCAAATACTTTTTTCTCTTTGCCTTCTTGTACACCAGCCATTCCAAGCACCCAGAATTCTTCTTTGAACTGACCGTAGTTTCCGGTGTATGGCATATCACAAAGGCCAGATTCCTTGATTGCTTTTGACAAAGGAGAACTGTCGTTTCCGCAGATTACTTCGCCAAGAAAATATTTTTCGATATTTGGTTCGCCTGTATATTTTGCAGAAAGTACGAGGTTTCCTGTTGCCCCCTGATCTGGAGCAGTTCGTTCAATATAAATTGATTTCTGCAATTTATTAAGAGTAAGAAGCTCCTTTACCTGTGGCTTTACATACGGAAGCTTTTGAGTTGCATAAGGAACATCTGCAGTGCAGTTATATTTCTGCTCAAGACGATTCATATATTTTTCATCAAGGAAATCAAGCTGTTCGGCTGTAGGAATATCACCATATAGGAAAAGACAGCAGTTATCAGGACTATAGAAGGTTTTATGGAATGTAAGAAAATCTTCATAAGTGAGAGACGGAATTACAGCAGGATCTCCACCAGAAGAAAAAGCAGGATATGAATCTGGATACATTGCTTCAAGAAGTTCGTCATTTGCAATCTGATAGAAGGTTGTAAAGTTAGCCTTCATTTCGTTGTAAACAACACCCTGAATGCTTAAGTTCCCCTGTGCATCCATTTCAAGGCGATGGCCTTCCTGAATAAAGGTGTCGTGTGTAAGCTTTGGGAAGAATACACAGTCGGCATAAACATCCATCATATTAAAAAAGTCTTTGCGTACAAGAGAAGCGCCAGGATATACAGTTTTATCTGGATAAGTTAATGCGTTTAAGAAAGTATAAATGCTCTGGCCTGTAAGAGTTGTGAAAGGCTCTTTAAGCGGGAACTTTTCGGAACTGCACAAGGATGAATGTTCAAGAATATGAGCAGTACCTTTTGAATCTTTTGCAGCTGTTCTGAATGCAAAAGCAAAAAGATTTTCACGGTCATTTTTTATAAGATGAAAAACTTCAAGACCAGTGCGTTTGTGACGCAAGAAAACTGATTTACATTTGTAATCTGGTACGTCTTCTATGTTTAGAAGGATAAATCCTTTGTATTCTTTTCCTAGGTTTGATGGGTTTAGAAAGTCAAATTTTTCCATATTAGTATATTCCTTTTAGTATGTGGATTGCTTCGTCGCTGCGCTCCTCGCAATGACGTTCTATATTAAACGAACGCTTCGTCGTTGCACTCGCAATGACGTTTTATTTTAGATAAACGCTTCGTCGTTGCGGCCTTTTATAATTAGATTTCCGTCTTCGTATGCGCGGCGCAGAATGCCTACAAATTGAGACGTGATTCTTTCGCAGTCAGAACGCTTCATTGGTTTTAAGATATCTTCCTGCTCCAGAACTTCGTGTCTGCGGGCCTGCGAAATATTATCAAGAACCTTGTTTCTGAAGTCATCAGGCTTAGCAGCAATAAGATATGCAATATCTGCGTCTGGAAATTCGCGCAGGGTTTCCTGAACAAATTTATCATCAGCATTTATTACGTCGTCCAAAGTGAACAGGCGTTTCTTAAGATCCTGTCCAAGATCAGGGTCTTCATCAGAAAGAGACTGAAGGATATCTGCTTCTGCAGAAGAATCCATTTTTTTGAGGATTTGTGCAAGAGCATTTCGTCCGTCTATATTTTCTGATTTTTCAGTTGTTACAGTGCGCGACTTTTCGAGCATTGCATGATCTACACGTTTAAGGATTTCTGGAGAAACAGGTTCCATTTTTGCAAGACGAAGCACAACCTCTTTTTTCTGCTCATCATCCATGCTCTTAATTACAGCAGCTGCTTTTTGTGGAGGCAGATGCGAAAGTACAAGTGACTGAACTCCGACATTTTCGTCTTTTAAAAGAAGATTTATTTTTTCAACATCCTCGTCCTGAAGATATTCAAAAGGCTTTGTATCCTGAACAGGCATAGACTTCTGGAGCATCTGCTCTGCTCTGTCTTTACCGTATGCCTTTGTAAGCATTTCGCGGGCAGTTTCTACACCACCACTCTTTTTTGCTTCTTCAACAAGAATATTAAACTCTTCAAGAATCTCGGCTGCTTCTTCCTGGCTTACAGAACGGATTGAAGCAATTTCTGGAATTATTTTTTCTATCTGTTTATCAGTAAGATGCGGAAGGATTTTTGCAGCTTCATCTTCGCCAATAAGAAGCAGGAATTTTGCAACCCGACGATAGACAGGTTCTTTACCTTCGGGAGTTTCCTCCTGAACCGGAACCTTTATGAGTCCCTGATTTTTTAGGATTTCGGCAGCAGCTTCGGCACCAAACTTTTTAAAACCTTCGCCATCTGATTTTTGTGGCGATTGAGCCTTTATTTCTTCACCAGACTTTTTAGCATTTGAATATGCATTGTTTCTTAAATCGTTGAGGTTCATGCTTTTATTATACCATAACCTCGACCGTACTTCCACCAGTACGAGCTTTTTTTACAACAATCTGCTTGTCGATTTTCTCTTTAAGAAGGTCTACGTGAGAAATAATTCCTACAAGGCGGTTGCCTTCTGTTATGCCGGAAAGGGCTTTGAATGCTTTTTGAAGGGCATCGCTGTCCAGAGTTCCAAAACCTTCGTCTACAAACATAGAATCTATTTTTATTCCGCCCGCAGAAAGTCGAACTTCATCTGAAAGTCCAAGTGCAAGTGCAAGAGAAGCCTGGAACGATTCTCCACCAGAAAGAGATTTTACACTTCTGGTTCCGCCGTTATAATGGTCAATTACATCAAGCTCAAGACCAGTCTGAAGGCGAAGGTCTGTCCCCTGTTTTCTGCGAACAAGCTCATACTGCATGTCGCTCATTATTAAAAGGCGCTTGTTTGCATGAGCAATAATTCTGTCAAAGTAAGTCATCTGAATAAATATTTCAAGCTTGATTTTTTCTTTACCGCCAGGAAGATTTCCGTTTGCGGTTTTTGAAAGTGCACTTACATAAGCGTACTTTTCCTGAACCATGCCAAGCTCTTGTGAATACTCATTTATATTTTCAAGTGCCTTATTATTTGAAACAATTCGTGAGTCTACAGCGGATTTTTTAGTATTTGTTTCTGTGCGTTCTGCTTCAAGTTTATCAAGTTCGTTCTTAATCTCGTCTGTATTTATTTCTTTTGAATCGTTAAGCTGATTTTTGAGCTGTTCTACCTGACTGTTAAGTGCTGTAAATTTATCATTCTCGTCCTGATATTTTTTCTGCGCATCTTCAAAGGCCTGCTTTAACTGTGCAATTTCATTTTCAAGAGTTGTAACAGCTTGGTTTGCTGCATCAATATCCTTGAACTTAAGTTTTGATTTAAACTCTTTTGCCTGATTTTCTTTTTCGTCAAGGCGTGCACCAAGTGCCGAAAGTTGTTCATTGCAGGATTGGAGAGTTTCTGTTTTTTGCTTGAGAATTTCCTGAAGCTTTGGTAATTGATCATTAATCTGATTTTTTCGCTCTACTCGTGAGTTTTTCTGTTCAAGTTCTTTATCACAAGTCTCAAGCTGTATTAAAGCTTCTTCTTTTTGTTCAGCTATTTTTTGTTTCAAAACAGACAGCTCCAGTTCACCACCCTGTTTTGTTAGTTTTAAATAACTTTCTCTTACAAGTTTGAGCGCATTTTCGTAATTTGTTTTTCCAGTGGCACAATTTAAACTTGCAGAAGAAGCTTTAGATTCAAGCTCCTTATCTTTCTGTTCTGCTTCATCAAGCTCTTCTTTTGAAGGTGCACCCTCCGATTTTACAGCAGGCTTTGGATGTTCAAGAGAACCACAGACAGGACAAGGCACTCCATCTTTCAAATCTTCCGCAAGTATACCGGCCTGTTCGTCCATATAAACCTTACGCATGTGTTTATATTTTAAATCAAAATCATCGTAAGTTTTTTGCGCTTCTTTGTATTCATTCTGTAAATTGTTATATTTCTCAAAAAGCTTTTCACATTCTGCCGCAGAAGTTTCAAGTTCATCAAAAGCTGATTTTCTATTGCTTGCCTTTTGTTGATTCGCTTCAACTTCGTAATATTCTTTATCGGCATCAGAAAGCGACTCCAGTTCTTTGGTAACATCAGCTTCCTGATTTTTACAATCCTCACAATCTTTCTTAATTTCTTTTATTTGATTATTAAGAGTTTCTTTTTGACCGTTTATAGTTTTTATATCTTTTTCAATTGATTCGAGTTCTTCATATTTTTTTAATTCTTCTTTTAAAACTGCAAGCTCGGCTTCTTTATCGGAGCGCTCACCTTCACGACCCTTTTCTTTTTCAAATGCCAGCTTTACTTCATCTATATTTTCACTAACTTCCTTAAAATCTGCTGACTTTTGATTATATTCAGCACGAAGCTCTTCTGTCTTTTCATTTTTAGAAAGAACATCACGAAGCTCATTCATCTGATTTTCTGTTTTAGTAATTGAAGCATTAAGCTTTTTCTGTGCA
The DNA here is from genome assembly GCA_946411215.1 of uncultured Treponema sp. Classification (GTDB taxonomy): domain Bacteria; phylum Spirochaetota; class Spirochaetia; order Treponematales; family Treponemataceae; genus Treponema_D. The sequence goes on along the minus strand of CAMKDH010000047.1, from coordinate 4,805 downwards.
GCTTCATCTTCCTGGAGTATTTTCTTAATGAGTTCTACAGTATCTTTTATTACAAGCTCGTCTGCTTTTGCTTTTTCAAGTTCAATATTAAGTGTGCTTGTTGAATCACAGGAAATGCCTTTTACATAAATAGAAATGGCACTTTCAATTTCCTTCCGCTTCATTCCCAATTGTTTTTCATTGTCTAAAAGCTGCTGCTGGAGCTCCCTGTAATAATCAGTTTTAAAAATCTTGCGGAAAATTTCCTGACGAGTTTCTGTACCTTCCATAAGGAGCTTCTGGAAATCGCCCTGAGCAATCATAACAATTTGAGAGAACTGCTCTTTATCAATTCCAAGAAGTTCCTGAATTGCGTTAGTTACCTTTGACTGCCCTGTTATAACGTTTCCATCGGGCATAAAAAGAGTTGCATCGGCAAGCTGCTTTGTAACAGAATCCCCACGCTTTGATTTTCTTTCATATTCAGGATTTCGTTTTACACGATAAGTTTTTCCGCGATACTCAAAAGAAAGTTCAACTTCGGTAGGAGTATCTGGAGTTGCAAAGGTTGAACGAATCATTGAAACTGTACGATTCTGTCCGTTTACATCGCCATAAAGCGCATAAGTGATGGCATCAAAAATTGTTGTTTTTCCAGAGCCGGTGTCACCTGTTATTAAATAAAGGCCCTGAGTTCCAAGCTGTTCAAGATTAATCTGGGTACGCTGACAATAAGTTCCAAATCCGGTGATTGTTAATTCTAATGGTCTCATTTTTTTCCTCCCCAGATATCTTCAATTAAATCCTGTGCAAACTTTTTCTGTTCCTCAGAAAATCCCTGATTATTCTGGAGTGTATAAAACTTTTCAAACAAATCAAGCGGAGAGATATTTTCAATCTGAGCCACTGCTTCTATCTGATTGTCTTTTTGTGTACGCGAATTATCGTAATCAAGACTTACAAGATTTTTGTAAATGAGCTGAAGCTTTGCAAAACCTTCCGGAATATCTTCTTCGTCCGTAAGCGTAATATGAAGATAATCGTTTATGCTGTCTCCCATCTGTTCCCAATAATTTTTAAGAGTAAGTTCTTCATACGAGCCTTTTAAACAGCGAAGATCATGCTGCGGCGTAAAAAGAACACGTTCAACCTTTAAGTTCCCCTTCTCTTCAAGTTCAACAACAAGTCCACCTTTTTTGTGATTTACTTCAGAAAAAGAATATTTTAATGGACTTCCGCTATAACGGATATTTTCACCACCCGCCTTCTGCATACCATGAAGATGTCCAAGTGCAACATAATCAAACTTACTTAAGATTTCTGAACTTATATTATCTGTACCGCCAACACTGATATCTTCAGAATCGCAGCGGGCACTTCCCGTTACAAACTGATGTGCAATAAGAATATTTCTCTGCGACCAGTCAACATTCATTTGAGAAATTGCTGCTTCTACCGCAGAATCATACGAAGTGATTGTTTGTGCAAGGTCGTCTTTTCCCTGTGCTTCAAGGGCGGCCTTTACAATTGCAGGCTTCACATAAGGAAGAAGATAAATGTTTACAGGACCATTTTTGTCATTAAGCGTATAGCGGCAAACTTTACCATCATAAACTGGAGCAAAATGAATGCCGCTGGTTTCCATAAGAGATGCCCCGCAAGTCATGCGCTCAGGAGAATCGTGGTTTCCACTGATAATAAAAACATCAAGCTTACGTTCTGCAAGCCGGCACAAAAAATCATCAAAAAGCTTTACGGCTTCAATTACAGGAACACCTTTGTCGTAAACGTCTCCCGCAATAAGAACGGCATCAGGCTTAATTTCATCAATGCACTGAAGGATTTTATACATAATAAACTGCTGGTCTTCTACAAGAGAAAACTCAGCAAGTTTTTTACCAAAATGTAAATCGGAAATATGCAGGAATTTCATGTAACCACCTGGAGACATTATAGCATAAAAAAGCTGTATTTATAAGATAAAAAACTGCTTCCAGCCGAATTCCATATCGAAAAACCAGGGGTTCACCCCTTACGCGCTGAAGTGCCTTGTAATTATTTACATGGCCGCAAAAGCGGCCGCACTTCAGAGCGTTTTTTCGATCTGTAATTCGGCTTCCGCAGTTTTTTATAAAGGAATTCAGATTATTTTTTTCTGTTATAATTTCTTTTTACACACCGTTAACTAAACCCGCGTAGTTTCCATTTAGTGCCATGAGTTCCTGGTGGTTGCCGCGTTCTACAATTTCGCCGTGGTCTACGAAGAAAATAATATCGGAATTGCGGATTGTAGAAAGACGGTGTGCAATAATAAAGCTTGTGCGGCCTTTAAGAAGCTCGTCCAGACCTTTTTGCAAAGCTTTTTCTGTCTGAGTATCTACAGAGCTTGTTGCCTCATCAAGAATCAGAATGCGTGGATCCGAAAGCAAAACTCTTGCAAAAGAAATAAGCTGCTTCTGGCCCTGAGAAAGACCTCCACCATTTGCAGTAACCTTTGTGTTATAACCATCAGGGAAGGCAGCAATAAAGTCGTGAGCCTGAACAGTTTTAGCAGCAGCAATACATTCTTCGTCTGTTGCATCAAGGCGTCCGTAGCGGATATTTTCCATAATTGTGCCGCTGAACAGGAACGAATCCTGAAGCATAACACCAACCTGTTTGCGGATAGACTTAATCTGAAGCCCCTGAATATCAAGACCATCAATCAAAATCTTTCCGTTATCAGGATTATAAAAGCGTGTGAGAAGGTTTACGATAGTTGTTTTTCCGGCTCCTGTAGGCCCAACAATAGCAACACTTGTTCCCGGTGTAATTGTAAAGTTTACATCCTTAAGAATAGGGTTTCCCGGCTCATAGCTGAAGTTTACGTGGTCAAAAGAAACGTGTCCGCGGATTGGAGGTAACTCAACAGCCCCGTCTCTGTCTGTAATATCTTCAGGTTCATCGAGCAATTCAAAAATGCGTTCTACGTAAGCACCGGTTGTTACCATTGAGTTGTAAAAGTTTCCAAGATTTTGAATAGGCATCCAGAATCTCCAGATATAACCGGTAAAGGCAACAAGAGTACCAACTGTAACAGTTCCACCCATGCCGTCGCCAAGCCAGGCAATGCCAGCCATATAAACAAGGGCAACTCCAAGAGTAGAAAGATTATCTACAACAGGCCAGATGATATTATTAATATTTACAGCGCGAATCCAGACCTTTTTACACTTATCGCAAAGCTCATTAAAGATTCCCTGATTTACGCGTTCACGTGCAAAGCTCTGTGTAATCTTCATACCGTTAAGGCTTTCAGAAAGATAAGCAGTCAGATTAGAACGCTTATAGCTTTCCTGCTTCCATGCTTCGTGCTGCTTTTTCTTCATGGAAACAAGAACAATAAGAAGAATTGGAAGAACTGCCATACAGACAAGTGTAAGCTTTACGTCGATTGCAAGCATAAAGCACACAATTACTATAAGTGTGAACAAATCACTTATAAGCTGAATAACGCCGTTGCTGAGCAAATCAGAAAGTGAGTTTACATAGTTTACAACACGAATAAGGATTTTTCCGTGAGGACGACTGTCAAAATATGTAAAAGGAAGAGCCTGCAGCTTTGTAAAAACTTCCTTGCGGATTGTTACAATAATTTTCTGTGCTACCCTTGTCATCAAACGGAGCTTTGCCGCAAGGAGGAAACGAACAAAGAGCGTTGTGACAACAAGGAAGACCGAAATTTTGATAAGCATGTTGTAATTGGCTGCAGGAATAGCCTGGTCAATTGCCATGCGGATAAGATATGGACTTATAAGAGAGATTCCGGAAGCAACAAGCATGATAACGCAGGCAAGCAACATCCACCATGCATAAGGCTTAATCCACTTGAGCATTCTTGGAATAATGCGAAGATTGAGTTTCTGTTCTATTTCTTCATCAGCATCAAATTTATTTCTTGCCATAATTCTGCTCCTGATAAACATCCTGATAATAACCCGGCTTCTTCTTAAGTTCTTCGTTAGTTCCCATTGCCGCAATCTGTCCGTCCTGAATAACAAGAACAAGATCACAGTTATCGAACGAAGAAATACGGTGACTTATAATAAAAGTCGTATGCCCCTGGCTCTGCTCTTTTATTGACTGCCTGATTCTCTGTTCGGTTTCTATATCAACAGCACTTGTAGTATCATCAAGAATCATGATTTTTGGATTTGCAAGGAAAAGGCGTGCAAGTGCAATACGCTGCTTCTGGCCACCGCTAAGGCCTACTCCTCGTTCACCAACGATTGTGTCATAGCCGTCGGTAAGGTCGCCAATAAATTCTTTTACACGTGCAAGTTCAGCAGCATGCTCTACTTCTTCAAAGGTTGCTCCCTGATTTCCAAAAGCAATATTTCCTTCTACAGTATCGCTGAACAGAAAGGCTTCCTGCATTGTAATACCAATATTTTTACGAAGCGTTTCAGGCACGTAATCGCGGACATCTTTTCCGTCAATTAAAACTGCACCGTCTGTAACATCGTAATAACGGCACATAAGATTTGCTATTGTAGATTTACCGCTTCCTGTAGGGCCAAGAATTCCAACCGTCATTCCAGGTTCAATTGTAAAACTCATGTTTTTAATTACAGGAACTTCATTGTATGTAAAGCTTACGTTACGGAACTCTACGCGTCCCTGAACTTTATCTTCTTGTGCAACAGGTTCTTCTCCAACATCACTGCTTACTTTGTGGGCCTCTTCAATTGTTTCAAAGCCTTTTTTTACAGAAGGCTTTGTCTTCCAAAGTTCATAAAGTCTGTCGCCGGAAGCCCCAAAGTTCTGAATGTTATCAACAAGAATTC
>CAMKDH010000046.1 GCA_946411215.1 uncultured Treponema sp. | reverse complement strand
ATTTTTATCAAGCCTTTCTTTTGTACAATTATTCATTTGATAGTACCTTGTAAAAATATAACACCATAAATTATATAATCAACAAATTTTTTCAACATTGCAAACATAAATTTTTCAAGAGGATGAAATATTTTATAACCGACACGTGTCGGTTGAAAATTAAAGCTATACTTTAATGACAAAAGATAATTATTGTAGTATTATAAATCCATTGGGCGTAGAGATGGCACGTGTTGTATCCTGCCCAATTGTCGGTTAATGTAGAGATGCCTGCTGCGGGGTCGGACAGTCCTTGTCTGGCGGTTGAGGAAGTGTGGCGAACTTCACCGACGTTTTTTAATTGTGCTTCAGGTGTAAGTGTGTTTTTAAGGGCTTTGTTCCCTGGGCTGTAGTCTGAAGCATTTTTTCGATTGAAGAACCTCAATAGGAAATAAGTTCCTTGCGATTGTACTTCAATCGTATTTTTGTAAGAATCCTTGAGTGGTCATTTGATTCGGCAATGAGAGCCGTCTAGGATTTGCCCACACAAGGTTATTCTTTGCTTCCATGAACGTGTCGTTAGAAGCTCCTTTGCGAGTGGCGGAATCGGAAGATTTTAAGGCTTGGTTTCCTGCAGTTTTGTCAGCTGCGTAAAGTTACCGAGCCTTTTTTTGTCCTGCAATTTTTATTTCTACATTTTAAAGCAGAAAATTCAACAGTGAACCGACTCGTGTCGGTTTTACGGCTTCGCTTAGTGAAAGCTCTATTCTGCCGTAATATTTGTAATAATTCGACCGACAGCTGTCGGTTTGTAAGGAAAAAATAATAAACAAAAGAAAAAAAACAATGATCCTGACCTCATACGGCAAGATAAAGAATTGTAACACAATATTTTATATTTCTATATTATGCATGGAGTTAAGTGTAATACATTGTTTCTTTCTGTTTTACTTTTTATTATTTCTTCTATATATGCCTGTAATACAATTATTTTTTCGTTCTAATTAGATTTTTTATACTATCTCCTGTGTCTAAAGAGAAAATTGAAATAATAAAAAAAGAAACGTTAGAAAACGAGCTTTTTACGACATAATGTAGACCTTTCTAAGCGTTGCCGTAATTGACCGACACGTGTCGGTTATAAGTATGCGAACACCAATTCAAGCACAACTTTAATGACAGCCTCTATCTCGCGCTTTATACTTTTTTGCGATGGAGGATTTTATGGCACATAATTATCAAAAAATTCTGGCACCGTTTGGAAGGGCAACTCCTAAAGACAGGCTGGTAGATACTTCGATTTTTGCAAAGGCCTGGGTAAAGATGTTTTATGAAAACGAAATAAAAATGTTTGCTTCCGAAAAAATTGATGGAACTTCGGTTGGACTTGTCTGGGATGGTGAGCGGATTTCATTTGTAGGACACACGGAAAAATCTGAGTTTTCTCCCCGTTATCTGGAATACTTAAAAAACACTTTTGGGACTTCTGAATTTGAATCTGTCATTGAAGAAATTTTTGGAGACAAACCGGTAACAATTTATGGCGAAGGAATTTCCAAAGATTACAATGTTCACTATGGTTTTCCTGAAGGAAATTTCATAATGTATGATATTCAGAATTCTGACGGAGTTTTTTATAATCGGGAAGCAGTAAAGGAAATTGCAAAAAAATTGGACTTGCTCTATCCATGGGAAGAAGCTATGACTTTGAAAGAAGCAATTGAGTTTATCAAAACCCGTCCAAACTCAAAGCTTAATCCTCAATACAAAATGGAAGGTCTGGTTGTCCGTGCTCCTTTGGAACTGTATACAAACAACTTTGATCGGGTTATCTGCAAAGTCAAAGTAAAAGATTTTGTTGACGGAGTTAAGGATTACAGGAATTAGAAAAAATCATTTTTTGTTGACAAAAGCATTGGTTTGCCTTAGAGTTTAAGTGTTAGCACTAGTTGCTTTCAGGCCAATCTTTTTATAATGAAGTACGGTGGTGGCAATCCGAGTTTTGATGGGGTTCTTTGGAACTCTGAATTCTCATTTAAAGGCATCGTAGATGTCTTATCAAAACTCGAGGTTAGCTATATGATCCAGACTTTAAACACAAAAATCTTTTTAAATCCAATTATTCTTGTTGATGAAACTGCTAAGAACATTACTGCTCAAATTGAATCCAGTAATCTTAATGTAAGTGAGCTGCAGAATCTTTTTGGTTTTGAGCAACCCCAGGCAATTTACAACTGGCGTGAAGGAAAATCGCTTCCGTCTCTGGACAACATTATTAAGCTTGCATATTTTCTGCACACTTCTGTTGACGAGCTTGTGGTTTCCTGCATGCGTGAAAATCAGGCTAAGCGCGAAGTCCCACAAGAATTCAGGCTGAATGCGTAGGGGAGAGGGCATGACAATTTACATCGATTTGGACGGCGTTCTTGTAAACTTTAAGAAAAAGTGTGAACAAGAAAAATGCTTTAAGCAGAATGGCAAGGCAAGTTGGGATAAGATTGATTCCCTTGGCAAAGACTTCTGGACTCAAATGGAATGGATGCCGGGAGCCCAGGAGTTTTATAACAAGGTTCTGATATTCGCAAACAGGGTTGGCTGGAAAATCAAAATCCTTAGTGCAATTCATTCAGAGGCGGGCAGGGAAGGTAAAACAGAATGGTGTCAGAAAAACCTTGCGCTTTCAAAATCAAACATAAAAATTGTTCCCAAAGCAAAGGACAAACTCAAATATGCAAACCCTTTCGCAATTCTGATTGATGATAAAAAGGATGTCGTAGACAGTTTTAATTATGCCGGAGGAACTGCCATCCTTTATGATTCTGCAGAGTTAGCCTGCAAAAAATTTGACCTTTTGATTGAAGCTGTTAAGGAAATCGAAGCCACCGAGTGCAAAGAAGATTTGAATAATCCAACAAAGCTTCTTGATGCAAGGCTGCGGAATCTGTTCAGGAAGTGTGATCCAAAAGAATGGAAAATGTTGTATAAGGATGTGTTAACTTATGGTCATATGGTTTTATTCAATCATCCGTCCTTAGAGGCAGCGGAGTATAAATCTGATGATGACCCGGATATACTGAATGAAAAATTTGCCGCTATAAAATCATTTATTTTTGAAGTTGAACAAATTATTGATTCCTTTTCAGATTTAAAGGAGCCGGACATAAAATGGAACCAAAACAAACTTGATAACAGTCTGGGATTTTTTTATCTTAAAACTTATAAACATCTGGGTGAAAGATTCTTAGATCCAGAAAGGAAATGTTACTTTGATCAGATTCTTAATCAATTTAAAACAGTTCACGGAATTTCTCTTTTAAAAGATGTTACGCAAACGGAAGCTTCCTCCATTTTACTTTTTGCGTACTTAACAACGCTGGGAAACTATCTTGTTGAGCGGTTTTTGATGTGGGCAAAACATCTTAAACGATAAAACAATTTTTGTTATAATAAAATCATGCCATTCAGAATTGAGCGAAATGACATTACGAAGGTTCACACAGATGCTATTGTAAATACAGCAAATCCTTTCCCGACTGTAGGAAGAGGGACTGATACTGCTGTGTACAATGCGGCAGGTAGGGAAGAGCTCCTTCGTGCACGACGAAAAATCGGAATGATTGAACCGGGGCACTCGGTTGCAACAAAATCATTTGCGCTGAGGAAGAACGGAATCAAATATATTATTCATACGGTTGGCACCCGCTACAATTCAGAAAAACCTGAAACGGTACAGAATCTTAGAAACTGTTATTCCTCTTCCCTGGAGATTGCTCGCAAGCTCAAATGTAAAAGTGTTGCAATTCCTCTTCTGGCAACCGGGTTTTATGGCTTCCCAAAAGAGATGGGGCTTAAAATTGCTGTCGAAGAAATCAGCAGCTTTTTGCTCAAAAATGATATAGATATCACGCTAGTTGTTTATGATCAGAAATCTTATATGATTTCCGAAAAGCTTTTTGATGATATCCAGGACTTTCTTGATGAAAACTATGAAGGGGATATCTTTAAAGATTATGACACGGAAAGGATTCCAGTTTGTGGACAACCCGTTGAATTAAATGCAGCTTATGTGGAATTAAAGGTTGCTCCTGTTACTTTATTTGAAGCGCAGGAAACTACTACAGAATTAAAAGATGCTGACATTGCTCCAATAGATGTTGATTCGTTTATCCGTGATTCAAAGGAACCACTTAATTTTCAAAATACATTACAGCAGCATATCGCAGACCGCAAGCTCGAAAATGCAACGGTTTACAAAAAGGCCGGCATAGACAAAAAGTTTTTTTCCAAGATTATCAGCAATAAAGATTATGTTCCCAAGAAGCATGTTGTAATGGCGCTGGGGCTGGCTCTGGAGCTTTCCCTATCAGAATATGAACATTTTCTTGCAAGTGCGGGTTATGCCTTTATGCCGTCCAGCAAGTTTGATCTGATTGTAAAATACTGTGTCATAAAGCAAATCTATAATCTTGTAGAAGTTGATATCATTCTGGATTCTCATGGTCTTGAATGCTTTGCTCCTTCCTGATTTTTATTCAATCAATTTATAAACATTCGCCAAAATGGCGACCTCTACAGACTCAAAAAACCTTATTATACAGCTATAACAAACAAAACAGGAGGAAGCTGTATGAAAAAGGGTTTAACAGAGATCGTATTTATTCTGGACAAAAGTGGTTCCATGAGCGGGTTGGAATCAGACACAATCGGAGGGTACAATTCTTTTCTCGAAAAACAAAAAAAGGAAGAAGGAGAGGCCTATGTTTCTACAGTATTGTTTAGTGATTCAAGCAATGTTATTCATGACAGAGTTCCAATTAAAAAGATTGAACCTATGAATGATAAACAGTATTCGGTTGGCGGATGCACGGCCTTGCTTGATGCAATTGGTGGTGCAATCAAACATATAGGTAATGTTCATAAATATGCGCGTGAAGAAGACAGACCTGAAAAAACAGTTTTTGTAATTACAACTGATGGTCAGGAAAATTCAAGCCATATCTATGATTATGAAAAAATCAAAAAGCTTGTAAAAAAGCAGCAGGAAAAATATGGCTGGGAATTTATTTTCCTTGGAGCAAATATTGATGCCATTGGAGAGGCCGGAAAGCTTGGAATTGCCAGTAACAGGGCAGTGCGCTATGAATGTGATGGAACTGGAACAATGCTCAATTTTAATTGTATGAGCGATACTATTTCAGTTTTTCGTGCCTGCGAATCAATGCCTGATAACTGGAAAGAAAAAATTGAGAAATATCACAGCAAGAAAAACAAGAAAGGGAGTTTGTAAATGATAGGAGCAATTTTAGGCGACATAATTGGTCAGCCATTTGAATTTGACAGGGGACATAAAACAAAAGAGTTCCCTCTGTTTTGTAAACATCCGCGTTTCACAGATGATTCGGTAATGACAGTTGCAATCTGTGACGGAATTTTAAAAGCCGGATTTGATGCGGATGAGACCACAATGAAAACATCGATGATCACCAGCATGCAACTGTGGGGTCATAAATATCCTCATGCAGGTTATGGCGGAAGGTTCTACCGCTGGCTTGCTTCGGAAAACACAAAGCCCTATAACAGCTGGGGAAACGGTTCTGCAATGCGTGTTTCTTCTGTAGGATGGCTTTTCGAAACCCTTGAACGAACAAGGGAAGTTGCCCGCTGGAGTGCCGAAGTTACACACAATCATCCGGAAGGAATAAAGGGAGCAGAATCAACAGCGAGTGTAATCTGGATGGCACGTAATGGTTATACAAAACCACAGATCAAGGAATACATAATCAAAGAGTTTGGTTATGACTTAAGTCGAACCTGCGATCAGATCCGCCCGAATTATCATCACGTAGAAAGCTGCCAGGAAACTGTGCCAGAAGCTATCACCGCTTTTTTAGAAGGCACCAGTTTTGAAGATGTAATCCGAACTGCAGTAAGTCTTGGTGGCGACTGTGACACGCTTACCGACATTGCAACTGCTATGGCAGAAGCTTTTTATGGGGTTCCAGAGATTCTGCATACCAGATGTATTGAATGCATAACTCATGACATGATCGAGGTTATAGGCAGGTTTGCAAGAACCGCAATTCCGGCAAAGAAGGGGGAGGAGAGATCGTAGGATTTTTTGGAGGAAAGTTTATTCCGTTTCATAAATCAATTCTTCAACAACATTCAAATCGAAAATCTTATTTTCAATACAAAAACGGAAAATAACATCGGTTTTGTTTGTTGGAGAGAATGCAAAGCCTGCTCTTGAAAGCAAATCTTCGGCTTCTGAAAGACTAACATGCAGGGCAATTAGAAGCTGAAGAATAGTTTGCTTTTGAGGGTGGTAGGTAGAATCAGAACGAATTTTTGAAAACAGTCTTCTGTCTATGTTTGCAGATTTGTAGATTTGAATTTCGGAAAATCCCTTATTCCAGATAATGTGCATCAGACGTTCCTGAAATGTTTCTTTTGGAATCGTCAGATTTCGTTTGAGAAGTGGGAATTGTTCAAGAAGTTTGTTTTGATAAAATGAAATGCAATTTGTGAATACCTGGTCTCCTTTTCAAAAGAATATAGCAAAACTAAAGTTTTAAATCTATGGCGGGAGGAGGATTCGAACCTCCGACCTCGAGCTTATGGGGCTCGCAAACTGCCTCTGTTCCATCCCGCGTCGTAATGACTATAATATATCACAAGTGTTCTTCTTTGTGGTCGCCGTGACGGGGACATTTTGTCTGGAATAATGGTTTTTTGTAAATTGATTTTTGACGCAAAAAAGCATAGAATATGATATAATATTTTATGGAGGCGGCAAAATGTTTGCAACAACTGGAAGGATTCAGGGAAATACTGTTTTGGCAGATGATTTTTCTCTTGAAAAATATAATGGCAGAAAAGTCATAATAACTGTCTTAGAAGAAGATAAGTCGTTCAGTACTGTTTCTGATGATAAACTTTTTGCCCTTTCAGATTCTCTTATAAATCAGAACATGGAAGCTTACCAGGAACTTGCTAAATGATTTTTTTCGAATATGAGCAGGTTATAAAACTTCATACTTCATTAATCTCAAAAAATGGTTCAATAGTCACACGATTTAGAATATCTTTGTAATATATTTTTTCAAGTATAACTTTAATGACAGTCTCTTTTTTTCGCACTAAAATTTCCGAGATTCTGCGAGTCTCATGAATTTATAATTCAAATTGAGAAATCAGAGGTGCAACAAATGAACGAAAAGGAAATCACTCTATCTATAAAAGAAAAACTGTCTCAAATTGAAGCGCGCGAGAACATCCGTATTATATATGCCTGCGAGAGTGGAAGCCGTGCATGGGGATTTGCAAGTGCGGATTCTGACTATGATGTACGTTTTATTTTTGTCAGACCGGTTCAAGACTATCTTCGGGTAAAAGAACTTCCCGATTTCATAGATGCTGAGCTTAATGATATTTACGATATAAACGGTTGGGATTTAAAGAAGTTCTGTAAGCAACTTTATAAATCAAATCCAGTGATTTTTGAATGGGCTGGATCTCCCATTGTTTACCGGAACACTTCGGAATGGGAAAAGGTTTCTGAAGTAATGAAGGATTTTATACAGGATGAGAAAATGCTTCATCATTACAAGGGTATGGCAAAAAATAATGTACGCACAAATTTTTGTACTTCCGAAGTTGTATTGAAAAAATATCTTTATGTGCTTCGCCCTGTTCTTGCCTGTGTATGGATTATGCAAAAGCATAGTGTGCCGCCGACAGAGTTTATGAGTCTTGTTGAAGAGGTATTGCCATCAAAATTGAGGAATATAGTTGACGAGCTTCTTACAGCAAAAATGAATGGAAGTGAAAAACAGACAGGTTCAAGAATATCAGAATTGGATTTGTTCATAGAAACAAAATTAAGCGAAGCATCGATGTTTGCTGAGGTTAACACTACCAAACTCGATTTGGATAAATTGGATAATTTGTTTTTAGAAATAATTGAGGAATAAAATGGCAGACTACTATGACATGATTTTAGATGAGAATGAACTCCGCTGGTTCTTTGATCACATAATTGAAAAACCGCTTGCATATGAAAGCTATATGGTTATGCTTGCCTGTCGCGGAAAGAAACTGACTGATGAAGAACGCGAGTATACAAAGGTTGGTGCTCGTGGTGAAATGATGCGCGAAGAACTAATTCGCTGTAGGGGAGGGCTCAAGCAGGAATGGAACTTTGATATTTATAGGCAGGCATTTTATGCCTACAATTGCGACAAGCGATCTCTTTTAACTACGGCAGGCGTGCCTTACCCTGAGCATGCAATGGTTGTATATTCTGTTGTAAATCCTACAAACGAAATTGACTGTATTGAAGATACCTTTGAACATTATAACAATGAGCGAAAGAATCTGACATCAGCTATTTTGCGAGGTTCTCAGCCAGGTATTCAGGATCATCTGGTAAAAATGCCAAAGGTTTTCGAACACATGAAAAGCTGCCATGCTGCTCATACAAGCCGTCGCATTTGGCTGGATTTTGATATGGATATCAAAAACGACTGCAGAACTTCTGAGATATTTGATAAATGTTATGCTGCTTTGCACGAAGCCGGTATTAAGTTGTTTGGTAAAGCTAACTTTGCAATTATCAAAACCTGTGGCGGTTTTCATACTCTTGTCCGTAAGGAATGCCTGACTTTTAATCCTAACACTTTTTTGGATGAGGTTTATAAATGTGCAGAAACCAATGAGATTGTCTTGTCAGAATACATTGATGAATTTGTAGCAAACGACTCGAGTCACAAAAGTCACACTGGAAATAATATTGTAAAACGCTCTGCCTTGCTCCCAACTCCTGGTTGCAGACAGTATGATAGTTATCCGGTAGTTATGAATAAAGAGGATTTTTAATAGATTCTCGAATTATGATATTGAGTGACAGGAAATTTCGACAAAACAAAAAAATTCAAGTACTACTTTAATTTCAAATCAGCAAATTCAAGTGTATAATATTGGTATGGCGTACTCGGAGCTGATAAAAAATCTGGAGACTCTTCGAACTTATATCCGATCGTTTTATATTTATGGGTTTAAGACGCGGGAAGATTTTGTTGGGAAAAGTACGCGCACTTATGATGATGAAAAGCGAAGGCTGGAAAACTATCTTGACGGGTACATGACGTTCCGGCCCGATGAAAATGGTAAAGTTAATTTTGTTTCCATCGATTCAAGGCGTACACCGCATAATCCGCTTTATAAAATCTTTAAGGCAAAGTCGTTTACAGCAATGGATATTTCACTTCATTTTATGGTGATGGACCTTCTTGCTGACGGAAAGAAAAAATCTTTGAATGAAATTCTTGATGAAATAAACTCAGAGCTTTTGGATGGATTTACTTCTGATGCAGTTCCCGAAGAATCTACTCTCAGAAAAAAGCTGAAGGAATACGAAGAGCTTGGTTTGATTGACTCAGAGAAGAATGGCAAAACCATGCTTTATTTCCGTATACCCATGACAGAGCTGACAGGCCTTGAGGATGCAATAAACTTTTTTTCTGAAACAGCTCCTTGTGGTGTTGCCGGTAGTTTTCTTTTTGACAAGCTTAATCGCAAAGCCCAGACAGAAAGCGAAGTGTTTCAGTATAAGCATCATTACATAACTTCATCGATTGAGTCAGATTTTGTTGAACAGGTTTTTGAAGCGATCCGCGAACATCGCTATCTTACAATTGAACAAAAGCGTGCAGAGGATGACAGGACATTTCCTAATGAAGTAATTCCTGTTATGATATACCAGAGCACACAAGGTGGTCGCATGTATCTTATGGCATATCGTCCACGGGGAAAATATTTTCTGGCGCTGCGTTTTGATTATATTGTTTCAATACAGACTGGCGGTGAATATGCGGGCTTTGATCAAAAGCGTGTAGAGTTTGAAAAGCTTCGAAATTACATCTGGGGTGTTGCGCTCAAACAGAATAAAAATCATAACGATACCACAACGACTCACGTAACTTTCCGTATTCATTTTGAAGAAGATGAAAAGTTTATACTTCAACGGCTTGAGCGCGAAAAACGTTGCGGCACAGTTACTTTGCTTGATAATAACAATGCGCAGTTTGATGCTGATGTTTTTGATCCGCAGGAAATTATTCCGTGGGCAAGAACCTTTATCTGCCGAATTACTTTTTTTGATTGCAGTGATAAAAGCGTAGCCCGGAGATTTTATGGCGATATCAGAAAAATGAAGCAAATGTATGATGGAGGCTCCGATGCTGTTCAGTGAAATTTACAGTGCCTATTATAATACCGTTGCCTCAATCATCGCCTGTGCTCAAAAGGGTGAATTGAATTCTGATTCACTTTATAAGCTCGTTCAAGAATCTGCTTTTCCAGAAAGCTATCTGTCTATTGGTAGTGCTCTTGAAAACGGAAAATGGACTTTGATAAAAAAGGATTACAGTACAAATATCCGCAACACACCGACAATGCCTCTTTCTATTTTACAGAAGCGCTGGCTCAAGGCAATTATGAATGATAAACGATTCGGTCTTTTTGTTGAACCAGAAGTTTTGACACGGCTAGAAAAAGATTTGGAGAATGTTGATCCTCTTTTTACAGAAAAAGATTTTTATCTTTACGACCAATACTCCGACGGTGACCCGTATGATGATGAACAATACAGAAACATTTTCCGTGAGGTTTTAAGGGCTGTACATGAAGGCAAGACTCTGCATGTTGAATACGCAGCCCGCTTAGGCAAGGGAAAACGCTTTGTCTTTCTGCCATGTAAAATTGAATATTCTCAAAAGGATGATAAATTCAGGTGTTATGGAAAGAATAAAAATCATCAGACTGTAATAAACATAGGTAGAATAAAAAAATGCCAGGTACCGGATAATCAACAGCCTTCAGAAGATTTAGAAACAGATTTACCTGATAACACCCGAACAAGTGTCACCCTGGAAATTTATGATGACCGAAAAGCTTTGGAACGTGTGATGCTAGCCTTTGCCCATTTTGAAAAAAGCGCCGTCCAGCTTGACGAAAACACATACCGCCTTACTCTTAATTACGATTCCTTTGATGAAACCGAATTAGTTATAAGAGTTTTGAGCTTTGGCCCAATGGTAAAGGTCCTTGAACCAGCGAGTTTTGTAAATCTTGTTCGGGAGAGGATTAACCGGCAGATGGAGTTATTGTAATTAAACCACTTTTCGCACCAAATTTTCCGAGATTTTAATTTTTGTTAAATATACAATTGGCTCATAAAGGTTCAGACAGCAAACGCTAATACAGCGAAAAGAAAGCTACCAGGAAAAAATGTGTCAAAAGCTAGGACACGATGAACCTTGTTTTTGGAGTCAGCGAATGATTGAAGTAACTGGAAAATTCAATACAGCTAAGGTTTTTACTGATAATCTCGAAGAAAAGGGACGCGAGCAGATTCTGCGGCTTTGCGATCAGCCTTATACAAAGGATAGCCGTATACGAATGATGCCGGATGTTCATGCTGGGGCTGGCTGCACCATTGGTACAACAATGACAATTACCGATAAGGTTTGTCCGAATCTTGTTGGAGTTGATATTGGTTGCGGGATGGAAACTTTGATTATCAAGGCAGATTCTCCTGTTAGCGAAAAGTTTGACCCCGAGAAACTTGATAAATGCATCCGTAAAAACATTCCTGTTGGGCGTGAGATTCGTCGGGCGGGACATCTTCACAAATTTGTTGATGAAATTGAGTTTGATAAAATTCGATGTCGTAAGGCAAATATTGGAAATGCGCGCCGGTCTCTTGGAACGTTAGGGGGCGGAAATCATTTTATCGAGGCAGATCGTGATGAGGCGGGAAGCCTTTACATTGTAGTACATTCGGGAAGCCGTCATCTTGGTCTTGAAGTTGCAAATTACTATCAGGAAATGGCATGGCGTCAGTTGAACAAAACTGATGATGTTCATCTCCGCGAGGCAATTGCAAAGCTTAAGGCAGAGGGGCGACAGGATGAAATTCAAACTCTGCTTCCTGGAATTAAGGCTACGGTTTGCACGAATATTCCTCAGCCATTGGCTTATGTGGAAGGACAGCTTTTTGAAGATTATATCAACGATATGAAAATCCTTCAGAAGTTTGCGGCGTTCAACCGTAAGGCTATGATTGAAACTATCTGTGTAGGGCTCAGGCTCGACAAGCACGATATCATTGATCAGTTTACGACGATACATAATTACATCGACACTGATGCAATGATTTTGCGAAAGGGTAGTGTGCGTGCCCTCAAGGGAGAAAAGCTTTTAATCCCGATTAATATGCGGGATGGTTCTCTTGTGTGCGAAGGCAAGGGTAACGAGGATTGGAACTATTCTGCACCACATGGAGCCGGCCGTGTAATGGGTCGCAAGGAAGCCCGTTACAAATTGAATATGGATGATTTTGAAAAGTCAATGGAAGGCATCTGGAGTTCAACTATCTGCAAGGACACGCTTGATGAAGCTCCAATGGCCTACAAGGATATGGGCGAAATCATTGCAAATATTGAACCGACTGCACAGATTGTAAACATCATAAAACCGATTTTCAATTTTAAAGCAGCGGAATAGGATTCAAGTACAACTTGAATGACAAGCTTGTATTTTGATGATATATTTTCAAATACAACTTCTACTAAAGCGTTTCTTTTACGGAAAACTTTAGAAGTAGGGCTCGTTGAGCAACCTGAATTTTACAAAGGGGGAACTGAGATGAAAGTTGTTTCTAACATTTTTAAATTGCAAAGACTCTTATTTAGACTGCCCCAGTTCCTGCAGATACAGGGAATGCTCGGCGGGCTTGGATTTATGTGCCAGCCTGCTTTTAAAGATTTTGAAGGGAAGACCAGCGCTTGAGTCTTTTTTACACATGCGTTGGCTCCCATGTTTTAGGAGGAACGAATGTGTAAGATTTATAAACCAGTAATCAACGTGGCTGCAACAGCAGCCAAGATCAAAGCGTATCGTATTCGCGCTGGTTATTCTGTACGTGAAATTCAAAACATTTTCAACTTCTCATCACCAGAAGCAATTTACGCCTGGGAAAAAGGTAAGTACTTGCCCACAATCGACAACATGATTGTAATTGCCTCTGTGTATGGTGTTAAGGTCGACGATTTTGTCGTTACCAGTAATGTCGAAATTGAATGTGACATTGAATCGCGGGAGGCAGAATCGGCATGAAATAAAAATGCCCTATAAAGGGCAATCTGATTATGTGGAAGTAGCCTAACGGGTAAAGCACTGGACTGAAAATCCAGGTTAGGCAGTTCGAGTCTGCCCTTCCGCGCTTTTAGCCCATGTGGGTAATTTTTGGTTCAGTGGTGCAACTGGTAGGGAGCGACGGCTGTAAGCCGGCAAAATGCTCCTGTGGAGCATTTTGAGCGAGTCTCCGAGCAGCTGTGCTGCGAAGGCGGAACGACACGTCAGATTAAGGATCTGATGCCTTTATGGTATGAGAGTTCGATTCTCTCCTGGACCAGATTTTGTTTCGTTGGCGGAATTGGTATACGCTGCTGCCTCAAAAGCAGTTCCCTACGGGGTTATGAGTTCGACTCTCATACGAAACATAATAGGATATATCCTATATTTGGGTAAGTAATTCAGTGGTAGAATGCACGTCTCATACGCGTGTCGGCGTAAGTTCAATTCTTACCTTACCCAGTTTTTCCTGCCAGTAGTTCAGTTGGTAGAATGCGTGATTTGGGGTCATGAGGTCGCGCTCGATAAATCTCGCGAGCAGATCGATAAGTAAAGCCTAAAAAATGCAGTGCATTTTTTTTAACGGCTTTCCCATAAGAGCAGGTTCGAATCCTGCCTGGCAGAAGAAGAAAAGGTTTTAGGACAGCAAATGAAAATGTACCCGATTGGCTTTACGTGTATCGATGATGCCGGCGGTGAACAGGTAATAAAAATAGACATGAAGTCTCAGCTTTCAATCTACAGAGATGTTTACCAATATAGTATGGTAAAGGCTCTTTATCAAGGAGACGAAAAAAAGCCTTTTGGTTGTGAAATGCTCATTACAGGTAACGGTAAGAAAACTACTGTGCTTCTTTATACTTCAGAAGACGGGCCGCTTGATCTGAACAAGGTGCGCTACGAAGTGTCCACAGATAAAGACCTTGTTTACAAAGTAGTCGAGAAGTCAGTGAAGAAGAAGAAAGACAACATTCGATTTAGAATAATTGAAGAGTAGTAAAAAGATAGGTATTAATATGCTCCATTTCTGGAGGGTTGTTATACTGAAAGTTGCAATAATTAGAAAATACATATTATTTATAATGAATATAGGGTTTAGCCGATAGGCAAGATAAAGAAGTGGTACCCTTTTATTTTTCTTCTATATATGCATTGGTACCACTATATTTTTACAGGCCCCACTTTGGTACCACTTTGGTACCAAAAGGGTACCACTTCTTTTGATTTTATTTTTGTTTTATTATTACCTTTTTTCATCTTGACTATTGTTTATGTATTAAAATGCTCCATTTCTGGAGGGTTGTTATACAAATAAAAGCCTGGATATAAATGCAAAACTTAAAAGTTCGTAATACGAACTTTCAGAAATGTCTGACATAATAAAAAAAGCAGGAACAAAAGAATTGCGGCCACAGAGTAATATGATTAAAAGGGAAGGATAAATATGCTATGTACACCACTGGCAAGTTAAAGGGTGTTTACATCATTGTGTAAGTGTACATAGATTGGGTATTTATATGTAAATATTATTTATGTTTGTATACTTTTATATTTCTATCATGTCTTATATCGGGTATTTATATGTAAACTAATAAAATGTTATAAATGTTTTCATAAAAACTTTTTTTACTGATATAAAAGTTCGTATTACGAACTTTTTGGAAGAACTGTTTATTTCAAAATCATCCGAATTCTTAATGATGGTTCTTAGAAAGGATATGCTATGAATAAAACGTTTATCGCCGTAATCTTACGGCGATAGTATTAATATGCTCCAATTTTGGAGGGTTGTTATACTAAACATATTTTTCTAAAGGAATTTTCAAAAAAAACTACAACTTCCATTTAAGTGGCAAAAAAATAAATAACAACAATTCAAGCACAACTTTATCGACAACTGAATAATTATGTTGTATATCATGTTTAAGGCTTCCGTTAAAGGCATAGTGGCTACGTTGGATAATTGCACACCAGGGTAGTCCTGCGTGTGAAG
>CAMKDH010000045.1 GCA_946411215.1 uncultured Treponema sp. | reverse complement strand
GTGCATAAATTGGAATAAACGAAAGCTTGTCGCCGGAAAGGGCTGTGAATCCAAATGTCAGAACAAAGCCGATGAATGCCGCAATGAGGAGTTTTTTCTTTCCCCATTTTTTTGTAAATTTTGAAACAAAAGGATAATATGCCAGAGACAGCAAGGTGAGTCCCCCCATCATAGCTGTTGTCATTTTTTCTGGTAAATGAAGAAGACTTGTTACAAAGAACGGAAGTCCTGTCTGGAACATAGCGAGTCCAAAGAAGTAGATAATATCCTGTGCAACAAAGATTCTAAAGTCCTTATTCTTAAAGGTTTTACCAAGAGAAGAGAACATATTTGAGCTTGAAGGTTGTGTTTTGCAATATTCTTTTTCATTAATTCCAAAGGCTGGAACAAGCATAAAGATTGTTGCAAGAATTGAAAGTGAGGCAAATGTAATTCTCATTGCTGGAATTCGCTGTATTCCACAATTTATTAAAATATCCCAGATTGTTGGGGCGGCATAACCAATACAGGTACCAACAATAAACGTTAAGGATATATACATAGAAAGCTTAAGCTGTTCTTCCTGATTATGAGGAAGCTCTGCAAGAAGCGAAGTATAAGGAGTACAGTAACAGGTAATGAGGAAGTAATATGCAAGAACTGTAATAAAGAGCCATACAGTGTTAAGAGCGCTTACACCGTGAACAGGAGCGCAGAAAACAAGCACAAATACAAGGCCAAGAGGAATTGCAGACCATCGCAAAAATGGAATACGACGACCAAGCTTGTGCTTACAGTTATCTGACCAGTTTCCTACAAGAGGGTCTGTTACAGCATCAAAGATACGACCTGCTGCAGTAATCAAGCCTATAAGAGTCAGAATGCCAAGAACAACTCGTCCCTGCGGAATCATAGAAATCATTCCGTCATTAATTGCTTCCTGGTTAGGCTGATAAAAATAAACAAGCCACGAGCCAATCAAACCGCTGATTATAGACCAGCCTAACTGTCCGATTGCGTAGCACCACATTTTTCCGCGGGTAAGTGATTTCATGGTACCTCCTTGTGTGTGTCTATTTAAGACCTTCCAATAAGATTTCTGACAAAAGTGTAAGCTGTCTTGCTCCATTCATCTGTGAATCCATATCAAGCATTTTGCCACTGAGTGCAAGTTTTTGTGCAGTACTAAAGAATGTGTGAATCAAGGTAAAATAAAGTGAATCTCCACATTTAGCATACTTTTGATTTATTGAGCCGTCTTCAATTCCTTTTTGAATTGCTACAGAAATGATTTCTTTTACAAGCAGAATCTTAGATTCGTAATTTGTCATCTGGTCTTTCTGGATTTTTTCTTTTACTGCGTATGCATCAAAAAGATAAATAAATCGCAGGAACTCCTGATGCTTTTCATACAACTTTACAAACAGAATGAAAATCTGTTCAAGCTGAACATAACCGGTTGAATTTGTATATTTTGGTTTTACTATATTTGGAAGAACAGCTTCCATTTGTGTAGCCCAGGCATGAGTTGCTGTTTTAATAACAAGTGAATCTTTTGTGTCAAAATATCGGTTAATAACTGCGGGTGCAATTTTTGCTTTCTGTGCAATATCTTCCATTGTTACAGATTCAATTCCTCTGGAAGTAAAAAGAGTATATGCACTATCAAGAACCCGGGCAACCGGTACAGATTTTCCATTTTCATCTTCTAATAATTCTTCAGTTTCTTCCATAATTAATTCCTCTCTGTTAATTTTATTGTTTTATATGCACCATCGTAAGTTCCAAGTTTTTTCTGCTGCACAATGTTGTTACACATCATTTCAATTAAGCCAGAATCTTCCATTATGAGCTTTACAATTGAACTTGCATGTTCTGGAGTTTCGCATTCCTGAGTTCCGTCTCCAAGTTCTGCAGAATGAATGGCACCCCACATTTCGTGACCGCCTATTCGCTTTATAAAAAGCTTTGGTACAGGATAAAATGCAAGTTCGCTAGGCTTTGTAACAAGAATGTCTGTTGCACGCATTAAAAGATTTGTGATGTATACTGCTGCAAAAATATCTTTGTTACAAAAAGCGTGAATGCCTGTTCCTGACGCAAAGTCATTTCCATCTATTGCTTTGTTAGTAAATGCTAACTCATTTTCCCAAGCGTCAAAATGCTCTGTTACCGGTATGCTTGAATCTGTAAGAGAAGGTATGTCTGCTTTAAGTTTTTCCCACACCTTCTGGTAATCTCCGCAGTTTACATAAATGCATGCCTTGTTTTGTTTTACGTACGGAAGAAGAGTGTTTATGATTGCTGCAAAAAATTCTCCCTGTGCACCGGCTCCACCAATTGTAAAAAGGAATCGTATTGGTTTGCCAGTTTTTGCACGTTCAATTCGTTTGCGGCAATCTTCTTCTATATTACTTACAAGTTCATGATCAATGTAGTGGCCTGTAAAAACAATGTCATCTTTGCTCATTGGGTTCAGGATTTTCTTTCCGTCAAAGCCATTCAAAGTTCTATAACCCCAGTAAGTGTTATAGGTTTGAACTGTATGAAGAGCTCCTTCGCTCAGGTGTAGTGCCATTGGCCAGTTATCGGGAATTGCGTTTATTACATTTTTTAATCCTGCATGAACTGCTGCCTGACTTGGCCAAACATGAGTAGCAATAAAAGGAGTATCCTGTGGAATCTCTTTGAAAAGTGGTGTCATAAGCTGGGAGGTAATCTGGTCGCCTGCATTGTATGAAAGCTTTTTAAAGCCTTCGTAATTTAATGGTTCCCATATAAGCTTATTAAACAGTCGCGATTTTTGTGAAAGTCTTGAGCCTGTTGAATAAAGAGAATTCTGATGCGAAATAATTTTTGTACACGTTGTTTGCGGAAATGAATTAAGATCCAGCCACAGTGGTGTGTATCCAAGAGAGCGGGCAGCACTTGCCATAGCCATAGAGATTCTGTAATGACCAAAGCCCATTCTTATATTTCCAATGATTATAGGTTTTGCAGGGAGCTCGTTTGCAAATGTGTTCCCGTCGTTTTTTGTCTGGATAATTTTGCAATCAAAAGGTTTTGTAAGCACATTGTTATCTGTAAGTTTAAGGTGATATTCAGTGTTTCGGTCATCACCAAATTTGCGGAGGAATTTTTTTTGAGTACGTAGTGCCTTCTTATAAGTAGCGCTGTCAATCTGATTGTTGAATATCTGCATTGTAAGTCCTTAAATCTACAGTTCCTTCAATTGTTCGGGAACGGTTGAAAATTTTATAAACATCTTCCTGTGTCTGTATAAGTCCAAACTCCTGTCCTGCATATTTAGAACGGAATTCATTAATCTGTGTTTCAAGCTGATGTTCTGTTAGTCCCGCCTTACCAGGATCATCAGAATACATAAACTGACTTCCAAAAAGCGTGTTGACCTTCGCAATCAAAAGCTTTTGTTCTGATGTAAGTGAACAGTTTTGAGTGCGTACAAAAATAACATCAGGGTCATTTGCAAAAACTGTATTGTCCCAGAGTGCATGACCAAGTGTGTCTTTTAGATTAAGGTATGCTTCGTTTCGTCCGTTCCAATTGAGCAGTCTTGCAACTTTGTTTTTCCAATGCTCGTATGTGTCGCAGCCAATTCTGCAAAGTGGTGTATATTTGAAAGAAAGTTCAAAAGGAATACCGCAGCCAAGATATGCAACAGGTTTTCCCATTTTTGTTTTTGAACGGGAAGTAAGTGCAGTTATTGCGCGGTTATAGATTTTGTAAGAAGCAGTTGGAGTTTCGTAGTCTCCATAAAGCATTCCCGCATACATAAAATCAAGCTTGATATAGCGGAATCCCCATTCGTTTATTACAGTTTCCATGAGGTTATCAAGATATTCAATTACTTTGTCGTTGCTAAGGTCAAGGCAGTAAAAGTTTCCTTTTTTGCCCCACAAAGGATTATAGCCTGCAACAACAAGCTCATGTTTTTCATTTCGTAAAAGCCAGTTCGGATGTTCTGCGGCGGTTTTACTTCTTTCATCAATTATAAAAGGGGCAATCCACAAGCCCGGAATATATTCTGCTTCTTCGATTTTCTGAACAATAGGAGTAAGTCCGTTTGCAAAGCGGTCGGGTCTTGGCTGCCAGTCTCCCAGTGCAAGCTCCCAGCCGTCATCAATCTGGAATATTTTACTGCTCCATGTGCCTTTTGAAATTACGTTTTCTGTTTTTGTAAGAGCTTCAAGATCATTAAGAATAAGCTCTTCATTTATATTTGCATAATGATTATACCAGCTTTCCCATCCGCCCGGAGTTTTTCCAAGGTGCGAAATGCGTGAAAAGTGAAGGGTATTATAAATCTCGCGGAGCTTGTCCTTGCATTCAAAGAAAGATGATGCTGTAAAGATTTCTATTTGAGCAGTTATATCATCTCGGCGCCAGTCATTGCCTTTGTCGCAGATTTCTATTGTAACTGTGTTTTGTGAACGGTCAAAAATAAATTGAACAGGCGGAAGTACACGCGAAACATTTCCTACAGACGCAAACACAAGGTAAAAATCACCCCAGCGAAGATAAGAAATAAATTGTGCAAGTACAATATTTTTACTTGGTTTAAAGCTTGAGTTTGGAAAAACAAGATAATTGTTCCAGCCTTTGATGAGCCTGTTTGTTAAAGAAGGCTGCTGTTTGCCGGGAGCAATTTCAAAACCCGGATTCCAGCTCTGCCAGCCGCCAATATTAATCCAGGCTTCGTCCATGCTAAATTCATGAGTATCTACAAGCTCAGAAAGCTTTAATCTTTCAATTATTGAGTTTTCCTGTGCATGATAATCCGAATGTACTGTGTAAGTCTTCATGTTCCCTTTATACTGTAAACTGGTTAATCTGACCACCAATTTCGTTGATGGAATCTTTTACCTTGTTTGCAATTTGTGACAATTCCTCACCGCTGTCATTAATGCGTTTTG
Source organism: uncultured Treponema sp. (assembly GCA_946411215.1). GTDB lineage: Bacteria > Spirochaetota > Spirochaetia > Treponematales > Treponemataceae > Treponema_D. Next base: position 10,676 of record CAMKDH010000045.1, on the reverse strand, counting down.
CACCAACAGCCATTTCGTCCATGCTGGATTTCATTTCGCCAGAAGATTCCTGCAAGCCTGCGATGTTTCGGAAAATGAGTTTATTACCTTCAATCATTTCCTGAGCAGCATTGCTTACTTCCTGAGTACTCATATTCATTGCGCGCAAAGTATCTATAACCTGTTTAGAGCCCTCGTTTTGTTCATCCATTGCAACCTTAATTTCGGTTACAAGCTGATTTGTATTTCCAATTTCGTTTGATACTACAGTAAATGCCTGACTTGCTTCCTGAGAACCAGATACAACTTCAAGAATAGAAGACTGAATGCTCTTAAGCTGTTCACCGATTCTCTTTGACTGAGCTGTAGAAGTTTCTGAAAGCTTACGGATTTCGTCAGCAACTACCGCAAATCCCTTACCGGCTTCGCCAGCGTGTGCAGCTTCGATAGCAGCGTTCATAGCAAGAAGGTTTGTCTGACTTGCAATGCTTGCAATTGCCTGGTTTGCTTCCTGAAGCATTTTTGATTTGTCTTCAATTTCGTGAATCATCTGGTTTACGGCAAGCTGTTTTTCCTGACCAGATTCAGACTGTTTTTCAAGCTGATTAAAGGAATTGGCCATTTTGTCTACAGATGTATTTACAGACTGAATATTTCCAATCATTTCTTCAATAGCACTTGAAGCCTGTGTTACTCCATCTGCCTGCTGGCGAATCATCTTTTCAAGCGAATCAATGTTTGCAGCAATCTGGTTTACCGCTCCTGCAGTTTCCTGTACGTTTTCTGTCTGATGATTAATTTGTCCGTGAACAGCATCGATGTTTGAAATAATCTGTGAGATTGCGCTAGCAGTATTTTGTGTACTTGAAGCCATGTCTACACCCACAGTATTAAGATTCTGCTCCGAGGTTTTTATGTTGCCCATAATTCCCTGAAGCTTTTCAATGAATTTATTTTCGTTTTCTACAAGATGATCAAAAACCTTGAAGATTGATTTTCGTCTGAGTGTAACACGTTTTGTAAGGTCTGCATTTCCGGAACTAAGATCAAATACAGCATCATTCAAAATCGAAAGTTGATTTACCATATTAATAATCTGAATGGCAAGAACAATAACGATAAAGGCTGCAATCACTCCAGAAATAATAGCAACACGTCCAAAGTTGAAGTAATCTACAGCAGAATATTCTTTGAATAAAGCCATGTGCCAGCCTACAAGAGACATAGGGGCAACAAGATATTCAGCATATTTAATTGTATTGAAAGAAAGGTCTTTTGCTTTGTAATCGATTGTTTCAAGTTCTGGAAGAACTTCAAGGATGTTTACCTTTTTTTCTACGATTGAATCGTCTGTTGCTCCTGTAATTTCAAGAGCGTCGTTGTAAAGATACATTGTTATACGTGGGTCGAGGCCTGAATACATCTGATTAATCATGTCTGTAAGAGGAATACCTGTTCCAATAATACCAATAGGTTTTCCATTATCTTTTACAACTGCATTTACCCAAAGGTTTGTCTGCTTGAGAGAAGGGTTGTAGTTGATGTTAAAGTTGTAAACATCTGTTTCGTACATTGTCATGTTGTACCAGTATTCATCCGGATTATCTGGATTTACGTCATAGCTGTACTGCATGTCGCTCCAGAAAGCGTGGTCTACATCAGAAACCCAGAAAATCGACTTTGATACAAAGGAATCCTTAAAAGATTCGAGATCTTTGAATGCAGCAGCTTTAATTTCTTCATTATCAGGGTGAAGAAGATAGTTTTTAATGGAAGGCATTTTCATCATTTGAAGTACAAGCGTAAGCTGTTCATTCATTGATGTTTCAAAACTTGCTATTTTTACACGGGCAATCATTTCCATGTCATCGTTGGCCTGGGTGCGGAAACGTTTTCTTGCAATACTATCGATAAGGCCAGAAAGTAATACTAAACCGATTACGCCGGCAATTGCCAGAATAATACTAATTTTTTTCAATTTAGAATTCATTTCTTTTCCTCCAAAAATCCATTTACGTGTACATATATTTTATTATGAGAATAGAGAATTTGCAAAAAGAATTTGAAAAATCGTAAGCTTGGTTTGGGTAGAGTTGGCGTTTATAAAGATTAGTTGTAAGATTAATGTGTAGGAAAAACTATGAAATCGAAATTTTTATTTGATGTACCGCAGGAAAAAAAGCTGCGCGTGATTATTGATACAGATGCGGCTTGCGAAGCGGATGATCCGTTTGCAATTGTTCAGGCTTTGCTCAGTCCAAAGCTCATGGTTAAGGGGATTCTTGCTGAACATTTTGCTGTGGAAGGTTCTGTCCAGCGCAGTTATGATGAAGTTTGTACTATATTAAAGGCTATGGAGCTTGATGGCGAAGTTCCCGTTTTTATGGGAGAGAAGGGTGCTATGGACATGGGGGAGTCGTCGTCGCCGGCAGTTGAGTTTTTGATTAAAGAAGCCTTACGTGATGACCCGGTGCCGCTTTTTGTTTTGTGCCAGGGGGCAATTACAAATGTTGCAGTTGCCGTAAAAAAATGTCCCGAGGTTTTAGACAGAATGACAATTGTATGGATTGGAACTCATGGGTTGGCGCGTGTGCCTTGGCGTGAGTTTAATTCTGGAAACGATGTGGCTGCGGCAAACTTTATTTTGAGTCATGCAAGAAATTTATGGCTTGTTCCATCGAGTGTGTATGCCACTATTACCGTGGGATTGGCAGAGCTTCAGCAGAAGGTTTATCCGTACGGAAAAATCGGTCGTCATCTTTTTGAAAATATGATTGCTTATAATAATTCTCCAGGGGCAGGATGGACAAAAGGAGAAAGCTGGTCGTTGGGGGATTCTCCTGCAATTGCTGTTGCGTTGAATCCTGACTGCGGGCATTATGTTGAGCACGAGGCACCTTTTATTGAGGAAGATACTTCTTCTAGCTTTGGCAAGGGCAATCCTGTAATCCGCATTTATACAGATATCGATTCGCGCTATATATTGGAAGATTTTTTTGCAAAGCTGCAGATTAATTTTGGAAGTGATAAGAGTGCAGAGTAGGACGGAGGCGTTATGATTGTTTTGATAACTGGGGCGTCGCATTCTGGGAAAACAGTTCTGGCTCAGCGCCTTTTGGAAAAACACGGGTGGCCGTATCTAAGCATTGATCATTTGAAAATGGGCTTGATTCGCAGCGGTCAGACAACTCTTACTCCGTGTGATGATGATGAACTTACAGAGTATTTGTGGCCCATCGTCCGCGAGATGATTAAGACAGCAATTGAAAACAAACAGAATCTTATTGTGGAAGGATGTTATGTTCCAGCAGAATGGCGTCGTGATTTTGAAGCGGAGTATTTAAGTGAGATTCACTTTGTCTGTCTTGCATTGTCGGATGGTTACATTGACGAAAACTTTTCAATAATCAAAGAACACGCCAGCGACATTGAAACACGACTTGATGATTCTGACTGCACCATGGAAAGTGTGAAGGCGGGCAATCATGATTTTGCACAAAAGTTCCAGACTGCCGGTGAAGAAGTGGTGTTTGTTGATGGGGAGTATGAAAAGGTCCTCGAGACATTTATGAAGTAATCCATGAAAAACCGTAGTATTTTTCCAGGGCAAGTTTTGTTTCGTTGTTAGTGTTGTTGTTAATAATGTCCAACGTTTCCTGTGCGATTGCATAAGGTGGTGTTGGTCTTTTTATTGGCAGGGCGTCTGATTTTTCTGTTTTGATTACTATCAGTTCGTCTAAAGATACATTGTAAAGCTTTGCAAGTGCAACAAGGTTGTCTAATCTTGGAAGATATTTTTCGTTCGCATTTTCCCATGTGTAGATTGATTGAGGATTTTCCATTCCTAGAAGTTTTTGAATTTGAGCAACTGTGATATTGTGTGATTCTCGTAACTCTTTTAGCCTTTTTGATGTCGCAGGAACATCAATTACGGGAATAGAAAAACTTGGATCAATTTTGTAGGTCACCATGTTTACAGTATAAGAAAAAATGAAATTTAAATTAAGTTTCTAACTTAATGTTTTTTGATTTTTTATAATGTAAGATTTAGGCATGGATAATGAAGAAATTACACCAATACTTGTTCAAAGCAAAATATTTCTCATTCGCGGCAAGCAGGTTATGATTGACCGTGACCTGGCGGAATTGTATGGGGTGGAAACCAGAACAATTAATCAAGCTGTAAAGAGAAATGAAGAACGATTTCCCGAAGAGTTTAGATTTCAGCTTATATCTGAAGAATATGACTTTTTGAGATCACAATTTGTGATCTCAAAAGATGAAGAAGACATTTTGAGGTCACAAATTGTGACCTCAAAAAAAGAAAAAGATTCTTTAAGGTCGCAAAATGCGACCATAGACAAAAGAACGGAAACTCGCGGGGGAAGACAATATCTTCCTTACGTGTTCACCGAACAAGGCGTAGCTATGCTATCTGCAGTTTTACATAGTCCTACAGCAATTCAAGTGAGCATCAAAATTATGGATGCCTTTGTAAAGCTTCGTCATTATGTGAGCTCGCAGATTGTTAAAACAGATGATAAGACAGAGCTTGCAGAAATCCGGCGGCTTCTTTTGCTTCATATAGACCATTGTGACAAAAAATTTTCTGAACAGGATAAAAAGATTAATCAGATTATCAGAGTGTTGAATAATTTGATCGATGAGCCAAAACCAAATCGGAAAATTGGCTTTGTGGATGAAGAATAATAAATGTTTTTAAGGTCACAATTTGTGACCTTAAAGAAAACGCGAGGTATTTATGGAAAAACTAACTGATGGAAAAATCTTTTTTGAAAACATTATTATCACGCCATTGGAACGCTGGGTAAATACAGACTTTGATTTAGATGAAGATACGGTCCAGGCTTTGAACCGCCTGGCAGAAGAATCAAATCAAAGTGTAGACAACGTTGTAAATCACATACTTGCCGATTTCTTTGCAGAGCATCTCGAGCTTTCTAAATTAAATGCCGAAACCCTGCTCAAGACAGGAGAAAAATGCCCCTGTATTCTGCTTTTGGAAAACGGTAAACCAATAGCCCGTGTAAAAATGATTATCTGGGGTGACGGAAATCTGGTATTTACTTCAGAAAAAAGTCCTCCCAAAGAACACAGCGGAAAAAATCAACCTGAACCGGTCGCAAATTGCGACCAGTTTTCCTGGGAAGCAGCAAAAAAAGCAGGAACTACGGAAACCGCGTAATTTGTTTATATTCTTTGATTAATTTATCTGTACTCCACTGTGCATTCGCAGGACTCGTGCTTGGTAGACAATATGATGTGAGGTTGTAGCGCTGCTCGTATTTATTGGCGCAATATTTATTCCAAAATTCGTATGCGGTTTTCCCGGTACAAAATACATCATGAATCTGTGTGCTTTCAAAAATCGTGGTAAAATCATTTGGTGCTGCATCACGGATACTTGCATCTGCGGCGCCTTCAATTTTGCACGAAGCCAGAACATCCCACATGGCAAGCTTGTGTCGCAAAAGAAAATCCCGACGCTCGGCAATGGCTGATGCAATTATTGTTTCAGTAGCGCCAGCACCCAAAACTATGTTCGGAAACTTAAACTCTTCTCCAAACACTCCGCTCATCACGTTCCAGAATCTGTTCTGCGGGTGCATGTAAAAAAATCCGGCCTGGCGGCTTTTTGGGGAGGGCATGGTGCCTAAAATCAGGACACGGCTTTGTTCATTCCACACAGGCGGGATGGGGTGTTGAATTAGATTCATCTTGTTAATTCTAACTTGTTTGAATGTGAAAAATCAACTACAATTTGCGCATGAACACACATTGTCTAAAGGTTGCGCTCAGGACTACAATTCCTGTTTTCCTGGGCTATATTTCCTGCGGGATTGCTTTTGGGCTCATTACTATTAATGCGGGATATCCGTGGTGGCTTGCGCCTGCTACCGGCATTTTGATTTTTGCTGGTGCGGGACAATTTCTAGCTGTTTCTCTTTTTGCTGCCGGAACTCCCATTCCAGTGATTCTTGTTACAGAGCTGCTTTTGAATATCCGCCACATTGTTTACGGACTTCCTCTGATTAATCAGTTTAAAGAATGCCGTCGTTACAAGCCATATTTAATTTATGCACTTACTGATGAAACCTTTTCTCTTTTGACAACAACAACTGTGCCGCCTGATATTCTGGCAGAAGATTATTATTTTGCGGTTTCGATTTTAGATCAGTCATACTGGGTTGGTGGAAGTTTGATTGGAGCTCTTGTTGGTTCTATGATTCCGTTTGATATGACTGGTGTTGATTTTGCACTTACAGCTTTATTTGCAGTTTTGAGTATTGATCAGATTAAAAAGTTTGTGAAGGAAAGAAAGGGACGCGAAGCTTTGGAGGTTGAAAATGCCGGTAACTAAAGCTGTCGTTGTTTCCTTATTAATTGGTCTCATAGTTTTTGCCGAACGACTTTTTCCGTTTGCAGTTTTTTCTAAACGTCAGCCGGGAAAACTCATTCATATTTTTGAACGCTTTATTCCGCCCGTTGTAATGATTGCCCTTTTGATTTACAGCCTGCGAGATGTCCGCTTTACAACTGTTGCTCAATGGGTGCCCCAGATTTCTGCTATCACTTTTACAATTGCAACTTACCTTTGGAAGAAAAACACCCTTATAAGTATTTTTGGCGGAACAATAATTTATATGATTTTGATTAGGGTGATGTAAAAGAAATTCTCTGCTATAATAAAAGGAGGAAAAAAATGATTCAGATTTTTGGAACAAATAAGAGTTTTGATTGCAAGGCGGCACAGCGATTTTTTAAGGAACGCCGTATACCTTTTCAATTTGTAGATTTAAAAGAAAAAGAAATGAGTCAGGGCGAGTTTGACTCTGTTGTAACGGCTCTTACAAAAACTCAGGGCTCCCGTGCTGATGCAATAGAAGCCCTGACCGATAAGTCATCAAAAAATTATTCAAGCATTGCTTACCTTGACGACAGCGACAAGGAACAAAAGCTTTTTGAAAATCAACTGACCCTGATGAACCTCCCAGTCTGCCGCAACGGAAAAACAGAAGCTACTGTTGGTATGCAGCAGAAAATCTGGGAAGGGTGGAAATAAGGAATTAGTCCTCGTCCGAAGCAGGCTCAGGATCCTTCAGAGTTGGAGCTGTTACATCGTCACCAGTTTTGAAAGATGTTACTTCAAAGCCGAAAGAGCCATTGCCTGAGCTGGTCTTTGCTTCCCATTTAACTTTCAAATTTAAACCGGTTGCATTATCAATATAAATGTCATATTTTACAGCAGCATAGGCACCAGGAACAACGGCTGTATCGCTATATGTATAATGTGTACAAGGTCTACCTGCAACAGTTTCTGGTCCAACTTTTGTAAGCTGACCATCATAAGCATATGCAAAGTAGAACCATGTTGCCATAGATGATTTGTATGCATTAAGAGATGCTTGTATATCATTGGTAGCTGGAAGCGAATCATTATATTCATAGGTTGTGGTACCATCTTCTGTTGATGAAGTATAACAATATACTGTATCACCTACTGTCTTAAATGCTGAACCTGATCCATTTAAACTTGCCCAAATAGTATCGCCTTTGGTACCTACAACCCATGTAGTTTCGCTAACTTCATCGTCATCAACTGTTTTGTATTTACTGCATATTTCATAATCACCAAGGGCTTCAATTGCAGCTTCTGCCTGTGCTTGTGTTTTGCCAATAGACGCAGTGCCGTTTACTGTTTCAACATCGTCTTCAGAATTGTTTTCAGAATTGTCTTCTGGTGCTTGATTTCCACCACAAGCAATAAATGCAAAGGCTGTCAAAACTAACAACCCTGTCATAATCAACTTTATTAATTTTGATTTTAATGTATTCATAATTTCTACCTCCATTATGAATTGTGTGTGAATGTATCTATAATTTTACCACAGGTTTTGGATTCTGCATAATTATTTTGCGCCTATAGTTATATCACCTTCAAACGTGCGGATATCTATTACTGTTCCGCCACCGTTGTGTTTATAGGTAATTCCATCGCGGGCCCAGGTGTCAACAGTTCCGGTAAAGTTGTTTATGAATTTTGAATAATATGAATCGGCTTTGATCGTGAAGCTGGGATCGGCTGGAATTGTAACATTCATTTTTCCACATTTTACAGAAGCCTTTGAAGCTTTTGCAGGAACTCGGGCTAGAGAAAGATTTATATCACCTGCGGTAATTGCAATATTAAATGAGTTGCAATCAAGATTAAAAACGTTTACATCAGCCTCACCCAAGTCACGGATTTCAAAATAATCTGCAGTGATATTTGCAAGAGAATTTTCAGGTCCCGGTATAATGTGTACAGTTTTGGCGTTCAGTTTTTTTACATCAAGTTTTTTATTTGGGGCTTTGATGGTGATTTTTTCTGCCAGATAATTTTCAGGAAGCATCAGGGAAATGTTGCAGAAAGAATCTTGTTCCTCTAGTAATCTGTCGGTGCCGGAATCTGTTGCGCGAATCTGGAGCGTTTTATTTATTGAAGTAATATTCGGAAAGACTCCTTCCTTGTTTGATTCAGAAACTACAGCAATCTGGTTTCCATCCCAGGTTGAAACTGTAAGATTTTCAAATCCCAGGTCTACTTCAATATTTATGACTTTAGCCAGATCAAACTTTTTCGTTTCTGAAAATCCACCGGCAAATAAAGTAAAAAGGCAGGTAAACAATAGCAAAATTATAGAAATACTTTTTTTCATTTTTTTCTCCCTCGTTAAAACACTTGTTTTTTATGATTATAGCATATTTATATTAATATACAACGAAATATAGGAGATTTTGGACCAGATAAAGTTTTCTGCCGGTTTGCGGTAGCGCTGTGCAGGGCACGAAGTGGCCCCTGGACTGAGGAGCGAATGAAATGAGCGACGAGGGAAGCGGCTGACCGTTAGGGAACCCGGAACATAGCGACGGCTTTAGCCGGACCGCCCGTACTTTCACGAAATTAAAAAACTTTAATATTTTTAAATTTTCTTTAATAAAATCCTACTATATATATTGTTAAAACTTGGAAAAAAAACTATTATATAAAATTAATACTATTATGAGAAACGATGGGAGTGGCGTTTCTTGATTAACACAATTCAGGTGGTTTGACATGAAGAAAGTACTTGTCTGTAAAGAGATGGATCCTCTTGAAACCCGTGTTGCCCTGATTCCGGACGACATTAAAAAGCTTACGGCTATGGGATTTGAGTTCCAGGTTGTAAGTGGTGCTGGTCTTAAAAGTGGTTTTGCTGATGATGCTTACACTGCTGCCGGTGCTAAAATTATTTCTAAAGAAGAAGATGGTTATGATTCGAGCGAGATCATTGTCCGCATCATGAAGCCTAAGAGCACTAAGGGTATGAAAAAAGATACCTTCCATATCAGCTATATGGACCCGTTCAACGAAAAGGATTTGCTCAACGAATTTGCTTCTAATGGACTTCAGGCTGTTTCGCTTGAAATGATTCCGCGTTCTACTATTGCTCAGAAGATGGACGTTCAGTCGTCACAGACTTCTCTTGCTGGTTATGTTGCTGTTGTTAATGCAGCTGCCAAGCTTCCAAAAATCCTTCCTATGATGGTTACTCCTGCCGGTACAATCAATCCTGCACGCGTATTCATTATTGGTGTTGGTGTTGCTGGTCTTCAGGCTATTGCTACTGCAAAACGTCTTGGTGCCCGCGTTGACGCTTTTGATACTCGTCCTGTTGTAGAAGAGCAGGTTAAGTCTCTGGGTGCTTCCTTTGTAAAGATTGACCTTGGTGAAATGGGTCAGACTGCTCAGGGTTATGCTAAGGAACTTACTCCGGAACAGATTGCTAAGCAGAAGGAAGCTCAGGCTAAGGTTTGCGAACGCTCTAATATCGTTATTACTACTGCTAAGGTATTTGGACGCAAGGCTCCTCGTCTTATTGAAAAGAATGTTTTGGACCGCATGATGCCAGGTTCTATCGTAGTTGATATGGCTGTTTCAACTGGTGGTAACGTTGAAGGCTCTAAGCTTTTTGAAAACGTTGTTACAGAAAACGGCGTAACAATTATGAGTGGTGACCTTCTTGAACGCCAGGTTCCGTTTGACGCTTCAAAGATGTTCAGTGGTAATATTACTGCTTTCCTTACTCACTTCTATAACAAAGAATCTAAAGAATTCGAAGTTCGCATGGAAGATGATATCATGAAGGGCTGTCTGCTCACACAGGGCGGAGCTATTATTCACGAAAGATTTAAGAACGCTTAATCAGGGGTAAAGATTATGGATATAATGCTTATTTTTGTATTTGTTATTGCGGCATTCCTTGGTGTTGAACTGATTTCGAAGGTTCCTTCGCAGCTGCACACACCTCTTATGTCTGGAACTAACGCAATTTCCGGAATTACAGTTGTTGGTGCCATCACTGTTACTGCTGTTGGTGTTGGCGGAAAGGTTGGACTTGTACTTGGCTTCCTTGCAATTGTATTTGCTACAATCAACGTTGTGGGCGGATACCTTGTAACAGACAGAATGCTTGGTATGTTCAAGAAAAAAGATGCTAACAAGGCCAAATAAAGGAGCGCGGGAATGTCTGATTCAATCATTAAAATCTTATACATGGTTTCTTGTATTTTCTTTATCCGCGGTATTAAGCTGCTTGGTAAAACAGATACAGCCCGCAAGGGAAACCTTTATTCTTCAATCGGTATGCTCATTG
>CAMKDH010000044.1 GCA_946411215.1 uncultured Treponema sp. | reverse complement strand
CGTAATATTTGTCTCCAGGAAGTCCTGGGTAAATTACTTTAGCAATCTTGTCGCTTGATTTAAAGAACTCTGCAACCTTGCGGGCATTTTCGCAGTAGCGTGGCATGCGGACAGGGAGTGTTTCCAAACCAAGGTTTAAGTAGAAGGCGCTCTGAGCAGCCGGGTAACAGCCAAAGTCTCTCATAAGCTGGGTGCGGGCTTTAATGATGTAAGCGGCTTTTCCAAATTCCTTTACATAGCAAAGTCCGTGGTAGCTTTCGTCAGGTTCTACCATGTCGGCAAATTTTCCTGTTGCCTTGTAGGCCTTTTCCCAGTCAAAGTTTCCTGAGTCAACGATACAACCGCCACCTTGAACTGCGTGACCGTCCATATATTTTGTTGTTGAGTGAACTACAATATCTGCACCCCATTCAAAAGGACGGCAGAGAATTGGAGTTGCAAAAGTGTTATCTACAATAAGAGGAAGATTGTTGTCGTGAGCAGCCTTAGCCCAAACTTCAAAATCAAAAACTGTAAGGGCAGGGTTTGCAATAGTTTCTCCAAAAATACATTTTGTATTTGGTTTGATTGCCTTGCAGATTTCTTCGTAGCTTGCGTCAACATCAACCCAGATACATTCAATACCAAGTTTCTTAAGAGTAAATCCAAAGAGATTGATTGTTCCACCATAAATTGAAGAAGAAGCAATAAAGCTGTCTCCTGCAGAACAAAGATTCAAAACAGAAAGGAGACTTGCAGCCTGACCGCTTGAGGTAAGCATACAGCCAACGCCGCCTTCCATATCGGCAATCTTTTTTTCTACAGCATCGCAGGTTGGATTTGCAAAGCGTGAATACATAAATTCAACAGGTTTATCAAAAAGATCTGCAACATGTGCGCAGCTGTCAAAGCGGTAAGTTGTACTTTGTACAATAGGGATTGTTCCAGGTCCACCATTTTCTGGTTTGTATCCTGAATGTAAAGCTTTTGTCTCAATTTTCATTTTTTTTACTCCTATGGGTGAATTATAACAAAAATTAATATAAAAAAAAATACATTTTTTTTGTTACCTATCCAAAAAGTTTTGGTTTAATATACGAAATCAGTACGACGGGGGACGCCCCAATAAAGTGCAGATTAATTTTTATGAAACCTTATTCAGGAGGACAATATTATGAAAAAGATTTTTACTATTTTTGCAATAGCACTTGCAATGGGTTTTGCATTTACAAGCTGTGCTTCGAAAAAAGCAGCAGACAAAGGTCCAAAGGTTTATCGTGTAAATATTGGAACTGTTCTTGGTGGTCCAGTTGAAATCAGCGAAGAACCAACAGAGTTGAATATTACATCTTTGTTCCGTAACGAAAAATTCCCGGTTGCAGGCGAAACAATCCGTGTTATGTGGTCTTTACGTTCAGATTCAGATGTAAAGAAAATCTTTGTAAAGGTTGGAGACGATGCCCAGGAGTATCTCCTTGGTGAAGACATTGCAGCAGAAAATGAATGCTATATTGCAGTAAACATTCCTGTAAAAGAAGACATGACAGGCCCTGTTTATGCAACCATCTGGAGCGATGCTCCGGCACTCTGTACCACGTCTTATGTAGATGCAAAATAGGTTCTAAACCAGGAAAAAGCACCTTGTAAAAAGGTGCTTTTTTTTTGTATACTGATATTATGTCATATGAAGTAACAGCTACCCGTAGGCGTCCTCAACAGTTTGACGACCTTGTCGGTCAGGAATTTGTTGCTGCAACGCTTAAGAATTCTATCAAATCGGGAAAAATCGCACATGCATATCTTTTTTCGGGCCCTCGTGGTTGCGGAAAAACTTCAACAGCACGTATTCTGGCAAAGGCTTTAAATTGTCAGAATGGACCTACAGAAACTCCATGCGGAACCTGTTCTAACTGTCAGGAAATCATCAAGGGTTCTTCTCTTGATGTAATTGAAATAGATGGAGCTTCAAATAACTCTGTAGAAAATGTTCGCCAGATTAAGGATGAAATTCAGTTTCCTCCAAGCTCAAGCAAATATAAAATCTATATCATAGACGAAGTTCATATGCTTTCAACTTCGGCCTTTAATGCTCTGCTCAAAACAATCGAAGAGCCGCCGGAGTATGTTGTATTTATTTTTGCTACAACAGAACTTCAGAAAGTTCCTGCAACTATTAAGTCACGCTGTCAGCAGTATAATTTCCGTCTTGTTGCAATTGATAAGGTAAAGGAATGTCTTGCTGATGCTGCTAAGGAGCTTGGTATTCAGGCTGATGATGAAGCCCTGTTCTGGATTGCAAGAGAATCTACCGGTTCAATGCGTGATGCATATACTCTTTTTGATCAGGTTGTTGCATTCAGTGACGGACACATTACATACGAAAAAATCCGCGACAAGCTTGGACTTGTTGGAATAGACAGATTGAATCAGGTTTTTGAAGCTTGTGCTCAGGGAAAGAATACAGAAGTTCTTGGCTTTATTGATGAATTCCTTCAGAACGGTATTTCAATTGAACAGCTTATTTCTAACAGTGCCGATTATCTTCGCAGTCTTCTTCTTATTAAAAACGGAGTTACAAAAGAAGCTTTGCTTGGAAACAGTGTTGAACGCTACAGCAAGATTGTTCTTGAAAAATGGAATCCTGTTCAGTTAGAACGTGCGCTTTCAATTTTCCTTCAATTATATAGAGATATCCGTTATTCACTTTCACCACGTTATGAAATTGAATTAACTTATTCACGTCTTTGCTGGCTTAGTGAGTATGTTTCAAATTCCGAAGTTAAAAAAGCAATTGATGCTGCTCAAAGACTTTTGATGGGAGCAGGAACAGTAGCTGGAAATGGAGCAGGGGCGGGCGCAGTTGTTGCAGCAGTTCCTCCTGTAAACGAGACTCCAGCTTATACTCCTGAAGAACCAGTTGCTTCTACGCCAGTTAGCGAGCCGGTAAAAACAAGGCCTTTACCAGATGGACTTCCTCAGTTTTCGGCTTTGAAGGAAGATGAGAATAACGGCCCTTTTCTTAATGGCGGACCACTGCCGCCTGAACAATCAGTGGAACCAATAGAAACCCCTGCTGATTATGACGACGGCTGGACAAATACAGATGAACCTCCAGAAGACGATTATGATTATGGAGAAGAGATTCAGGCCGAAGAAGCACAGGCTTCTTATGAAGATGCCCTTGCAAATGAACAGGCTGCAGAGAATAAAGTAGTAGCACAGCTTGATGAACACATTACTACAGCCGATGGACGCGATATTACAATTGCACAGCTTCGTGGTAGTGTAGTTGCAGAGCTTGCTGTTAATGAAGGCTTTATTGCATCTGTTTTGGAACGCACAGGACTCTGGAAGGTTTCTGAAAATAAAGTTGAAACAACAATTGAATCAACACTTGATTTGCAGCTGATTCAGAAAAACCTGCGCACAGTTGCAGACCGCATTTCAAAGATTTACGGAAAGCCTATGGAATTTGTTGTAACAGAAAAACAGGTACAGCAAACAGATCAGGCTCCGGAAGAAGTACCGGTTCAGGTTCAGGTGCTTGTGAATGCATTTAAAGGAACAGTTGTAACAGGGAGGTAAAATATGAATCCTTTTGATCTTTTGAAAAATACTCAGGCAATTAAAGAACAGTCAGAAAAACTCCAGCAGGAGTTAGAAGATATTCGTGCAACAGGCTCAAGTGGCGGCCGCATGGTTACAGTAACACTTAATGGAAAATTTCAGATGATGGAAATCAAGCTTGATCCAATCTGTGTAGATAACCGCGACGTAAAAATGCTCGAAGATCTGATTGTTTCCGCTCACAAAAATGCTGTAGACAATGTTCAGGAAATGATAAAAGAAAAATCAGCCTCTCTGCTTGGCGGATTAGATTTAGGCCAGTTTGGATTGTAATTCCAATAAACATCTATTGAAGAAAATGAACGCATTCGAAGAACTTACAGCAGATTTTTCGCGGCTTCCAGGTATAGGTAAAAAAAGTGCAGTACGCATGGTGAACTGGCTTTTAACTCAGGATGAAGCATATGTTCGTCGATTTGCACAGAATCTTGGCGTACTCAAAGAACGCATAAAACCATGCTCAGTCTGCGGAATGTGGACCGAAGAAGACCCATGCCCAATTTGCACAAGTCCAGTCCGCGAAATGACCCAGATTTGTGTAGTTGAACAAAGTCAGGACGTAACAACAATAGAAGCCTACGGCGAATACAAAGGTTTGTATCATGTACTTGGCGGCCTAATAAAACCTCTGGAAGGAGTAGGCCCAGCCCAGCTCACAATCAACGCTTTGTTGGAAAGACTTAAAAAAGGTTCTTTCACCGAAGTAATCATAGCCACCAACCCAACAGTAGAAGGCGACTCAACCGCATTATATATAAACAAAGTCATAACAGAATTGGCTTTACCAACTCCAGTAAAAGTAACCCGTCTTGCCATGGGCATCCCAGTAGGCGGTGATCTGGAATACATAGACAAACGAACCCTCTCTCTAAGCTTCCGCGGTCGTTCTCAAATCTAAAAAAAATCAATTTTTTAAGGTTCGTCCTATTGACAACATCCCCCGAATTCTTTATTATACTCCAACACGACGCGAGGTAGAGCAGTTGGCAGCTCGTCGGGCTCATAACCCGGAGGCCGCAGGTTCGAGTCCTGCCCTCGCTATAAGTTATAAAAGAAAACGCGTTTCCTAGATTACGGAAACGCGTTTTTAATTTAACAGGCATTCTTATAGCGAGGGCAGGACTCGAACCGTAGTGAGCGGTCCTAAAAAAGGCGAGCAGTGCGCAGCGTTTTTTTGGAAAGCTGGCAAGGATGCCAGCTTAGCGAACGAAGGCGCCGTGGAAGGAGCAGCCAAGGAGGGCTGCGACTGTAACGGCGAGTCCTGCCCTGTACATGAAGGCATGTTTTTTCAATCAACATCTTTTCTAGTAAAACCAAATCTTTAGTGTTATAATAGAAGAATAAATGAATCCAAAGAAAAGTCTTTCTGAACGAGACATAATCACAAAATATATTCTCCCCGCAATAGAAGCTTCCGGTTGGGATAAGCAGTCTCAAATCAGAGAAGAAGTGTCTTTTACTGCAGGTCGTATTTTTGTAAAAGGCAAAAAGGCAAAGCGTGGCGAAAAGAAGCGTGCAGATATAATTATTTATTACAAACCAAATATTCCGGTTGCTGTTGTAGAAGCAAAAGATAACAAGCATGCCGTTGGTGCTGGAATGCAGCAGGCTTTGGAATATGCAGGAACACTTGATATCCCGGTTGCAATTGCAAGTAATGGTGATGGCTTTGTAATTCAGTATCGCAAGAACTGTGGAAATGTTGTTTCTGAAAATGCAGATCTTGACCATTTTCCAACTCCAGCAGAACTTTGGGAATGTTATAAAAAATACAACGGACTTTCGGATTCTAATGCTGAAGAAACATCTCTCTGTTCATATTTTGTAGGAAGAGATTGTTATGCTCCACGCTACTATCAGCGAATTGCAATTAACAGAACTGTAGAAGCAATTGCTCGCGGACAGAATAGAATCCTTCTTGTTATGGCAACAGGAACCGGTAAAACTTATACTGCATTCCAGATTATTTACCGCCTTTGGAAATCGGGTTGTAAAAAGAGAATCCTTTATCTTGCAGACAGAACGAATCTTATTACTCAAACTAAGAAAGGTGATTTTAAACATTTCAAAGATAAGCTCACAATTGTAAAGAATAAGAAAATCGACAAGGCCTACGAAATCTATCTTGCACTTTATCAGGGCCTTACAAACTATGATGAAGAAACTGATGTTTATAAACAGTTCAGCCCTGACTTTTTTGATTTGATAATTGTTGATGAGTGTCATCGCGGTTCTGTTGATGAAGATAAAGCCTGGCATAAAATCTTAAGTTACTTCAGTTCTGCAACGCAGATTGGTATGACAGCAACTCCAAAAGAAACAAAGACACTTTCAAACATAGAATACTTTGGTGAACCAATTTATACATACTCTCTCAAGCAGGGAATTGATGACGGTTTTCTTGCTCCTTACAAAGTTTTGCGCGTAGGAATGAATGTTGATCTTGAAGGCTATCGACCTGAACATGGAAAAACTGATATCAGCGGAGAGCTTGTAGAAGATCGGCTTTATAACACAAAAGATTTTGACCGCAATATTGTAATTGATGAAAGAACAAATCTTGTTGCAAAAAAAATAATGGAATATCTTACTAATTCAGATCCAATGGCAAAGACAATTGTTTTCTGTGTTGATATTGAACATGCAGAACGAATGAGACAGGCTCTCTTGAGTTATGCACCACCAGAAATAACTAAAAAATCAGATAAATACATAGTCCGCATCACAGGTGATGATCCTGTTGCAAAAGGATACCTTGAAAGCTTTATAAATCCGGAAGAGCGTTTCCCTGTAATTGCAACAACCTCAAAACTCATGACAACTGGAACAGATGCAAAAACCTGTAAGCTCATAGTTCTGGATTCAAACATCGGAAGCATGACAGAGTTTAAGCAGATTATTGGTCGCGGAACTCGAGTAGAAGAAGAACTTGGAAAACTCTATTTTACAATCATAGATTTTAGAAATGTCACAGATAAATTTGCAGATAAAGATTTTGACGGTGCTCCTGTAAAAATCAAAGTTTCTTCACAGGACGATAAGCTTTCGGAAGAAGTAATTGATGAAGGAACTGGTGATGATCAGATTGATCCGGTAACCGGCGAAATTGTTCAGTTTGAAGAAGTATATGGTTACGGAGACCAAGGAACTCTGGAGCTTGGAGAAAAAACTCAAGAATACGGCAAGAAAGAAAAAGTTTATGTAGCGGGTGTAGATGTAAGCATTCTAAGCGAACGCCGTCAGTTCCTTGATGCAAACGGAAAGCTAATAACCTGTAGTCTCAAAGAGTTTACAAAGACAGGAATCCTCACATCTTACCGTTCATTGGATAACTTCTTGCAAGCCTGGAACGATGCAGAAAAGAAACAGGCAATCATAGAAGAACTTGAAAATCAGGGACTTAGCTTTGCAGAACTTAAAGAAGAAATAAAATCTGACTTAGATATTTTTGATTTAATCTGCCATATTGCATGGGATGCACCTGCACTTACCCGTCGTGAAAGAGCTGAAAATGTCCGCAAGCGTAATTACTGGACTAAATATGGCGACAAAGCACGCACAGTTTTGGATGCCCTTCTTGATAAATATGCAGAAAGCGGAATTGAAAACCTAGAAAGTATGAAGGTTCTTACAACTCCACCATTAGATAAATTAGGAACAGCAACAGAACTTGTCGGCTTATTTGGTGGTAAACCACAGTACCTTGCAGCAATCAGAGAACTTGAAGCAGAGATTTATAGTGCAGCATAATCATGTACCAAAAATGCAAAATTTGGTACATGTTCATACTCGTATGTCCCCAAAATTTGGAATTTGGTACATTTAGGCAAAAGGGAAATAATACTATTACCTAAAAAGGTGTAAATACGCAATTTTAAGTAATAGAACAGTTCTTGAAGTTTATGATAAATTTTGTTACAATTTGTAACATTTTTGACGATTTATATGATATAATATCTATTAAGGAAGGAATAAATATGAATTTTAATTTACAGAAATTTTCGGCTGATGTCAAAGAATTCCGCAATGCGAACAAACTGACTCAGGAAAAGTTTGCTGCTAAATTGGAATTAGACAATCACACTTTAGTTTCTCTTTTTGAGCAGGGCAAAAGAGCACCCTCAAAAGATGTATTTGCAAATTATTGCAGAATCACAGGCCACCGCTCAGAAGAATATTGGGAAGACAATAATAATATGCCTGCCGCATTCCTTATGGGAAAAATTGCCGATTCTGACAAGAAAGGACTTTCTGAAGTACTTGAAAAAATTGGCATGCGTGAATATCTGTTTGCACTTTATGACAGGGTTAATAAATGAGTTCTAAAAACGACATAGATTTTATAATTAATAATTTATCTCAAAACTCTTATACTTTTGATGATAATCTTCTTGTAAAAGATGAAATTGAACTTCTTAAAAACAGAGCAAGGGATTCAAGAGCTATATACGGATTAAACACTCCGATAGGAACAAATATATTTTCATTTCTTGAACAGAAGGGAGATATTATTTTTCAACTCCAGGATTTTAAGAAATCTGATTTAGATGCTATGATTATAAAATATTCATCTAAATCATTAAAAAGATATATTGTCATAAACTCTGACAAACCACTTATAAATCAAGTTTTTGCAGCAGCCCATGAGTTATATCATTATTCTTACAGTTTTATTGAAAGCTCTCTAGATTCTTTTGTATGCTCATTCAGTAAAAATGATAAAGAAGAAATAAAGGCAAATAGATTTGCAGCAGAATTTCTTCTACCGGAAGAGGCTTTGCGAAATGAGTTAAAATCTTTTTTACAATTCGCAGAAGGAAAATTTCCTACGACTCCACTTTATAAACAAATTGCATTCTGTTTTGTGTTAGTTGCTAAATATTGCATTCCTTTGAAGGCTGTATTATATAGATTAAAAGAAGAGAATATTTCAAATACAGACTATTTACTCAAGCATTATGATGACGTAAAAAAGATCCTTTTAGAATTTGCAGAAGAAAATGTCCGTGTAAAAGAATTATATTCAAAGAAGAATATTTATATCAACGAACAACTCTATGATTTAGTTCCTCTTCTATACAACAAAGGAAGACTTGATGATTCTACCCTAAACGAAATCATAAAGAAATTCGGTTTATCAGAAACCAAAATAAAAGAGGGACTGGTAACCGATGAATAAGTTTTTTGAAATAAAGAAAGATTCTCCTATCATTATTGATACCTGTATCTTTATGGTAGGAATCGAAAAACGTCATACAGATTCAGCATATTCTCTTGAAAACATGAAAAAGAACTGGATGAATGACGTACTTTCTTATTTTGAAAACATCAAATTACATGAAGTTGTTTATGGAGAACTTGATCCTGATACAAAAAAGATAATTAACGAACACGTAGGTAAAAATATAGAAATAGTTTCTGATAAAGATTTATTTGATTCTGACCCAGAGTTTATGCGCATTTTCAATGAAATCCACGACCATGAATTGATGTATGCACCTTTTTCTAAAACTAAAAATCAGGGCGAAGTTCATTCTCTTGCCTATGCTTGCTATTACGGCATTCCTTATTTTTCTTCAAAAGATTCAGATGCCTGTGATGTTTGTAATGAAATAGAAGATCTAAAAAGTGTCACAGTAATTGGTTTTGAAATGATTCTAGGAATAGCCTATAAAGCTGGAGGAAATAAAGAAAAGAAAAAAGCCCTCAAATCTATGTATAAAGAGTTCTGTGCTCCTAAAATAAGACAGGGCATCATTCCAAAAACACTTGCAGAATATTTGGGTGAAACGGAATAGAAAAATGAGCCAATGGAAAAAAGTTAAAATAGGTGACATCTGCAAAATCGTAAAAGGTACAACAGGAATTGCAAGTGCAGAACCTGGACAGTACCCGCTTGTTGTTACAGCCGAAGAAAGAAAAACTTGTTCCTCATATCAGTTTGATTGCGAAGCCGTTTGCATTCCTCTTGTAAGCTCAAGCGGACACGGTAAAAAGTCTCTTAAAAATGTTCATTACCAAAGCGGCAAATTTGCACTCGGAACAATTCTTTGCGCAGTTATTCCAAATAATCCAGATGAACTCGATGCCCGATTTCTTCATCAGTATTTACAGTTTTATAAAGATACAATTCTCGTTCCGCTGATGAAAGGCGCTGCCAATGTTTCTCTTTCAATGAAAGATATTGCCACAGTAGAATTTCCTCTTCCTCCAATTGAAAAGCAGAGAGAACTTTCCGACCTTTTTATCACACTTCAGAAAAATCAGAAAAAACTTACAGTCGAAACCGAACAGCAACTTGAATACACAAAACTTCTTCGCCAGAACATTCTGCAAGATGCCATAGAAGGAAAACTCACCGTCGAATGGAGAAAATCACATCCTGTAATCAAAGGCAATCCCGACTACGATGCAGAAACATTGTTTGAGAAAATACAAGAAGAGAAAGAAACTGATAAGAAACAGAAACCATTTTCTCCAATAACTGAAGAAGAAAAGCCTTTTGAAATTCCTGAAGGATGGAAATGGGTAAGATTGGATTATGTAGAAGATGTCCGAGATGGGACTCATGATTCACCTGTTTTTGTTGAAAATGGAATACCTTTCGTTACTAGTAAAAATTTAATAAATGGAATAATTGATTTCTCAACATGCAAAAATATTTCATTACAAGATTATCAAAAATTTGAAATCCGTTCTCATGTTGATGAAAATGATATTCTCTATGCTATGATTGGAAGTATTGGTAATCCTGTTATTGTGAAAAAAGATCGAGAATTTGCCATAAAAAATGTTGCGCTTTTTAAAAATAATGAAAGCATAAATGTGCATTATCTTTTTCATTGGTTATCTCATATGGAGTTTTTCTTTAAGAAAAGCGCTGCTGGTGCGTTGCAACCTTTTATCTCCTTAAAAACTTTTAGACAAAGTCCATTTCCTCTTCCCCCATTAAAAGAACAAGAAGAAATGGTAAACAAAATAGAATCCTTACTTGCAAAAGTAACAGAATTAGAAAATCAAATCCAAGAACGAAAAACACTCTCAGAAAAACTCGCTTTTGGAATCATTAAAGAAAAGTTGGAGGGATAAAGAATGATAAATAAAATACTTTCAATACAAAATATAGGTCATTTTGTTGATTATAACTTTTCAGCTAGCAAAGATAACTGGAATGGAGAATTAAAGAAAATAAATATTATTTATGCACCTAACGGTTCTGGAAAAACAACTTTTGCAACAATACTTAAATCATTAAAGGAGTCAAGTCTTACATTATCTAAATTTAAGCATACATTTAATTCTGACGAATCGGCATATTTAAAGTTTATCGTAAATAACAATTCAATTGTAGAATATAAAGATGAATCTTGGTCATCTTTTTTACCTGAAATTGAGGTTTTTGATATTAATTTTATTGAAGATTATTTGTTTATGGGATCAGTGGCCAAGGCAAATAATAAAACAAATTTATTCAAACTGATTCTAGGAGAAAAAGGTATAGAATTTAGAACAAGAATAAAAAAACTGTTACGAGAATTACAAAAAATAAAAACAGCACGTCCTAAAAAAGGTGAAACACCAGAAACTCGTGAAACACGAGTTTCTGAAAAACAAAATGAACTAAATAAAGAAGTAGCGGATTTTAAAGATTTTTCAAAAGAAAAATATGATAACTTTATTGATGCCGTGAATAAAAACTTAAAGAAATTTACAACTTATATAAGACTTTCCGAAATCACATATGATGACACTACAGAATATGAAATGTTCAGAATTTATATGATATTCGATGTGTATGGCGAACGAGTAAAATTTTGCTTACCTACACAAAATGATGATATTCTAACTGCTAAATATGCACTTAGTGAAGGTGATAAAAGTACAATAGCATTAAGTATTTTCTTATCACGATTCACAATGGAAGGTTCGGAAAATAAAATAATTGTTTTTGACGATCTATTATCTAGCTTTGACTTTGGACGACGATCTGCAACTATCACACAACTATCAAAGTTAGCAAATGAATCTACACAGTTTTTCTTACTAACACATGATTTACATTTTGCATATGATTTTTTTGAAAGAAATACATTTCAAATATCTTTATTAACATTACAAATAAAAGTTACTCAACATGGAAGTAGATTATCTGCGTTTAATATACAAGAAGAGCATATGGATAATACTAGAAGAAATTTAAATGTTCTAAAAAATTTTAGAGATTCGATTGGCTCTCAAAACTTAATAGATGTTGTACGTAGTATTAGACCAGCTTTAGAAGGAATTATAAAAATAAAGTATTTTGACGAAATAGAATCAAATATTTGGCTAGGTACCATTATTGAACGAATATCAACGTCCACTTCCAATAGTAGAATTCATAAATTAAAAACTATAAAAGAAAACTTAGTTCAATTGAATGAATATACACAAGGATTCCATCATGATTCTGGTAATGGAGATTTTTTGAATCCAAATATTGAGGAGTTACGAAATCAAGTGGCATTATTTTTTGAAACTTTAGATGATATTTAATTTTGTAATAAAATTAACATGAACTGTTTCCTTTTTGGAAATAGTTACAATCAGTTACCGAGGAAAACTCGGTAACTTAAATATAAATGAGTTGTTCGGAAAAACCGAACAACTGAACTTGTCGGAATTTCTGACAGGTTGAAAAAGTGTTAGGGATTGTAGGGGCGCGAAGCGTTCTTGCGAAGCAAGAATGAAGGCGAAAGCCGGAACCACGAAAAGCCCGACCCGAACAAAGTGAGGGGAACACCCAAAAGAAAAGAAGGAGCACAAAAATGCCAAATATATCAGGAATCATAAAATCTTTACAGAATATCATGTGGAAGGACCCGGGTGTTTCGGGGGATGCGCAGAGGCTTGAGCAGCTGGGATGGATGATTACGCTCAAAATCCTGGATGACAAGGATGCGGAGATGGAGCTTTTGAATGATGATTATGTTTCTGTGTTTCCTGAAAAGTTGAGATGGCGTGCATGGGCAGGAGATAGTGAAGGAATTACCGGAGATGCAATGAAGGAGTTTGTGGATGGTGAGCTTTTTCCTGGGTTGCAGAATCTTGATGTTTCTTCTGGTAATGATGGTGTGAACCGACGGGCTGTTCTGGTACGTGATATTTTTGCGGGCACTAACAACTATATGAAGAACGGTACGATTATCCGCCAGGTTGTGAACAAGCTTAATGAGATTGATTTTAATGCCAGCGAAGACCGTCATACTTTTGGTGATATTTACGAAAGTCTTTTGCGTGATTTGCAGAGTGCGGGTAACTATGGAGAGTTCTATACTCCTCGTGCTGTTACAGAAATTATGACGGAGATTATTAATCCGCGGCTTGGAGAAAAGGTTCTTGATCCTGCCTGTGGTACTGGTGGATTTTTGACGAGCGCTATTGAAAATATCAGGGCGCAGGATGTGCACTCGGTTGAAGATTTGAAAACTCTGGAAGAGACAATTCGTGGTCAGGAATTAAAACCACTCCCTTTTATGCTTTGTGTTACTAACCTGATTCTGCATGATATTGAAGTTCCGAATATTATTAACGGTGACAGCTTGAACCGTGAATATACTTCTATTGGTGCTAAAGATAAGGTTGATGTTATTCTTGCTAATCCGCCTTTTGGTGCGAGTGTAAGTGATGGTGTTGAAACTAATTATCCGGCTCAGTTCCGTACTACAGAAAGTGCCGACTTGTTTTTGCTTTTAATGATTCGTTATCTGCGTGATGGTGGCCGTGCTGCAATTGTTTTGCCTGATGGTTCTTTGACTGGCGACGGTGTAAAGCAGAGAATCCGCGAAGAGTTTTTGACTCAGTGTAATGTGCATACAATTGTGCGTTTGCCTAACTCTGTTTTCCAGCCTTATGCTTCGGTTGCTACAAATCTCCTGTTCTTTACAAAGGGTGAGCCGACTAAGGAAATCTGGTATTGGGAGCATAAGCTTCCTGAAGGACAGAAATCTTATTCAAAAACAAAGCCAATTCAAAAGAGCGAGTTTTCTTCTCTTAAAGAATGGTGGGGTAAGCGTGTCGAAAACGAACAGGCTTGGAAAGTTCCTGTAGAAAAGATTGCCGAAAGCGGCTGGAATCTTGATATAAAGAATCCTTTTGTGAAGGAAGAAGAAGTTACTCATACTACTGCAGAACTGCTTGATATGTTGAGTACGTCATTTAAGAAGAGTGATGAGCTGATTGAAGAATTGAAGAAAGAGCTTAAATAAATTCCCCAAAATCCTCTCTCGCAAACCCAAACTCCCTATCCCCAAACAACACCAGCGTAATCACATCAAAATCCCCCAGGTGCCTTTTCATAGCTTCCACCGCAACCCGAATCGCGTCTCTCTGCGGATACCCATAAACCCCCGCAGAAATCAACGGAAATGCAATAGTCTTAAGTTCTTTCTCCTTTGCAAGCCTAAGCGAATTATCATAGCAGGAGGTCAAAAGTTTTTCGGCTTCTTCGGGTGTATGCTCATAATAAATAGGACCCACAGTGTGAATTACAAAGCTAGCAGGGAGTCTGTATCCTTTTGTAATCTTAGCTTCCCCAGTTTTACACCCATGAAGAGTGCGGCATTCTGCTAGAAGCTCGGGGCCTGCGGCAAAATGAATTGCACCGTCAACTCCGCCTCCACCAAGAAGCGAAGAATTAGCGGCATTAACGATAACATCGCAACTTAGTTTTGTGATGTCGCCCTGGATAATTTTGATTTGTCCCATAGATTATTCCGTGATTATCTGTACTTTAGTTCCGGATGCTCAAGATAGAAGTTCTTTTTATCTTCATACATCTTTTCATCGGCAGAGCGCATAACGCTGCGGATATCTTCGCCTTCCTGGGCAACATGAGTACCTACTGCAAAACACAGGTCGTCTATTTCGGAGGCCATGGTCTTTATGTTTTTCACCTTTCGGTTGAGGGCTCGTTTATCAAGACCTTCTGCAATAATCATGAATTCATCGCCACCCACGCGGTATATGTCGTAATCGCCAAACGATTTTTGTAAAATGGCTGCTGCAGATTTTAAGAGCTCGTCACCAGAGGCATGGCCCTTTTCGTCGTTTACCTGCTTCAGGCCATTCAGGTCGGCAAAAATAACAGAATATGGATACTTGAGTTTTGTTTTTCCAGAAACAAGCTTATCCATGGCAACATTCATGGTGTTTCGATTTTTTACACCAGTCATCAAATCCATAGAACTCAGAGTTTCAAGATTTTGCAGCAAAAGATAATTTGATATTTCGGAGGCAATAAAGAAGGTTGTGAGTTCAAGCGTTTCTTTAATTTTAACTGTATTATTTACATTAAAGTTTATAGCCCAGATGTATCCCATTGTCACATTGTTGTTTGACAATGGGAAGAGCACAATACTTTTTACGCCACTTTGTTTCAAAGATTTATGCCATACAGGATTTGTTTCTTCCAGCCATTTCATATCCTGGTCGTCTTTAATAATAACGCAGGTACTGTCACCAATTGTTTTATCCCAAGTCTGCATGATATCAAAGAAAGGGACGTCATAGAAATTTTCATTTATGTAGGCGTTGATAGAAAGAAGTCCGCAATCAGGTTTTAATGATTCGCAAAAGTTAATGCAGCGTCGTTCTTTTTCGTTTTTGAGCAGGATACAGCAGTGATCTGAACCGCACAGATGTCTGATATCTTCAATAACATCGCGGAAGGTTCTAAGAATATCTGTGGAGCCACGCAATTTAATACAGGTCTGCAAAACTGCCGAAGCGGTATCTGCACTAAGACTTGCCCTCTGTTCAGAGTCGGCCGCCGGACTTACATGATATGAATAAAGACAATATCCTGTGTTTTTGACATCTGAATTTAATGGCAGCAAAAACATATTGAGCCAAAGTCCCATTTGAGGAAGCGGAACATAAGTATGCAAGGGCTGACCAAGAATAGCACATCTATAACAAAAATCTTCAAAGTTTTTATCTTGTGGAAAATATTCTGCATAAGGAGAGTTTGGAACAAAAGGTTTGTGCATAGTCTGCAGCATATCATCGCAATGAGGTTTGTTGCCTGCTACAATGCGGATGTTTCCGTAGCCTCCGTTCTCGAATTTTTCTACTGACATTATACAAGTCGTTGTTTTGTATTCAGAAAGAATTGTATCAAAGTCCATAGCATCAATTATATAATAGCATTCTAGATTTTGCTAATAAAAATTTTTTCAGGAGAAAGGTCGTAAGAATCTTCGCCGTAG
>CAMKDH010000043.1 GCA_946411215.1 uncultured Treponema sp. | reverse complement strand
ACGTTAAATTGATTTTTGATGAATCGTTCATTGATTTTGCAGATAAAGAAATCCGCTACTCTTTGTTGAACGAAGAAATCTTAAATGAATATGATAATCTTATTGTGATTAAATCTATCAGTAAGAGCTATGGAGTTCCAGGACTTCGCCTTGGAGTTCTTGCTTCTTCAAATGCCGATTATATTAATCTCATTAAGAAAACAAATTCAATCTGGAATATCAACTCGTTTGGAGAATATTATCTTCAGATTTATGAAAAGTATTCAAAAACATACGCTTCTGCCTGCGATTCAATTTCCGATGAACGCGCTCGTTTTATAAAAGAACTTTCAAAAATAAAGCATTTCCATGTTTTCCCAAGTCAGGCAAATTTTGTTCTTTGCAGACTTGATGGCGAAAACCGTTCCGATAAGCTTGCTATTACACTTATGGAAAAATACAACATTTTCATTAAAGATCTGACAGGCAAAAAATGCTTTGATGAGCCAAAATATATCAGACTTGCTATAAGAAATCAGGAAGACAATGATATACTTATTACAGCGCTTAAAGAATGTATTAAATAAATGAAAATAACAATTGACTGTAGAATGCTTGGAAGCGGAGGAATCGGTTCGTATCTTGCAGCCCTTCTTCCGTTCTTTGTAAAGGAATATGAATGTACTCTTTTAGGTAATGAAGCTCAAATAAAAAAGTATGCGGGTGAACAGAACGCTGAACATCCTTATACAATTATTTATTGTCCTGTTCAAACCTTTTCTTTAAAAGAACTCTTTTTCTTCCCTGGCAGCATTCTTAAACAAATCAACGAATGTGAGCTTTTTTATACTCCTTACTGTAATATTCCCGGTGGCATTAAAGTTCCCATTTTCTCAACAATTCACGACGTTGTTTTTCTTGATGTTCCGGGTTTGTCTGGTACTCTTGGTACACTTGCACGAAAATGGTTTTACCAGCACGCATTAAATAAAAGCAAAAAAGTTTTTACTGTTTCAAATTTCAGTAAGGAACGAATTCAGTTTCATCTTCGCACAAAACCCGATCAGATAATCACAACTTACAACGCCCTACCTCATTGGTTTTATCAAGATGTCAACATTAGTATACAAAAAGACAACTACATTCTATTTGTAGGCAATATAAAAAAGCACAAAGGTCTAAAAACCCTGCTTGATGCTTTTAAAGATTTACTTACACAGGGGACAGACGCAAAGCTGATGATTGTTGGTAACAGCGAAAACTTCCGTACAGAAGATAAAGACATCTGGAATCAGATATCTGCCTGTCCAAAAAATTCTGTAATCTTTACGGGCCGCATTTCTGATTCTGAACTTAATGAAATCTATGCAAAGGCAAAAGTTCTTGTTCAACCTTCCCTTTATGAAGGTTTTGGCATGCCGCCTCTTGAAGCATTAAACCTTGATACAGATGTTATTCTTTCTGATATTCCTGTTTTCAAAGAAATCTATGCAAACTTCCCGGTAACCTTTTTCAAATGTCAGGACTCTAAAGACCTTGCTCAGAAGTTGATTAACGGCTGGGATTCTTTTGGTAAAAATTCAATCAATGTTCCAGACACTTACTCGTTTGAAAAAACATTTGAAATAATAAAAACAAACTTATATAATTAGTTTATGAAAGTTGCTATTGTACATTACTGGCTTGTTACTATGCGCGGCGGGGAAAAGGTTTTGGAAGAACTATGTAAAATGTTCCCCCAGGCTGACATTTTCACAAATGTTTATAATCCCGACAAAATATCAGACACTATAAAATCTCATAAAATCTATACAACAAAAATTAACAGCTGGCCTCTTGCAAAAAAGCTTTACCAAAAATATATGCCTTTTATGCCAAAAGCCCTTATGGAACTTAATCTTACAGGTTATGATCTTGTAATTTCCAGTGAGTCAGGACCTGCAAAAGGCGTTTGCCCTGCTCCAAATGCATTTCATCTGTGCTATTGTCATACTCCAATGCGTTATCTTTGGGATATGTATCATGAGTACTTTGATAAAGCAAATCCGCTTGTACGATTTTTTATGAAGAAAATGATTCCAAGCCTTCGCCAGTGGGATGTAATGTCTAGCAATCTTGTAGATCACTTTGTTGCAAACTCTTCTTTTGTTCAGGCTAGAATTAAGCGTTATTATAACCGTAATTCAGATGTAGTTTTTCCACCATGCGAAATTGAAAAATATCTTGATAATCCACGGGAACCAAAAGATTATTACCTTTTCTTTGGTCAGCTTGTTGGTTATAAACGCGCAGACCTTGCAATTGAAGCATGCGTAAAATCTGGAAGAAAGATTGTTGTAATTGGAGACGGAAAATCTAAACAGGCAAAACAATATGCACGCTCAGGCCTTGTTACTTTTACAGGACGAGTAAGTGACCAGAAAGTTGCAGAATATCTTAGCGGTGCCAAAGCCTTGCTTTTCCCAGGCATAGAAGATTTTGGAATTATTCCAGTTGAAGCGAATGCTGCAGGCTGTCCTGTTCTTGCCTATAAAAAAGGTGGCGCCTGCGATTCTATCCTTGAAAATAAAACTGGTCTTTTCTTTGAAGAACAGACAGTTGATTCTTTAATTGCCTGTATTGACGCCTTTGAAAAGCGACAGGATGATTTTACAGACCGAGCTGTATACACTTCTCATGTTCAGCAATTTTCAAAAGAAAACTTTGTAAACAAAATTACAAAAATCGTCCAGGACAAAAAACGAATATAATTTAAGGACACTCTTATGAAAAAATCATTTCGCAATCTTTTTTTTACTGTTTCATTTTTTATGATTTTTCAATCTGCATTTTCACAGGTTATAAATAATTCACAGATTATAAGTTCAGACCACTGGATTTATGATTCTTTGTACAAGCTTGGAAAAGAAACAAAAACTCTTGGTTTTTACGAAAATACAATGCTTAGTGTTGGCGAATTAAAATTCTATTTTGAAAAAATCGATGAGGAAAAGCTTTCGTCCTCAGGAAAAGCAGTTTATAACCAGGTAAAGGACTTTTTATATTCAGACTCAAATCTCCTTCCGTATATTCCTTTTTTACTTAAAGACGACGCCTTCAAGCTCGGACTCAATGTTATTGCAAATCCTGAATTGTATTACAAAAGCAATGAGGACATAGACTGGTCATTCAGATATTGTTATAAAGATAATATTCTTTCTTTACCTGTTGTGCTTGGAGTTTCTGATTATTTTACAATTGGAACAACTCCTGTTTTTGCAAAATCAAATCTTGGTCAGCAGGCAGATGATAACATTACAAACCTTCCCTACAAAGAAGATGATTTTGAATTCAACTTTATAAAGTTTTCGTATGGAAGCGCAGGCTTGTGTTTTAACAACTGGGGAATAAATCTGAACATCAACCGCCAGGGCCTTTCTATTGGAAACACAAAGCTTGGAAGTATTTTCTATAATAAAACTTTTGAAACAGATGCTTATGGCCAATTGAATCTTTATTCTAAATGCTTTAAGTATTCCGGCGACATAGTTCAGGTTGATTATTCTAAATATCTTTTCCTGCACCAGATTGAATTCATGTTCTTCAACAATTTCAAATTATGCGCACTTGAAGGCTCTCAATTATGTCAACCCGCAGAGCTTCGCTTTTCAATTCCATTTATGTTCATGCATCAGTTTGCTGCCTGGGAAGATTATTCCCGCGATACAGATGTTACTCCTTATGCAGAAGAAAACTTTTGTGCCTATTTTGGAGTTTTATGGGAATGGGCACCAATTAAAAACACACGCTTTTATTTAATTTACGCCCAGAATGAAATGCAGACTAAAAGTGAGCGTAATAGTCCTATAGGAGGTCTGTACCCTGACAGCTTTGGATATCAAGTTGGAACAGATATTTCCATTCCCGCAATTTATGACGGCTACTGGAATATTGCTTTGGAAGGAGTTTATGCTTCTCCTTATCTTTACATAAAGCATACTCCAAAAGCTTCTCTTTACAGAATACGTATTGATAATCTTTCAACAGATAAAATTAATTCATGGGTTGGTTTTCCCTTTGGACCTGACTGTATTGCAGGTCACCTTAGCTTTGGTTATGAAAAGCCTGGAAAATGGAATGCTTCTTTAGGATATAATTTTATAGCAAAAGGTCAGAATGATTTTTCAATGTTCAAAGAAACAAGCAAAACTAATCCAGACAAAGACCAGGGAGATTACGATGAGGATGAAGATTATTCCTCCTACTACCCACCTGTAGCCTTTAATCTTGGCACAAAAGATCATGATGAGGCTCAGGAAGATGCACTTAATATGCTGCCATCCGGAATTATCCAGTATTCAAATCAGATTATTGTTAATGGCGGATATACTTTTAATAAACACCTTAGTCTTAACGGACAGGCTCTATTTTCAATTGTAAAAAATGCAAATCACGTAGAAGGCAACTCTCAAAACGGAGTTGAACTATCATTTTCATTAACATATAATTTATTTTAGAAATCTGGAGAAATTATGAAAAAATTAATAACATTCATCTTATCAACTTTGCTTTTTGTTACTGGAGTTTTTTCTCAGTCAAATCTTTCTGTAAATATAAATGATCGGGTTTACGAAGTTTTACGTTCTGCAGAAATTCAGCAATTGTGTACACCTCTTGCAAATGAAAAACCATACACTCAAGGCTATATTGTAAAGAAGCTTGAAGAAATCATTTTCAATCTTGAAGAACAGGAAGAATATGATCAGATAGAAATCATCCAGCCTTATCTTGATAAATTTGAATATGAAGAAGGCCAACACCTCCAAAACGGCTATTTCAAAATTGAAAATAAAGATATGACCTTTCCAACTTCATTTATTTTTTACAACACATTTACAACAAATGTTGGAACAGGCCTTTATCAAAATTCAGACCAGAATTCCACAGGTTACGAAACTTTCTACAGCTTTGGTTTTATGGGAAATTTAGGTCCAAAGGTTTCTTATAACACAACTGGAACACTGGGACTTACAAAAATGCCCCTCGAACTCCTTGGGGAAGATTACAGCATTGGCGAATGGCTTTATAACACAAAAGGCAATCAGCCTGCAAGAACAATTTCTACATACAGAAATAATTCATACTTACCATACAAATACTCAAAATTCTGGGACGGTTCCTGCTACTTCTTCTCTGATTTTTCTGCTTCCGGACTTGAAGGCTGGGCATTTGCCCCTGCTTTAGCATTTGCAATGACAGGTGAAATCCATTCGTCTTTATATGAAAACAGAGTTGAACTTGGAGTAAGCCGTCAAAAACGTGAATGGGGAGCAATGGATACAGATTCTAGCCTTGTTTTGAACGGCCATGCAAGACCATTTTTAGCAGCAGAAGCAAGTTTCAAACCTTTTAATTTTCTTTCACTTTCTTGTCTTACAGGAATCCTTGAAATGCCAAACCAGGATTATATAAATCAAAATGCCTGGTATAGACTCCATGAAAATGAGGACGGAACTTTTGAAACCCAACCATGGGAAGACGGATATTTCTTCCAGAATGCATTCTCTATGATTAAGGTAGACTTTGACATGACTCATTTCCACTTTGATTTTGGTAGTACAACTGTATGGCCAAAACGCTTTGAACTTGGATATGCCTTCCCGTTAGTAGACAATGTAGTTTATCAAAATAATATAGGCGACAATGACAATCTTGCTTTATTCGGTAACTTCAAGTTTATTGCACCAGGAACAGGTTCTATCTGGGTTTCGGGATATCTTGATGAAATAAATGCTTTCACTACTAAATTCTGGCGTAAAACCCGTGCTATGTTTGCATTCCAGTCTGGTGGTAAAATCAATATTCCATGGATTCCTTTTACAACAGCTTCCTTCCGTTATACAAAGGTTGAACCATACTGCTATACACATCATTCAATTAATTATACTCCATGGTACAGCCAGTATTTGAGCGAAAGCTATACAAACAACGGAGAATGTCTTGGTTATTACCTTGCTCCTAACTCTGATGAATTTAATTTCCAGTTTGATTCTAATCCTTTACCATATCTTAATCTTGGTTTCCAGTATCAGCTTATAAGACATGGTGTTGACTGGGGAAGCGGCTCTGTCATTGGAAGCAATATTTATTCAGAATTACGAAATTATGACCGCAGTGATCTTGATAAGTACTTCTTACATGATGGAACTTATGAATGGTCAAACATTGTTTCTATTCATTGTAACTATGACCTTAGACAGCATAATCTCCCAATTTCAGTTTATGCAGGCTTAGGTTATATTTTCGACTGGTTTACTCAGATTGAAGGAGAACCAGGAGCAAAAACACCATATTCTTATGTAAATAATGATGAATATCCTCAGAAAAACGGCCTTGTATTGAATTTGGGTGTATCAGTTTTTTTTGAATAGACCAAATTCAACTTATGCATTATAATTAGAGTATGAAAAAAAGCGAATTTGCTAATTATTTGCATAAGAATTTTCCAAGAACAAGTTCATTCTTTTCAGGTTTTTCTCTGTTCATTGTAGATATTCTCGTACTTATTTTATGCATTGGATTAGGCTTTTTTATCGTTAACCTTTTTGCTATTCATGACATCAACTTCCGTTCATTTATAAACTATACAGTTTTCATTCCATTTATCCTTATGCTTTTTGGATGCATGGGCCTTTATCCTGGCATTATGATCCCGGCAGCAGAACAGGTAAAAAAATACTGTATTTCAACGTTCTTTGGTTTTGCAGTTATCACTTCTTTTGTAGTTGTTTCTAGTCTTACAGAATCAGATCCAGCTGCATTTATTAAAAGCTATTCCGAAAACGTACCTATTATCTTTGCATTTTTGAGTGCTTTTATATTTTCTATTTTCCTTTTACCAATATTCAGAGAATTTGCCAAAAGAAAGTTTTCTAAGTTTTCATGGTGGGGAGTACCTGCGGTAATTTATTGTACAGGAAACAGTGCCGACGAAGTAATTAAAAAGCTTAATACTAATAAATATCTGGGATATAAACCTGCTGTAATTATTGATGCAGATTTAACCGAGCCTGTACTTAAAAACAATATTCCTGCATTCCCGCCAAACAATGATATTCTTGATATTATTCATAAATTCAATATAAAACAGGCAATCATTTGTGATTATCATGGTGAGATTTCTTCAATTATGACTTCATACCGATACACAATAGCAGTTTCTAAGTCACAGTCATCCTTTACCTGTTCACAGCAGCTTAAAGATATTGCGGGAATTATTGGTTTTGCTTCTACACATAACCTTACATTTAAGGTCAACCTTTTCATAAAACGACTTTTGGATATCTGTTTGATTTTATTGTTCTCCCCAATTCTCATTCCTGTATTTATAATTCTTATGTTCCTTACAAAAGTCACCTCACGCGGACCGATTTTTTATGGACACAAACGTGTTGGTAAAAACGGAAAAGAATTCAGATGCTGGAAATTCCGTTCAATGTGTATTGATGCCGATAAAAAGCTTGCAGAAATTCTAGAAAACAATCCACAGATGCGTGAAGAATGGGAAAAAGAACGCAAGTTTACAAATGATCCACGAGTTACAAAGTTTGGAAAATTCCTTCGCAAAACAAGTCTTGATGAACTTCCACAGCTTATAAATATTCTTATTGGTCAGATGAGTTTTGTTGGTCCACGCCCTGTAACAGAACCTGAACTAGAAAAATACGGTCAATATCGTGATTATGTTCTTTCTGTTTTACCAGGTCTTTCTGGAATGTGGCAGACTTCAGGCAGATCCGATACAGAATACGAAGAAAGAATTGCTCTTGATTCATATTACATCCAAAACTGGTCAATCTGGCTTGATATATGGATTTTAATTAAAACAGTTTATGTTGTTCTAAAAGGCCGCGGTGCATACTGATGAAGCGATTTAACTTATTCCTGATTATTTCTTTTATTTTGTTTCCAATATTTGCCCAGCAATATCAAATTAACGATATAGAATATCAAATTCAAGGTTGCGGACACTGGATTTTTGGAAGGACACAGGAATATGCGCTTGTAACACAGGTTCCCGTAGATCAGAAAACAATTTTTGAAAGCGAAGAAGATTTTACAGCCTATATCACAGATTTAGAAATAAAACTGAACAACCTGCGTGCTTTTGAAACAACAAGCATCACTTATGAGCCAATATCGCAGGAAGAGCAGTCAGAGATTATTCCGGTAAAGCTTACAATTTCTGTAAAAGACTCTTTCCATCTTTTTGCAATTCCGGGGCCTAAATATAATTCTAATACAGGTTTAACTTTTAAGTTAAAAATCAAAGATTCAAACTTTTTAGGTTCTCTTAATACCCTTTCTTCTGATATTTATTTTCTCATTCCAACAAGCGAATCTGATGGAACAAACACAGAGTTCGGTTTTAACTGTGGTGCTGATTATCCATTCAAAGCAGGTATTTTTGATGCTATCTGGCTTAATGATTTGAGTCTTTCATATACAATCGGAGATTCAATGCCAGAATGGAATATTAGAACAGGTCTCAGACTGACTCTTCCAATGGAAAAGACTTCCTTGATTTTTGAAACAAATCAGAAGTTTATAAACAATTTTGAATATCTTGGTTTTGAAGATAATCTTTATTTTGTAAACGATTTTAAGTTTTACGTTCCTTTGACAATTGCAAATCTTAATTATTTTGGAAAGCTTACTTACACACCATATTCTATCTTAAGCATAAACTGGGATAGAGACGGCATTTCAAAAGAAAACTCTGCCCTTTCCAGTCCTATTACAACTATAGGCCATAAAATTGCCTTTGGTAGAACAGACTGGAATCAAAACCTCAGGACAGGCTTTTCTTTATCTTTAGATAACTTTTATACATATAACTTCCAGCGCCAGAGATTATATCCTCAGCTTGAACTCATAATGTATGGCTATAAAAAGATTGATTTGCTCGAAGATTCTTATTTCTTAAGAAATTTTGGAATTGTAACAAAAGCAAATATTTTCACATTCTTATTTAATCCAAAGAAGGATGAATACATTTACAATGACGGAAACAGCATAGGTCAGCATCTGCGTGGAATCCGCGACTCTCAGGTTTATGCAGGAACAAATATTTCTGCCCTTAATCCTACAAACGCACTTATTTTGAATTTTGATCTTCCTATACACTTGTTTACAACAAACTTTACAAAATCTTTCCTGCGCTACTTTAATTTTGATTTCCAGGTTTCACCGTTCTTTGATATGGCTTTGTGTTATAACAAAATCACTCAGACATATTTTAGCTTTGACGACGGATTTTACGGAACAGGACTTGAAATTATAGTATATCCCGCTAAATGGTCTGGAATTACTTTAAGAGGAAGCATTGGTATAGACGCTGGACGCAAGTTTTTTGCAAATCACATAAATATGGACTGGCGTGAAGATGTTTCTAAGAAAGAGTTTTCTATAGGATTTGGTTTACATTATTAATCTGGATTTTTAATACCATCAAGCTTGTCGAGTTTTAATACTGCATCCTGCTGCCAGTACTTTTGTGGCGAATGGAAAGCAAGAATCTGAAGCAATTCGTAAGAAAACTTGTCATAACCACATCTGCTTGATATTTCACAGAACAAGTTTAAGCTTCTCCACACTTCATTATCGCTTCCCCAGGTAACAATATCATTGTGATAAGGAATAAGGTCCAGGAATTCTGTAAGATTTGTATAAGTAAAATCAATATCGCGTTTCGAAATAACATTATAGATTTTTGTAAAGCCTGTAATAACTGCAATTGCACTATAATTAAAGGCTTTATCAATCTGATTTATTGAAAGATAATACTGTGCAAGTTCATAGTAAGCCTTGAGGCAAAAATAATCCTGGGCTCTGTACATTGTAAAGAACTTTTCAATTGCGTCTGCATTATTTTTTTGAACAGTTTTTCTCATGGAAGCAGCCAGAGTCTGATTTTTAATATTCTGATCTTTTCCAATGATATTTAAAAGTCGAATTTCCATTTTATCATATTCACCACGCAAACGGCTTAAGTCTGCGAGTAAATATATAATTTCATAGCGTTCATCAGGGATATCAAGAACAGCCGAATTTTCAAGAGCTTTAAGATAATACTGTTCTGCAAAATCATACTCACCTTCGATTTTATAAATATCACCAATGAGTTTTTGAGCTTCCGGATATTCTTCCTGATTTTTAATATATTCAAGGATTTTTGAAATAGAATTATCAAAGTTTCCTTTTGAATTATATGTTTTTATAAGGTTTATAACGTCGTATTCGTCTCGTTCTGTCAAAACCGGAATGATATTTTCAATATTGTCTCCTGCTTTTTTAACTTCGCGGGCTGCAATACTCTGGGCAATTGTTTCATAATCTGCTTTTACCTGTTCTTTTCTGTAAACAATTGCATCTTCTGCGTATTTTATTGCTTTTCCATATTCTTTATTGTCATAAGAAACTTTTGCATTTCTAAAAGAGATTATGCTTTTTGAATTAAGAGAATTTTGAGCAAAAAGGCTTGTTCCGAGTAATAATAAAACTGTAGAAATTAAAGTACGTTTCATAATAATTCCTTATGGATTACTTACAAAGAATTCAATTCTTCTTCAAATACTTTATCGGCATCTTTTGCATCAATTGTTCGTACTATTTTACCTTTTTTAAAAATTATTGCTTTGTCCGCTGTTCCCGCTATTCCAAGGTCTGCATGGCGACCTTCTCCAGGCCCGTTTACAACACAACCCATTATTGCAACTGTAATGTCCTTATCCATTGCAAGAAGTCTGTTCTGCCAGCGGGCAACAAAGCTGTGTACGTCAAAACCTATACGACCGCAGCGTGGACAAGAAACCAGATTCACTCCGCGAGAACGTTTTCCACATTCTTTAAGTATGTTTATTCCGGCAATAACTTCGTTTTCTGGCGAGGAAGAAAGACTAACGCGGATTGTATCACCAATTCCTTGAGCCAAAAGCGTACTGAATGCAATACTTGATTTTACAATGCCTCCAATAAGCGGTCCCGCTTCTGTAACACCAAGGTGCAACGGATTATTGTATTTCTGGCTATAAAAAGTATTACACTGTATAGTTTCCTGAACATCACTTGATTTCATGCTCACAACATACTGGTCAAAATTGTATTTTTCAAAGATTTCTGCTTCTCGTGCTGCAGTTTCGCATAAGCCTTGAGCACGTGTTATTGTTCCCGCCGCTATCTGTTCCTGAATATCTTTTGGAAGACTTCCGCTGTTTATTCCTATTCTGATTGGAACTTCATTATCGCGGCAGGCTTGTATAACAGTGCGAGTGTTTTCTTCTGAACCAATGTTTCCAGGATTTATTCTGATAGCAGCAACATTAGCTTTAAGACATTCCAGCGCCAGAGTGTGGTCAAAATGGATGTCTGCTACAAGCGGCATTATTGTACGTTCTGAAAGCAGATTAAGACTTTTTGCACTTTCCATATCAGGAACAGCAAAACGCACAATATCGCAGCCTATGAGACTAAGTTCATTTAATTGTGTAATGATTGATTCTAATTTCGCGGTGTTTGTATTAAGATCAGTAATCCCGTCCTTCCACATAGTCTGAACCGACACAGGATTCCCGCCCCCAATAAGGACAGTTTTAGTACTTCCCTTCCCACCTAATTTTACTGTTTTTGTTATCATTTTTCCCGGGTCTTAGCAAGATATACTCAATGATGTTTGATAATAAAATTTCATATAAACTTGGAGGCGGAGTGAGAAATGAGACCGGACAGGTTTCTCAGCTGGCCGGGCTCATTTCTCACGGAAGCCCCCAAGTTTTATATGAAGTAATTTTTAGCAAACAATCATTGAGAATACCATTGCGAACAGTGCGACTGTTTCACAAAGACCGACAACCATGATGTACTGTGCAAAACCTTTTCCAGTTTCACCAAGAGCATCTGAACCGGCAGCACCAGCTTTTCCCTGAGCAATAGCAGAGAAACACATAGCAAGACCAGAAGCAATACCAAGTCCAAGAAGGAAGCCTGCAGGTCTGTCAGAACCGTTCATTGACTGCATAAGCAAGAAACCGTAAATTGTCTGAGTAAGAGGAGCACCGGCAAATACTGTAAGAATGAATGGAGCTGGTTTGTTATTGATATAACAACGTTTCCAAGCACCAATTGCACCCTGTCCGGCAATTCCAATACCAATTGCTGAACCAATAGCAGCAATACCCATTACAACAGCAGCACCAAGCATACCAAAATCCATAATAAAACTCCTTTGCCAAAATTGGCGTTATATACTATTTATTTTCCTTTTCCTTAAAAGGACTATATTTTAATCCAGACCATGACATTCCTAAGTGACTTGAGAATTCAAGTGTATTAAGACGTACGCCATGAACGATTACAGACAACAAGTTCAGAATCATGTTCAAGCCATGTCCGAACGCTAACAATGCAACGAATGCTATAAACATAATTGCATGACCCCACATAGGACCAGCCATTTCGTTTACAGTATTACTGATTGCAGATCCTGCAAGACCAACGGCCCACAAACGTATGTATGAAACAATATCACTGAATACGTTTACTACGCCGAGTAATACAGAAATAATATTCTTACAGCTTTCAAGAACAGATTTTCCGATTGAACCTTCATAATTACTGAATACAAAGCTCAATACAAAACCAATTCCAACTAATGAAATCTCAAATAATCCAATCGGGAAGCCGTAAATCTTTTCTGTAAAACTAAATACAGTAGAACTTACAACCATCGAAAGAACTACCCAGTACATTCCAATAAGCTGTAAAAGTGCACCAAAGTCACCCAAAATCTTTAATGATTTTCTATTGCGGATCATTGCTTTAATATGAGCAACACTCAACTGAAGCAATGCAAGACTAAAACAGAAAATCTGAAGATTCTGTGCAGTAGTAAGGCCTTCTGTAGCATCAGGCTTCCAGAATGGTGTCCAGATCATATCGGAATAAGCATTTGAAATCTGCTTAATCGAAAGTGCTGTAAGCCACTGTGGTAACTGTTCTGGTTTAAGACCAAACCATGTACAGGTTACAAGACCCCATATTACTGTTGAAAAGCCTACAAGTGTTACAAGACCTAACAAAGGTGCAGGTTTCTTTCCTGTAAACAATGCCTTGAAAATCATAATAAGACCAAGCACAGTTACTAAAAGTCCGTATCCGCCGTCTCCAAAAATCATTCCAAAGAAGATTGTAAAGAACAGCAGGAACCAGCCACTGATATCATATTCATGATAGCCAGGAACTGTACCCAAAAAGTCTGTAAGAGGATAAATAAGACTTACAAACTTATTGTTTCGAAGCTTTGTTGGAACTTCAAGGTCTTCATCTTCTGGATCTGCATAAGCAACTGCCCACTGATTTTTTGCACAGGCTGCCTTAAAGTCTTCAAGGTCTGCTGTTGGAACATAGCCGCTTATCCATGCAAGATCGTTTTCTGTACCTGTCTGTTCATGCTCCATTCCCGCATTGATATTTTCAAACTCAATATCTGTTTCAAGATTTTTTCGGAAAGCAGCAATTGCTGGTACATATTTTGCATTATCAACATAGAATTTTTCTATGTCTTTAATTTCTGCCTCGTCCTGCTTGATTTCCTTTTCCAAAGCCTTTGTAGATATTCTTGGAAGTGGAACTTCAAATGCTTCAGGAAGAAGTTTTTCAGGTCTACCATCTTCTCCAATAATCAGGAAGCGGACAGTTTTCTTGTCGTTATTAACAAGGATAGTTTCAATTTCCTGGTCAATCTGACTGTATTTTTCGGCAGCAATTTCGTACATCGCAATCTTGATACCTTTTTCTTTAAGGAAATCAAGATCTTCAAGACTAACGCTTCCCCAGTCTTCAAAGCGGTCAAGTTCTGTTGTATCGGCAGAAATTTCTTCAAGAAGCTGCTTTTTGCGCTCTGATTTTGTCACTACCTGTCTACAAAGTTCGACAACTTTAGAATCTTCCAAGGTAACTTTTGCCTTCTTGGCCTTTTTATCAAGTTTAATTTCGCCAAGAATACTTTCAGAAACTATTGCGTTACCTGTATATTCTTTGAATGCATTAAGTTTTTCGCTTGAACCTTCAATCTTAGAAAGATGAACAAGTCCAATCTTGCGCAATGCCTTTAATGCATCTTCCTTCTCTTTGTTGAGTATGACAACAGAGACTTTTTTCATTGGTTCAATCATTTGCCAGCCTCCTGTTCATTCTCAATTTTTTCCTGCAATTTCTTCTTAGATATTTTACTTCGAACTACCGCAGCAACCTGTTCATCACCAAGATAAACAGTAATTTTCTTTATATTCGCCTTTGTCTCAGGAATCTTAACCTTTTCAAAAAGGTTTACACGCTGTGTAGTCGTGCGTAATTCCTTAGAAAGAAGCCTTACCTGTTCATCAAGAACTTCGGCTTCGAGGTCAAGCGAAAGTGCCTTTTCCATACGGTCTGCAGCCATATCAATCCAGAGCGGTGTTTCGTAAAGGTCATAATCCCCTCTTCCAAAATCTGCTCCTTCATAAACAGGAATTGTAACACCAGCGATGTTTCCAACACCTTTCTTGATATTTTTTACAGTAACCATATCTGGTTTAAAGGCTTCTCGTTCACCAAATACTGCAATCCATTCGTCAAACTCTTTTTCAAGAGCAACGCGAGCAGCACGAACTTCTTTGGCCTTGGCGTCTATAGTGCGGATTTCTGTCTGAAGCTGTTGTTTTTTGAGCATAAGGGTTGGAAGATAGCGATTATACATTTTAAGCGCATCTTTCTGTACCTTGAGCTCATTTTTTGTCAGCTTTATTTTTGCCATTCAGAACTCCTACTTCTTACTCTTTGGCCAATACTCTTCAATGAGAGATGACTTCAAACCAGTTTCTTCTGGATCAAAGCAGTCGGCAAGAATCTTCCAGCCAAGGTCAAGAGCATCTTCCAGAGAAATATTCTTTGAAAGATCC
Organism: uncultured Treponema sp.; assembly: GCA_946411215.1. Classification (GTDB taxonomy): domain Bacteria; phylum Spirochaetota; class Spirochaetia; order Treponematales; family Treponemataceae; genus Treponema_D. Next base: position 1,040 of record CAMKDH010000043.1, on the reverse strand, counting down.
ATCATTCCGTCTTCGAACATCTTTCCGTAAACAAGTAGCTTATCATCCCACTTACTCATATTGAAACCCATTGATTTCTTTTCAAGAGTATCTTTGTAGTTTGAATAAAGACGAATCATACCATCCATAAGTGCACGGTGGTCTGAACGTGTGCTTCCGTTTACATTCTGCTTAAGACGTGAAAGAGAACCGAACGGCTCAATACGTCCACCCTTGAGGTAGTACTGACCTTCGGTAATATATCCGGTGTTATCTGGAACCGGGTGAGTAACGTCATCACCAGGCATTGTAGTTACTGCAAGAATTGTTACAGAACCTGCGCTATCAAAGTCTACAGCTTTTTCGTAACGTGCAGCTAACTGAGAATACAAGTCTCCAGGATAACCACGGTTAGAAGGAACCTGCTCCTGTGTAATAGCAATTTCCTTCATTGAGTCTGCAAAGTTTGTCATATCTGTAAGAAGAACAAGAACGTCCTTTCCTTTAAGAGCAAACTGTTCTGCAACAGCAAGAGAAAGGTCTGGAATCTTCTGACATTCTACAGTTGGGTCAGCGGCTGTATGCATGAACATTACAGTCTTGCTCAAAGCACCACCGTCTTCGAGTGTCTTCTTAAAATACAGATAGTCGTCGTATTTAAGACCCATACCACCAAGAACGATTACATCAACTTCGGCCTGCATGGCAATGCGTGCAAGCAGCTGGTTATAAGGTTCACCAGAAATAGAGAAAATAGGCAATTTCTGAGAAACAACCAGTGTGTTGAACATATCAATCATTGGAATACCGGTACGAATCATACGGCGAGCCATGATACGTTTTGAAGGGTTTACAGAAGGTCCTCCAATTGTTACAAGGCAGTCTGCAAGAGCTGGTCCATTATCACGTGGCTGAGCAGAACCGTTAAAGATACGTCCAAGCAAATCATCAGAGAAAGAAACTTCCATCTGATGTCCAAGGAATTTAATGTGGTCTCCGGTAGAAATACCGCGTCCGCCGGCAAATACCTGGAGCGATACTACATCACCTTCGATTTTATT
>CAMKDH010000042.1 GCA_946411215.1 uncultured Treponema sp. | reverse complement strand
AATTCTTCAAGCATAAGGTTCACCTCGCCAATTTAATTTTGAACGAAGGGCATTAAAGAATTTTTCCTGTGTACAGCAGATTAATTTTACTTTTTTATCTATGAGCTTTATTTCAATTTTATCGCCTTCCATGAGCTTTACAGGTTCCTGTCCGTCTGCAAGCATACGGATTTCTTTTGTTCTGCAAGGCTGAATATTTATTGTAAGGCTTCCATCTGGTCTTAAAACAATCGGGCGGCTTGAAAGCGAAAATGAATTAATTGGTGTCATTACAAGTGCATCTAAAACTGGATCAACAATTGGACCACCAGCCGAAGCAGAATATGCGGTAGAGCCTGTAGGCGTACAAATAATTACACCGTCTGATTTTAACTTGCAAAGATGATCGCTGTCAAAAAGAACATCCATTGCAACAGTGCGTGCAGTATGCTTTGCGCTGATTACAATATCATTTAAGGCAAGATGTTCACTCTCAAGCTTATCCTGACGGTAAAGAGAGGCTTTTATCATGCAGCGGTTTTGAGAAGGTGCATTTCCTTCAAGAAAACTTTCAAGACACTGCTGCCATTCATTTTGCTGAACAGAAGACATAAAACCAAACTGGCCAAGATTAACCGGGAAAACAGGAACTCCATATTCAACGCAGTTTCTGGCAGCATACAAAACAGTTCCGTCTCCACCTAGTGTTATTACAAAATCATAATCTTTAAAAGGTTTATCTTCTGCAAAACCATCAAAGTTCAAAAAATCACAATCAATGTTTTTTGTTTTTAAGAAATCAGCAATTTGTTTGGAAAGAGAAAGAGATTCATTTTTACTTGTATTAATTATAACCAGAACTTTTTTCATATTTCCAAACACAATTCCTTATGGGAGCGTTCCAAGAACCTTTACAATCTTTGCTACCTGAGACTGAGTAAGACGTGGATAAAGAGGAAAATGTGCTGTTCTCAAAAGCAGAGATTTAGCATGAATACAAGATTCAGAAAGTTCATCCTTTAATGCAATTACAGACCCCGCAAAAGCCTGCTGAATTTCTATATCTTTTTTTGCAGTATAAGACTTAACATCCTTAAAAGAACTTGCAAGAATAAGCGGGAAGCTGCACATTGTAGAGCCGCCTTCGGTATCACGGGCAAAAGTCTTATGACGACCAATCATACAAGAATGCTGATACATATTAAAAATATCAAGTCTTGTTTTTTCGTTTCGTGCAAACTCTTTAAGCTGTACCCATGCAAGAGCACAGTTGATATCAGGAAGAAGATCTGTAAGTGGTGCCTCATCTGTATATTTTTTAAGAACAATCCATTCGCGGCGTCCAGGAGCCATAAGAACTGCTCCACCACCAGCAGTGATCACATCCTTTTCTTCAAGACCAAGGATTGTGTATACACCAAAGAGACCAGCTTTTTTGCGGTCCTCGCTTGGAGTTCCATCTTCATTTTTTAATGGAACAGATGCACCTGCACTTTGAGAAATATCTTCTACAACAGGAATGCCAAGAGAAAGAATTGAATCATAATCCGGGAGGATTCCTTCTGTTTCATGAAGGATGAGTAATCTTCCGCCATTCTGCATACCCTTTTGAATCTGTTCTACAGTTACAAGGCCATCTGTTTCTGAAACATCAAGAACAATTGGCTCATAACCCAAAGACTCAACTACCTGATATTGCCAGGCAGGAGCTAAAGCGGAAATCATAATTTTTGAATTCTTTTCAAAGTCCAGAGAAAGTAAAATATACTTAAGGGCAACAGCAGGACTTCTCAAAGCTACTGCTCCGTCGCACTTAAAAAATTCCTTAACCTGCTGGATTAATCTTGCATTTAACTCGCCTGGACCGATTTTCTCGTCGACCATGCAGGTTAAAACTGCATCCATCTCTTTTCTACGAATTGTTGAACTGTATGTTTGTATCATTAACCTAAATCGATTATTTTCTGTAATTCTTTTGCGTCAAATAACTTCCGAATATTCAGCATTATAAGATATCCATTTTCTTCACGTATAACACCTCTGATATATTCAGAACCAATACCAGTGAGCATCTGCGGAGGCTCTTTTACATCTTCTGCCTTTACAACAACTACTCTTGCGACCTTATCGATAATAATACCAATCTTGTTATTATCAATATTAAGGATAATAAAACCGCCTTCAAAATCAGTTTCTTCTTTTTCAAGAGCCTGAATTCTAAATCGTTTATGTAAATCAATGATCGGGATAATTTCACCGCGCAGATTAATAATTCCTTCTACATAATAAGGAGAATTCGGAATAACACGCACATTCTGTAAACGAACAATTTCCTTTACATCCATGATGTTAACACCATATAACTCATTGCCAAGTTGAAAGGTTACCAATTGGAATTGTGTTTCTTCTGAAGCCATATTTCCCCCAAAATATTATTACTATATTATATAATACTCCCAAAAGGTGAATTTTGCAATATAAATATGAATGAAACCATGTTTGAAAAAAAATGCTCACGCAGCAAAATGGGTTTTACTCCACTAAAGGAAGAGGACGTTCCGTAAAACCCATTTTGCTGCTCCGCATTTTTTTTCTAATATTACTTCCATAATAATATTTATGTGCCCCTAATCTACTACAAATAAAGTTATTCCAATAATTGTTTCTATGCCTACCTCCTTTAATGAAATGGAACAACTTTCAAGAGTGGCACCGGTTGTGCAGACGTCATCTAGTAAAATTACCTCTTTTGGAAGCCTTCCATCGAATGGTTTTAGGGATTTTTGCAGTTTTTCTGGCGATATAACGTTATAGGCTTTGCCAATTTGTTCCAGGCGCCCTTCTCTGCCCAGTTTTTTCTGCTGTATAACTGTTGATCGCTCTAAAATGCGCAGAATCTTATAACCATAAATATATTCAAGCAGATTGCATAGCTCATCAATCTGATCCCAACCTTTTTGCTGAAGCTTACCCTTGCGTGGAGGAACAGGAATTATTACCTTTGCATCAAGTTTTTTCAGCACACCATCAAGTATCTTTGCAAAGAAAAAGGATAAAGCCCTGATTTCCTGTGATTTCCACATAAACATAAGCTCCTTATTCCAGATTCTGTAAGGAAACAAAGGAAGCATTTTGTCTACATGTTCAACTACAGGTTTTGCACGGCAATCAAAGCAGGTTTCGTTTGTAGAAAGCAGTTCTTTTCCACAAATTCTGCAGCGTCCTTCAAACAGGTCGTGTTCTTTTATAGCAAGATAAGAACTTCTGCAAGCGCGGCATACAGGATACAAAAAAGTTTTTTTCCCGCACACAACGCATTCTTCCCCGCCAGAAATCACTGCAAACACTACTCTAAGCAAAGCCTTAATTCCAAGCTTTACAAGATACCATAGTTTTTTCATACACTATAGTTAACATTTTATTTTGCGAAAAAGGGAAGTTTTTTGAGAAGAATTTTGAAAAAAAGTTGATTTTTAATTCGACAGGCTCAGGAACCCCAAAATTCCATTTCAGGAACCCCGGGTTATTTTCCTAAAAGCTCATTTTTCCATTTTGAAAGCATTTTTAAGGCTTCCATTGGAGTCATATTATCGGTATCGCATGAAAGCATTTCGGAAATGATGATTTCTTCGTCACTAAATAGACCAGGTGTGTTTGCAGGGAGCTGTGGCTGTACAATGCTTTGTGGAATATCAGATTCCATAACAGGCTTATCTGCGGCAACTGTCTGAATATGCTGAAGTATTACATTTGCGCGGTCTATTACGCTTTGAGGAAGGCCTGCAAGCTTTGCAACATGAATACCATAAGAATTTTCAGTAATTCCAGGTATAACTTTTCTCATAAAAACAACACTGCCGTTTTCTTCGTTTATCTGAAGGCACAGTTTTTGAAGCGATTCGTGCTCCATTCTTGTAAGCTCATGATAATGTGTAGCAAACATCGTTTTACATTTTACATTATCAAGAAGATATTCAGAAACAGCACGAGCAATTGCAAGTCCATCTTCGGTTGAAGTTCCGCGCCCTACTTCATCCATAATAACAAGTGAACGGTTTGTAGCAGCACGAAGGATATTTGCAGTTTCCATCATTTCTACAAGGAAGGTAGATTCTCCCTTTGCAAGATTATCACTGGCACCTACACGACAGAAAATGCGGTCTACAACGCCAATGCGGGCCTTTACAGCAGGAATATACGAACCTGTTTGTGCCAACAGAGCAATCAAAGCATTCTGGCGAAGATATGTACTTTTACCAGCCATATTTGGACCAGTAATTAAATCAAAGGAAGGAATACCGTCAGCCTGGTCTGCGCTGATTTTTGCATCATTTGGAACAAACTCGCCGCTTGGCAAATGTGCTTCTACAACAGGATGACGACCTTCTATAATTTCAAAAACTGTAGAGTTATCTATTTGAGGACGTACCCAGCGATTCTGAACTGCGGCAAATGCTAAAGAAGCAGTAACATCTGTTGTTGCAATTTCATCTGCAAGTTGAAGAAGATACTGAACATGTTGCTTTATCTGCTCACGAACTTCAAGGAACAAATCGCGTTCAAGCTCAAGGATTTTTGTAGAACTTTCATTAAGCTGCATTTCAAGAGACTGAAGCTTTTCGGTAGTATATCTGTCTCCGTTTACCAAAGCACGACGCATTATAAAATGAGCAGGAACAGCAGAAAGTTTTCCTTTTGAAACTTCAATAAAGTAGCCGCTTGCATTATTGTATTTAATTTTGAGAGTGCTTATTCCAGTTTTATCGCGCTCTTCTTCTTCATAGGCTTCAAGGACTTTATTAAAGTTATCGTGTATCTGTCGCCAGTGATCAAGCTCTTCTGACCAGCCCGGCCTGATTATTCCACCATCTGTAAGAGCCGTAGAAGGATCATCGAGTATTGAGTTTTGAATGAGCTCTATAATTTTATTTGAAGTTTCTGATTCTATAAAAGAAAAATCATAACCGGTAAGATATTCCTTTATATTTGCCCAGGACTCAAGACTTAAACGCAAGGCCTGTAAATCTTTTGGATGAGCCCTGTCCATTGCAACACGGCCTGCAAGTCGCTCAACATCAAGTATTACAGATAAATCAGTTTGAAGTTTATTTAAGATATCTCTGTCTTCATAAAGAGAAGTAATTCTATCCTGTCTTGTGTAAATTGCATTGCAGTCTGTAAGCGGAAACATGAGCCAGCTTCGTAAAAGACGGCTACCCATTGCAGTTTTTGTATAATTTACACATTCAATGAGTGAATAGGAAGAAGTTCCGTCGCGCATATTTTCTGTAATTTCAAGATTGCGGCGTGAAGAATCATCCATAATAAGAAAATCACAGTCTGAATATTTAATGATTTCTGTAATATGAGGAATCTTTGTATTTGTAGTTTTATCAAGATAATCAAGAAGAAAGCCCGCTGGTGCAATTTCGGCATCTGTTTCTTCAAGACCAAAAGACTTGAGCGACAACGTATTAAACTGCTGCAAAAGGCGCTTGTAAGAAAACTCAATATTAAAATCCCAGTCTGGATAATAAGAAACAGCTATTTCTGTTCTGCCACTAAGTACGCTCTGAATATCATCATTATTTTTTAATGAAAGCGGAAGCAGTAATTCTCTAGGCCCTGCCCTGTTTAATTCCTTTGCAAAGTTTTCGCCCATTTTGTTTGCGGGCCAGGAGGTTGCCTTAAAAGAAGAAGTTGTTACATCAATAAAGGCAAAACCAGTTCTTCCTTTTACAACAGAAAGTGCAGCAAGATAGTTTGCTCTGTTTCCTTCAAGATATTCTGCTTCTACAGCAGTTCCAGGTGTTATTATTTCTACAACCTTGCGTTCGGTTATTCCTTTACCACCGCGGGGAATCTCACCAACTTGTTCGCAGATTACGATTTTTTTACCAAGACGTAGAAGACGTGCGATATAAACTTTAGCAGCGTGATATGGAATGCCGCACATTTTCTGGCTGGCACGATGTGTTAATGTTAAATTTAAAAGACGAGAAACTTCTACGGCGTCGTTATCGAACATTTCGTAGAAGTCTCCTAAACGGAAAAAAACAACTTCGTTTTTGTACTGCTCTTTTATTGAGCGGTACTGAATCATCATTGGTGTTAGATTTTCACTGTCTTCCATTTGTCGCCCTATAGGCCAAGCTTTTGTATTACCTGATCTGTAATATCTACAGAATTGCTGTACCACAAAATAGAGTTTGAAGCCTGAAGACTTAAAATCATACTGTAACCACCGCTTTCGGCAATCTGACCAAGTGTGTTATAAAGCTTTTTGTAAAAGTCATCACTTGATTCAAGAGATTTAAGCATTGATTCAAGCTCTACGTTTTTTGCGTTTGTATATTCTGTAAGATAATCAGTTTTCTTTGTAATTTCTGCTTCTACTCTGAGAGCCTGGCTTTCATTACCATTCTTTTCGTATTCAAGCTTTTTCTGTTTAAGATTTTTGAGTTCCTGTGTACGCTTTTCAATTTCTTCCTGGAACTCTGCCTTTTTCTTTTCATAATTTCTTACAGGTGCAGAATTACGGAAATATGCACTATAAACCTTTGATGTATCAACTACACCAAATTTTGTAATCTGTTGGGCAAACATACCTGCTGCTGCAAAAATGAATACCAGAATAAGTGTAAAAAGTTTCTTATTTATTTTCATTTCTATCCTCTTTTTGTGCAAAATTGAATATCCAAATTATTATCTATTAACAATGTTGAATGAAAGAACAAACTGGAATGGGTTATAACCGTTCTTTCCACCCCAAAGGAATTGTCCATCAATAACCTGATAGCGCCATGTAAACAACAGGTGAAGCGGGAACTGCTGCATAAGGAAGCGGATTCCAGGTCCCATACTAAAGTAGAAATCATTCAAAGTCAAATTATTAAAGAGCTGATTAACTTCTGGTTTAACAGCAACTGCATCATGAATAAAATCTACACCAATAATACCAGGAACAACAGGTACTCTGAACTCAACCTGTGTATTCCACAAAACCTTTCCTTTTGTTTCTGCAGAACGATAAAGCTCGGTCCATCCACGACCATTAAACATACCGTCGATATAAGGTTTATTAGATTCACTGATTACAGAATTGTTTATAGGGAACAGCATTGTAAGACCTGTATAGGCCGCAAGCACACCCTTGATTTTTGTTTTTTCATTAAAGGTCCAGTCAAATAAAGTAACGTAACCTTCAAGCTTTGTTTCTGAACTTACGAAGAATTCCTTTTCAAGCTTTGGAATGAGTCCGTTGAAGGAGAAGCGTTGACTTACAAACCATCCCTTTGAAGGATCATAGTTAATATCGCGATCATCCAGGGAAACACTTGCCCACAAGGAGTTCATAAGTCCAAGACGATTTGCAAATAACGAAATACCAGAATCTACCGGAGTATAAAGAGATTCATCATATTCATATCTTGTAAGAGTATTATTCAAACCACCCGAAAGAGATATAATTGCAAATCTAGGATTCCATCTTCTTCTAAGAGCAGTACCTAAGGTTGCAGAATATCCTTCGTAATTTACAAAGTAATTATACTGATCATAAATTCCGTTTGGCTGATACATCATAACTGGTGTATAGCTTTTTGAATGAGAGAACGAAAGTGTTTCGCTGAACTGAATAGGAAGATTTCCAATCCAGTTTTGACCATAAGAGAAATCAATTGTCTGGTTCTTCTGAGCGATATTAACAGAAGTAGAAATTGTTTTTCCTTCACCAAACAAGTTTGAATTACTGAGAGAGAAAATAAGCGAAATTGGAATATCATCAGGCTCTGAAACAGCAGAGAACGACATACCCGCATTTACAGAAATTGTTGAACCCTCTTCTACATTGATAATAAAATCAACAAGATTTTCTTCTGAACCGTTTTGAACATCAGGAACAACATTACCAAAATACTGAAGGTTGTAAAGATTTCGTATACCTGCAATAATTTTATCTCGAGAGAAAACATCACCCGGCTCAAGTGGAATTTCTCGAGTAATTACATAATCCTTTGTTTTATTGTTTCCTTTTACAATAACGTTTTCAACATGGCTTCTTGCCCTTTCGTCAATAACGATATTATATGAAATCTCTTTGCGGTCTGTATCTTTTGAAGGTACCGGATAGAAACCGTTAGACATATAACCAGATTCATAATAAACACCGGCAATCTCTGCAAGACCTTCTTCGAATTTTACAGCATTAAAAATTGCACCTTCTTTAAGCTTCATTTTAGAAATAAGCTTTTCTGTTGAGAAAATCTGATTTCCTGTGATTGTAAGACCCGCATATGTATATTGTGCACCTTCCTGAATTACAAAAGTAATTGAAAGATCAACACGCTGTTTTTCTTCATTGTCTTTTGATTCAATTTTTACATCAAGAATATTTGCATCAATATAACCACGTTCATTGTAATAGCTTATGATTGTCTTTTTATCCTGTTCAAGGGCTGAGCTTTTAAATGCACCGTCTTTAAAAAGACCAATTTCTTTTAAGGAGATTTTTCCTTTAAGAACGCGTTCAGAAACAATTGTATTTCCTGTCATGTAAATATTACTGATGACAGTATTGTGGCCTTCATTTACTTTAAATGTTACTACAACACCTTCTGGTTTTGTTTCTGTTTTGTGAGTAACTACAGAATCTGTATAACCCTTCTCTATATAATGATCACGAATAAGTCTTTCATCAATTAAAAGGCGGCTTTCATTATAAATATCACCAGTTTTTGTCTTAACTAATTCACGAAGTTCACCATTACGGAGTTTCTGATTTCCTGAAAATTCAATTTTATATATAGAAGGATATTCTTTTACTTTAAAAACAAGAAGGATTTTATCGGGATCTTTGTCGTGATTTGCATAAGGCTCAATGTCTTCAAAATAATCAAGTTCATTGAGCTTATCAATCATTTCAACATAAAGTTCTTCGGTAAATGGCTGACCTATAAGAGTTCCTGTAATACCTGTAAGCTCTGATTTTTTTATTGCTTTAAGACCTTCAAATTCAATTTTTGAAATGGGATGACCCCAGAACCAGTCGCTGTCATCTTCCTGAGAAAAAGCAGTGAAGGTACATAAAATTATAAGTACGAGGCTCAAAAAGCGTCTGCGCATATAAAAACTCCTGTGTAACTAACTTTAAAAATTAAATTTCCACGAAAGCGAAAGTGATGTAGCTGGTACATAAGATTTAAATTTAAGGCCAGGAGTTAAATCCCACGTCATATCCCACCTTATGTTCATTACAGGCAATTCAAGTTCAAGGCCAAGCTCTGGCTGGAAAAGAAGACTACCTGTAGATAAATAATCCACATCTACATAATCTGATGCAGACATATTCAGCATTGCATCTACATACAAAGCACTTCCAATGTACTTACCTATATAAACAGTTGAGTTATCAAAGAAGTTACCGACTGTAAAGATATTTGTCTCTTTTCTTTTTGAACTCAAGTTGATAGTATTCTGCAATATATTGGTTCGTACTGAAAATATATCAAAATTCAACAAATTTCGCAACTTGTTTTCTAAATTACGTACTACAGTAGACTGTAAATAGTATTCACCTGCAGAAATGAACAGATCTCCAACAGAAGCGGAATCGGCAAGAACAATCTGTCCCAAAAGCGTCCTGATTTCATTTTCTGATTTAGGTGGATTTGACGTAAATCTAGGATTAAAATCGAGCAGATACTGGTTTTCGGCAGAAAGAATAATTCTTACAGTCTGGTTATTTGAGTCTTTTTCGCGGGTTTCGGCACGAATTGTTACAATCGGGTTAGCAATATCCTGTGGATTAAATTTGATGTTTCCGTCGCGGATATAGAAGTTTCGGTTCAAATACGCAACATCGCCTGATTTTAACTGCAAAGAACCGTCCAGCTGGTACAAATTTGAGGTTGTATCAATTTTACAGGTAACTGCAGAGAATGGAACAAATACACAACGCAAAAGAGGATTGAAGTTCAAAGAAGTATGAGTACCAACTTTAAGTGCTAAATCGGCAGTAACGCTTATTTCGTCCAAAGGATTTGTACCAGATTCCGATAACTGACCACCTTCAGTTGAATTTTTTGAAAGCTCTGTGATATCAGAAGTAATATTTAGGTTTTCTGCAAAAATAGTACCTGACAAATCAATATTCTTGTTTTCAAAGGTTAAAGCAATGTTTGTTTCTGTGTCTCCGGAAAGTGAAATAATCGGACTTTTGAAGCGTACAGGAACACTTTGTTTTTCAAGAGTTGCAAGCTTCATATCAAAATGATCGAGCGACCATTTATTCATATAAACATGTGAACTCATTTTAAATTTTGGAACATTCTTAAGGCTGTAAACTGATTCTGTGAGAGTAAACTCATTGTTAGCAGCAGTAAGAAGCATTTTTTCTGTTGAAACCATCTGTTCAAAAACTGATGGCAGGAAGAAGGTTGGATTTGAAATTGAAAGAGCACCTTTGAAATCTGGAGTGTCGAATGGACCGCGCATAGTCATGGAACCTTTTAAAAGGCCCTGCTCTATTTTAAGCACATCATCCATTGTGATATTTTCAAGTAGCTTATTTAAGTTCACATTGATGTTTGAAATCTTTATAAACTGATTTGCTTTATCCATGTTTCCGGTGATTTCGGCAGAAAGGATATCGCCCATTTTCCAGGAAGCATACAAACCTTCTTCTTTTCCAAACGTTCCGAACAATCCAAGATTTTCAGACGAATAGAATGAAAGGAAATCAGTTGTGTAATTTAAATTAAGATCAAACGAAACAGGCTTTTTGAACAAGGTTCCGCTAAGCGAAGGACATTCAAGTTTTGCAGAAAGGCTTTCTGGAACCATTGAACCTTCCGGAATATAAGAATCCTGAATTTCAAAAATCAGAGGCATTTCAATATTCTTTTCACCTACAGTAGACACTTTTGCAGAAACCTTTCCGGTAAAATCTTTTATAGATGCATTTCCACTAACTTCATCAACCTTCCAGTTTTTTGCTTTGAGGAAGAAATCGTTGATTGTAAAATCTCGTTCCTCAAGAATTGCAGAACCACCTGCTGAAACAATTTCATCATTCAAAAGGAATGTGAGTTTTTGTACAGACGCAGTTGCATAAGGGTGCTCAAGTGTTCCCGAAAGATATACGCTTGCTGAAATTTCATTATTGTCGTGCTTAACATTCATAAAGCGGTTGAGACTGAAGTTTGAAATTTCAACCATTGCGTTTGCATATAAAGATGTAAAGAGAGTATCTTTATTCAGAACAACTAAATCAGGGTTTGAAACAGAAGCATCAATTACAAAAGATTCATCCGAAAGCTCATCACGAAGATTCATCTGGATTCCGGCAGAGCTGAAAACTTTTCCGTCAATATTAATTGTTATATCAGAATTTCCGTTCAAAGAAGAATACAAATCGGTATATGAAATGGAATTAATCTGAGCACCATATTTTGTTCCACTTCCTGAAATTTCAAGTCGAGGATTTACAGAAGAATCAGGACTGTCTTTTTCAACTTGAAGATGCTGTAAGGTGATATTTGGGCCTTCTTCCTCGTTATAACCAAATGAAGTATCGAGCGAAACTATATAAGCCGAATTCTGAAGCATGAATGGAAGACCTTTAAAAGTTGCAAATCCGTCGATTGCTTTATTTTTTCCAATTCGAACTTCGGCATCTGTTCCGTAATCTCCCGTGAGCGTTATAACTTCAGGCATTATGCTTCCAGAAAAATGATACGGAATTGAAGAGGAAATTAAATCAACTGTGTAGAATTTATCTGAGCTTCCAGGCATTGAATCAAGAGAAGCAGTTGCATCAACCGCAAGAGAACCGTAAACAAGATAAAAATTATTTACCTGAATTGACTGTTCATTTCCGTTTATTACAAGCATCAAAACCTGATTATCTTTTTTTGTGTTAGCAAGAACCAGATAAGGAATGTTATATGAAACAGATTTTAGATCTGTAGAAATATATGCATCGCCAGAGAATACAAAATCTGTAACAGAATTCTGAACTTTTTCGATTGAAGCAGCATCTTTTTCGCTAATCAGTTCTTTTACAATTCCCAGAACTGTATCAACATAAATTGTATTAAGCGAAAGATTTGTCTGAACATATTTTGATTCTGTAAGATAGCTACCGTCAATTTTTATAGTTCCCTGTGAAAAATCGTCGGAGCCACCTGTATGAGAATAATCACTTACTTCAAGATCAAAGTCGATTGAATCATTTCTTGGCATTACACGTGACTGCAAAGCGGTAAGTGCTTTATCTCCAATAAAAATCTGTGGAGAGAAAATCATAAAACCTGATTTTTCGAGCGGGTCAAAATAAATCTCGGTTGAAACATTCTTGCCGTTTGGAAGAATTATTTTCTGCAAATCCGCAATTCCACTTAGCTGCATTGTTTTGATAAGATATGTAAGGCTTGCTTCCCCACTGTAATTTTCACCATCAACATTCAGAGAATTAAGAATTACTTTTTTATCATTTCCCGCAAGAGAATATTTTGCAGTTATTCCACCAGGCAGCAACGTTGGCGGAACAAAAACTTTTCCGCTTGAAGAGTAAGTTATAATTTTGTTTGCAATTCCATATTTTGCATTTGCATTAACTGTAAGCGAAATATCTTTAATTTTATTCAAAAGATTTTTATCGGAAACTGATGAGAATACAGAAACAGGACTAAGATTTTCTGTCTGAAGTTTAACTTCTGCTTCGTTTGCATTAATATCATAAATAAAATCGAGCGCAACAGGAATTACATTTTGGACAGTTCTAAAAGAGATTCTCTTCTGACTGTAAGCGGCAAGGAAATTCAATTTGTTCAACTTGAATTTTCCCTGAGTGAAGTTTGCCAGATTAATGTTTATGTAAGAGTTTTCAAGATTATCTGTAATTGAACCGTTGAACGTAATATCACCAGAGGCGTCAATATTATCTGAATAAATTACATGCGCATCTGTTTTTATATTAAAATCTATCGATTTTTTTTGTTCAGCGTTTAAAACTCTGATTTCCTTGACGAGCAAGGAAGCATCTAGAGGATTCTGAATGTATTTTAAGTTCAAATTTTTGACAGTTATGTTCGGAGGAATGTAATCCATGATTAATTTTATCTGCTCATAGATTTCTTCCTCAGATTTTTTTAACTGTTCCGTTTTTGAATCGTCCGGCGGCGCATGATAAGAATTAAATTCTTTTACAAAATCAATTAATTCTACAACGTTAAGGTCTACACCATTTACGGCAATACCTTTTAATATGGAATTGTAATTTTGCTTCAACAACGGAAGGATTTTGTATTTTATATTTGTATTTTTTATAGAAGCAATTGTTCTTCCGTTTTTATCATTTACTTTTATTCCTTTAATTCCAAGATAAGCAAGCACTGATGGAGAAATAGATTCATAAGAAACTATCAATCCAGTCTGTTCAGCAACCTGTGTTATAAGCTGCTCGGAATATTTGTCTACAATTTTACTGAGCCTTTTGTACATAGGCACAGACAAAAGGATTGCCACAGAGATTATAAAGAGAAAAATAAGAATACAGATTTTAGTTATCAACGACAACTTTTTCATCTTTTCTCTAGGCCTTCCTCAAAATATCAAGCGGTTTTTCCTTACCGGCTTTTACCGAAGGAATAATCGAAACTAACAATGCCAATAGCACTGTAGACAAACTGATTAATATAACCTGCGAAAACGGAAGATTCACAGGAATTGTCTGAAGATAATATGCAGGGTCCATAAGACGGATTGCATTAATTTCGTCTGCAGGCACACCTTTTAAATAATATCCTGCTTTTGCAATTATATTTACAAGCTTTTCTATAAACTTAACAATTTCATTTGCGTTTACAGCAGCAAGAAGTCCGAACGGAAGTCCAAGTGCAAGGCCTCCAAGACCGCAGGTAATTCCAGTAATTATAAATGCAAACGTTATTCCAGATGGAGTTGCGCCAATGCTTTTTAAAATTGCAATTTCTTTGCGACGTTCCATTACAAGCATGATGATTGCAGATGATATATTTATAGAAGCAACAAGCACAATAAGAATCATAATGAACACGAGCATAACTTTTGTAGAAGAAAAGTTTTCAAACTCGGCAGCGTGAACCTGATCCCATCTGTAAAAGTTTATATATTTTCCATATTCTTTTTTAAGCTCGCGCTGGATTCTTACAAGGTCCGGGGAATAACTTTCGGGGGTTTCAATCATTACTGTAAACGAAGCATTTGCTAAAGAAACAAATTTGTATGCTGCTTCAAGAGGAATGAAAACCCAAAGTGCATCAAGCTCCTGATAGCCCGAAGAAATAATTGCAGAAACTTTAAATGAGGTTAACTTTGGAGACTGCTTTCCGTCTGTTGTTTTAATTGTAATTACACGAAAGGTGTCGCCTGCATGAAGGTCAAGCATTTGTGCCATTTTCTGACCGACAACTGCATAAGTACCAGCGCCCTCTTCCTGATTTTGAAAATCAAGAACATCGCCTTCTATAATTGTAAATAGCTCTGAAAAGGATTTGTTTTTTGTAAATATATTTTTATCAAGCGCGCGAATCTGTGCCCCTGTCCTCATCTTTTTTCCAGCAGCTAAAGCGGTAACTCCAATTTCTGGATAAACTTCAAGAACTCCATTTATAGTTTTAAACTGCTGTGCATAATCGCAGTAGCTTTGAGGATTTTGAGTATCCTTTAATTTTGGCGAAACATACGCCTGAATATTATTTGAAGAAAGACCAATGATTCTGTCTGTCATTCCCTGAATCATTCCGTTTGTAATAGAAAGAACTACAATAAGTGGAACAATGCTCAAACCTATGCACAATAAAGCCCCCCAGAGACTTCTTCTTGCCGAAGATTTTTTCTCTGCTTTTGGGAAGATGAGGCTTTTTGCAAACATAAGTGATGAGCGGAATGTCATTGGCCTGTCCCTTTTATCTGAGTTTTTTCAAGCTTGCCTTTTACAATTTTAAAACAGTTGCCGCCTTTCTGGGCAAGAGTTAAATCGTGAGTTACAAGCAGTAAAGTTTTCTTGTATTTTTCGACCATACTAAAAAGCAGGTCTCCAATAAGTGCTGCATTAGCGGGGTCAAGATTTCCAGTTGGTTCATCTGCAAGAATTAAAGAAGGATTGTTTATAAGGGAACGTGCAACTGCTACTCGCTGACGTTCTCCTCCAGAAAGCTGAGAAGGAAGATGATCCCGTCTGTCATAAACACCAACATCCTGTAAAAGTGCAGCGGCTTTTTCTTCTGCTTCTTTTTTTGGAACACCCGCAATAAAAGCTGGCATATAAACATTTTCGAGCGCTGTAAAATCTTTTAAAAGATAATGGAACTGAAAAATCAAACCAAGGAACGAAGAACGGTATTCTGCAATTTCTGTTTCATCAAGCTTTGAAAGATCATACTGGGCGTTAGTTCCGGCTAACACAGTACCAGAGGTTATTTTATCTATTCCACCAATTATATTAAGGAGAGTACTTTTGCCGCTTCCACTTTCGCCTACAATTACAACCTTACTGCCCTCTTCTACTGTGAGATTTAAATCTTTTAAAATAGTAAGGCGCTCACTGTCAGAGATATATGTTTTTTCAAGATCTTTTATTTGTAAAATATTACTCATGATGAAGCACCTCCGCTACTGTCATTTTTAATACATTTTTACTAGCTGCCCACGATGCAAGCAAAGGAGAAATAATTCCAAACAAAGCAATCATTACAACTTCTCTAAAGAATATTCTTGCGGGAATATTTGCATAAACCGCATAAGAAGAATTCTCCTGAACATACATCAGATTCTGACGGTTGAAAATTGCTGTTGCTGCATATTGCAGCCAGTACATTATTCTGGCAGCTGCATTGAACATAAATTCGGTATTTACACTTATCAATAATCCAAGAATAAGGCCAAAGAAAGCTCCCACCGCACCTGTTGTAAAGCCCCTCATTATAAAGATTGTCTTTATATCTTTATTTTCGGCACCAATTGCAGAAAGTATTGCAATCTCGCT
>CAMKDH010000041.1 GCA_946411215.1 uncultured Treponema sp. | reverse complement strand
TTGGCCGTCATGCTTACGGTGATGTTTATAAAAACTGCGAAATTAAATGTCCAACTGCAGGAAAAGCCGAGCTTGTATTTACAGGCGTAGACGGAAAAGAAATCCGCAAAACTATTATGGACATGAAAGGTCCTGGAATTATTCAGGGAATCCACAATCTTGATAACTCAATCGAATGCTTTGCCCGCTGCTGCTTTACTTACGCTTTGGATAAAAAAATCAGCGTTTGGTTTGGTGCAAAAGATACAATTTCAAAAATCTACGACGGAAACTTCAAGGCAATTTTCCAGCGTGTATTTGAGGAAGAATATAAAGAAAAGTTTGAAGCTGCAGGCATTGAATATTTCTACACATTGATTGACGATGCCGTTGCACGCGTTATGCGTTCAGAAGGTGGCTTCATGTGGGCTACTAAAAACTACGACGGTGACGTTATGAGCGATATGATTGCCAGTGCCTGCGGAAGCCTCGCAATGATGACAAGCGTTCTTGTTAGCCCGGACGGAAACTTTGAATATGAAGCAAGCCACGGTACAGTACAGAAACACTACTACCGCTACCTCAAAGGTGAAAAAACTTCTACAAACCCTGTTGCAACAATTTTTGCATGGACAGGTGCTCTTGCAAAACGCGGAGAACTTGACGGCACACCAGAGCTTGTTGATTTTGCAAAACGTCTTGAAAAAGCTACCCTTCAGACTATTGAAGAAGGCTACATGACAGGCGACATTGCCCGCATTGCAGAACCTGCTGCCAAGAAAGTTTTGAATTCTTGGGAGTACATTGCTGCTATAAAGGAACGCCTTTAACCACCAATGTAACAATATTCATTCCTAACTCTACGCGAGTACCGTACCCCTAAATTAATGTGGTACTGGTATGAAGCGTAGAAAGGTTGAATAAGTTTATTTGGTCCCAAGTTTGCGTTATCGTAAGAAAAAAAGTTTCTGTTTACAATTGTCCAGCCTGCCGAAATTGGAAGTTCAAATCCTGTTGTAATACCTAATCCTAAATAATGCATATGCCACTCATCTGTGAGCTGGTACATATAATGCATGCCCATGCTTCCTGTAAAAAGCACATACTTAAAAGTTTTAAGAGTTCCGTTTACTGCAAGATAAGAATCTACTGCATAATTAAGCACATTTCGTGGCTGCTGCTGCATTCCGTTAAAAGCCTGATAAAGCGGATAGTATGCACTTATATCAAGCTGAAGATCTGCAACCGGAAGTCCCACAGTTTTTGTTGTAAAGTATGCGCCAATCATCATGTTTTCGCGGACAAAGTTTGAACGGTCTGTGAGTTTTTCTACTCTTGTAATTTGCGCAAAGCTCACACCTTCATCAAAAGTAAAACGAACACCGGGTGCGGCGGGTTCCAGAGCTTCAACAATAACAGGCACAGGGATTTCTTCTTCTACAGGAATCTCTTCTTCTACAGGCTCCTCTTCCAATTCCACTTCCTGTGCAAAAACTGAAAATCCAAAAATCAAAAATGCTATGACTACGACAAAAATCCTTTTCATTGTTAGTCTCTCCTAACGCGCTGTATGATACAACGTAAGCACTTTAGTATTATTGTTTGCAGTCCAGGTTAAAAACAGCATTGCACCACGCATATCCCATTCTGTATTTCGTGAATATGATGAATCGCCTTTGATATTAAAAATCAAAACGTTATCTACAGTGCTCCAGTCTCCGGAATAAGAAATAAGCTGATTATCGGAATCTTTAATTGTTGCGGTAAAAGTTCCGTCATCTATAAACTGAATTTTATTTCCGTCGTTATCGCTCCAGGTTCCATAAAGAGGATTCGGAGTATAGCAGCCAGCCAGCATAATTGTAAGCATTGTAATAAAAATTGCAGTTGTAAAAATCTTAGTTATCTGTTTCATAATATCGCTCCATTACTCCTCACCGATTACCCAATCTACATTTCCTTCGGCAAGGACTGTATTTTCATTTTTATCCATAGTGCAGACAATGTAATATCCACCACCTGCTCCTCCGCCTTTTATTTCAAGACCATCATATTTTGCATAACCCGGATACATACCACTTTTGTGAGCACGGTTTGTTCCGTCCATATTTCCGTTGGCACTCATGTTTGCAGTAGTATTTGTATCTCCTGTAAGAAGGAAGTAAACACCATTTGCTTCATCACCGCCAATATAGAATTCTGCATAATCTGTATAATGCATTGTGATTCTAGCGCCAAGACCTGCCATTTCAGCTTTGTATGCAAGGGTTCCGCTTATACCGCCATTTACAGATTCAGAACCCAAGGCCCCGGTTCCACTCTTATGCATAAGCGTTAATCGGTCCTGAGATTTTTTGACTGTCTTGTTGTATTCGCGGAACCATTGCTCTCTTGTAAGGGCGCCGTATCCTTTTGAATCTTCTGTAGACTCATTACTGTTTTTACCCTGACGAAGCATATTTACAGAAACAACTTTATAATAATAGTAAGAACCCGCACGTGCAGTTTCATTGTTATCTATATATTCAAGTGTATCTGTAATTGGTTCATCAGTAATTTTGCGATATGAAGAATCTGGTTTTGCAGAACGGTAAACAAAATATCCGTAAGGATTATCTCCCGCAGGAGCCTTCCAAGTAATCTTTACAGGATAAACTCCGTTTGTATTCGGTTCATATTTATCAAGTCCATCAAGCGCGCTTGTTTTACTTGCAGTAACATTTTCTGGTGCTTTTGGACATGGAGCAACTACACTACTTTGAATACTTTCTACACTTCCGTTTACCGCACTGATTGTATAATATGGACGGCGGTCAACTTTATAGCTTACGTTTCCATCTGCGCCTTCTGTCAGTGTTTCCTGAATAAATACAAGCTCTGTATAGTCGCCGTCAAGTGTGTCGCTTGAATAAACTTTATACTGGTAGTTTACAACATCACTTCCAATAGAAGGTGTCCATGAAAGCAGCGCTTTTGTATTATCGTCTGAGTCGGTAACTTCGCAATTGTTAGGAGGACTTAACAGCCATCCGCAGCAATCTTCACTTTCTGCCTTACTGAACTGTGATTTTACAATTTCTTTTGTTTCATCATTTTTTTCGGCAATTGTCTGAACGTAGTAATAATATTTTATGCCAGGTTTTAATGTTGACTTGTCTTCGAAAACGACAGTGCTTGCCGAAGAAGTAATTCCATTATTTACAAGAACGAACAGAGAGTCGGCAGAGCTTGTTCTGTACAAAGCATATTTTATATTGTAGCCGTCTTTAGAAACTGCATCCCAGCTTATTGTAAGAGAAGCTCTTGATTCACCTTTTCCGTTTACAACCTTTATGTTTTGTGGAATTTCAGGCTCGCCCTCTTTTGAAGAAAATCCAAGTGACAAACCTGTAAATGCCGATTGTTCTCCATTAGATAAAACTGCGCAAACCTTGTAATAAAACTCCACTCCTTTTTCGTAATCCATCAGAGTGTTGTTGTATGAAGTGCGGTTGCTTTTTACAGAATCAAGAAATTCCATTCCAATTCCATCCGGTTTTTCACCGCGATAAATCATATAACTTACTGCATTTGGAACAGGTGACCATTCTACCCTGATATGATCAGGACTTTCACCTTTACCAGTATCTATAGATTTTGGAGGACTTAAAAGCCATCCGCTTGAATCGTTTGAAACTGCTGTATATTCACTTGAGTCCAGACCTTTCTGAACATTTTCTGCAGAGATTCTGTAATAGTAATGCTTTTGATAATCAGGATTTATAAAAAAGTCTGTATATGTATTTGCCCACACATATTTATTCAAAACTTCAAAATCACCTTCTTCGGGAATCTTGTATGTAACACCGTCGGCTTCGGGCTCCATGATTGCACGTTCCAATCTGTAAGAGGCGGCATAAGGAACTTCATCCCAGCGAAGCTTTATTGAGTTCCCATACATTCCCTGCGAAACGATCAGCTGTTTTGGAGTTTCAAGCGAAGTGATTTCTTTTTCTTTGTAGAATAAATCGCTCAGGTTGATTTTTGGAGTTTTTGTATCCATCGGGATTTTTTCATCATACCAGGTGTAGCAGGCACAACACAAAACGGACGCAAGGAGCGCTGTCAGAATACAATTAAACTTTTTCATCTTACTCGCCCTCCTTTATCCACCAGCCGTAGGTGTAGTCTTTATCGTACCAGTTGGTGTCGCCATGCAAAGCAAACGGAATATAAATACGTCTTGCAGCATCTGACTTCAATGTTATTTGTGTAGAGCCCACAGTAATAGAAGCATTATCATGTGCAGACAAAGAGAACGTTAATGATTTTGTATAGGAATCTGGCATAGCGGTGTTTGTTTTTTCTGCCTTTATAGAAACAGAATTAAATGATTTTGCATAACCGCCAACTCCAAGCTGATCTCTATAACAGCTTTCGGCACAGGAAATTTTTAATACGGCAGCGGAAGTTCCACAAGGAGTATCTATTTGCGGTGCGTAATTCTTAAACTCGTACTTATACTCTTTTCCAAGATTTAAGGTTGAAACATGTTTGAACTTAATATAAGAATTTGTGTCATAGATTTTTTCTTTATTTTCAAAATCAAGACTTCCGATTGCGCCCATTCCCTGATTCATTGCAAGCATCACAAGTTTTGCAAATTCATAATCATTTATATTTCTGTATGCATAAACTTTTTCTTTATTATCAATCATAACTGAGTCGTCGCCACGAACAAGCTCCAGTGCATAGAAATGGCGGGCGTCGCGCAAAACCTGAAGCAAGCCTGCGGTAACTGCATTATTGCTGCTTCCGTCCATTAAGGTGTTTGGCGAAACTTTAATTTCAAGAGTTGTATTTTGTTCAATTTTTGTATTTTCAATATTTTCTACAGGCGACGTATAATTCATTTTTGAATCAAGATTTGCAATAGCCTTCCATTCATTTGCAAGATTATAATTCTTTATATAAAGCACTGCTCTCTCTGGTCCGATTGAACGTTTAGAATAATCCCATTCATCCCAGTTTATAATTTCTGAATAATCCGGGCCTGTTCGCGCTTTATAATTTACGCAAAGAAGATATCCTTTGTTTGCAGTTTCTTTTTGCAAGCCTAATGTTTCATAGTCATAATCAGGTTCTGCAATTCCAAGACCAGTTTCTTTATCGAGTGCAAATGAAGCCGGAATATTATCATTGCTGATTATTGAAGTTGATTTGTTATAGGCAACAAGATACTCATAAGCAACACTTGGATTTTCAGGTGCGAAAGAACCGCTTTGCATATCGGAAGCAAAATCAACATCAGAGATTCTGTGCCATTCTCCTTCCTGTCCAAATTCACGGTAATAAACAGAAGGCGCTTTTTCATTATGATAAGGTGCCTTCCAGGTTAGCTCCTGCAAACTTGCACTTTGAGATTTTTGTGCATGAACCTTCTGACCGTATCCGTAAGTTGCACCAAGCTTTTCTATGAGCGGAATGTTCTGGTAACTTACAGGTGTAGTGCCATCGAGCGAAATTGTAATTCCATCAAAGGTAAAATCAGAATCGGAACCGCCCTGCTTAACCGGAATTACAATATATCCGAACGGAAGTCCCCAGCTGATGATGCTCTGATTTTTCTGGTAGGCACTTGTTGTATCTGTAACTTCACAATATTTATCGGTAAGTGTAAAAAGATTTTCCGAAGCAACTATATAGGCACGTTCTGAACCAACAGCTTCTTTATCTACTGTAAGATTTTCACCATCAAAATAATAAGTATTGTGCCCGTCTGCAAGAACTGTTGCGCGGCCATCTGTATAACGCACGCGCTGAATTATATATCCGGTTGCGCCTTTAACTTTATTCCATGCAAGATTAATTCTATCATACTGCACAGTGCCAATTGTTGCCTGAGTAAGTGCCGGACCAACAGTGCAAACTTGTACAGCGGCTTGTGACGAATCTGAGGTTCCAGAATTATTTGCCGTAACTGTAAATTCGATCGGTTTACCAGAAAGCGAAGCGTCATCATAACCTTGTGGTGCTGTAAGTACACATTTTACATTCTGACCTTCTACAGTAATAGTTGTATTTTCATCGGTAACAAGATTTTGCGATGGATCTGCATCTGCGTATCGTGCGCTCACTGTATATGGTGCATCTGCTTTTTGAACTACAGGCCAGCTAACAGTAATTTTGTCGTAATCATAAGAAGTTATTGCAGGAACTGGAGTTCCTAGTGTTTCATAAATCTTATCAACATCATCGCCGTTTGGCCTTGCAAAACTTGGAAGTCCAACTGTTGCTTCCAGACTGTAGATTCGTTTGTCGCCAGATTCAGCGGTGTGATTATAAGTAACTGTGTCGCCGCTGGAAAGTCCCGCAAAGCATTCATCATCTTCGGAAAGAACAAGAAGCTCCTCGTCTGCTAAATCTGTATTTTTATTTGTAAAATGAATTATATATGAATACTCAGGATTATAAGTCCACTGAAGTTCAAAGTGATCTTTAAATCCGTCTTTGAGAACAAAGTTTTCGATTTTTGGAACTGCAGAAGCGTCATCTGTTACAAGATATTTTCCAGATGCTGCAAACTCTGCATATGCATTTTGAATTGCACTTTGTTCTTGTCCCGCAGCAACATCGCTTGCGCAAAGATAAAGCTTATATCGGTAATATCCGGTTTCCTGTGCAGGCTGTTCAAAAGTTGCAGTCTGACTGTTAAGTTCTTCTATTGAATTATAAAGCTTTAAGGTTTTTGTTGGATTTAATTCTTCTGTATCATCAAGTGCAAATTTTGTCTGTTCAATTATGTATTTGTATGGTACATCAAAATCGGTAAAATTAAATTTATACGCAAAGGTTATTTTTGCAAAAGCATTTTCATTTCCTGCATCAGGAGTATACTCTGATTTTATTGAAAAAAGTCCTGACGAAATCTGCCATCCGTATTCAGGCTCTACAACAGAAGAATTGTCTGTGAGTAGTTTTCCGTTTGGAGTATCATCTGTAAACGACTGAACATAATACAAATATTTTTTACCGCGTAAAGCAGTTGTATCTTTTATTGTAATTTTTGAACCCGGAATATATGAATCGTAAGGCGCAGTTGGTTCAAGATATTCAGTATTCGAAGCTTCCTTTACAGCAACACTAATATATGAAGAAATATCATTTCCCTGCTTGTCTACAGCAGTAAGAGTTTTACAGTTAAAGAAAAGATTTGCTTTTGCTTCAAACTTCCAGTCTGCAGGAGTTTCACGCATTGCACCAAGTACAAACAGCTGTTCAAAATCCTCATCAGAGTCGGCGTCTTTTCGGAACACCTTAAAATATAAAGGATGAAGAACAAATCCGCTCTGTCCGGAATTTTCCTTGTACCACGACCCCGAAGGAAGCACCCAGCTCAATGAAATATCACTTGTGCTTTTTCCCTGCTCTACTTCAAACTTTACAGGAGCATCTGGAATAATTCTATGTGCGGTTTCGGCTGTTGTTCTTGAGCCGGTTTCTTTTGCAGTATTATCCTTTCGTTCGGCTTCTACAATAAACTCATATTCAGTCATCGAAGAAAGACCGTTTACTGTTATACTTCGTTCAGTTGCCTGTGCTTCAAGCTTTTGCAAAACTACTGTTGGCGCACCAGCTCTATAGACATATACATTAAAAACAATATCATTCTGGTAAGTGTCGGCAGTGCAGTTATCCATCCACCAGTTTATTGTAATAGATGAGCCGTCCTGCGATGCATCAATATCTGTAATAATCGGAACTGCAATTGTAGAACCTTCGGCAACACAGCTTTGGGCACTAACTGTTCCATAATAATTTACTGCACATACTGTGTAATATTTTGTAATGCCCGCAAACTCATCAAGAATAACAGAAGTTTCGGCATTTTTTGTTTCGATTACTTTTGTAAAAGTATCAAATGGAGTTTCGGCAGAATAAATCTGGTAGCGAACAGCGTTTTCAACTGCACTCCAGGAAAGTTTTATACAGCGGGAATCTCCACTCGAAGCACTTACAGTTTGTGGAGGGAAAATATAATCATCATAATCTGCGGCGTTCTTTTTTTCGTTATAATCAAGAGTTGTTTCGCCAACAAGATCATGTTTACAAGAACCCAAAATAAACGCAAGTAGCAATAATAAGAACACTCTCCGTACAATATTTAAAGCTCTCATATTTATATTATAATGGGTTTTAAGAATTATGGGAACAATAACTTGACTTTAGGCGCGGTGACATTTAAAATTGAACGTAACGTATATGAAAAAAATCGTAATTCTTGTATTTTTAAGTTTAATTACACTTATTGGTTGTTCCAAAAAGGCTTCTTCTGGTCAAAACAGCACAGATTCTAAAGCAAATCAGGGAGCAGACAAGCTCATTTTAGGTTTTTCGCAAATTGGTTCCGAAAGTGCATGGCGTACCAGAAACACTCAGTCTATTTTTGAAGCCGCTGCCGAAAACGATATTCAGATTCTTTTTGATGATGCTCAGCAAAAGCAGGCTAATCAGCTTAAGGCAATCCGTTCTTTTATTGTTTACCAGGTTGATGTAATTGCGTTTGTACCAATTGTTTCTGATGGCTGGGACAACGTACTTCAGGAAGCAAAAGCAGCAGGCATTCCTGTAATTTTGGTAGACCGCGAAATTGACAGTGACCCGTCTTTATATGCGGGCTTTCTTGGAGAAAACGGCTTTGAAGAAGGCTTTGCGGTTGCTAACTTCCTTGTAAATAAATGCAAAAACAGAAAATCGGATATTAACATTGTGGAATTTTCAGGAACAGAAAATTCTTCAATTGCAACACAACGTGCACAAGGCTTTCGCAGTATTATAAATAAATACGAAAAATTCAAAATCATCCATTCCGAAGACGGCGACTTCCTTCGTTCCCGTGGCAAAGAAATGATGGACCGCATTATTAAAGAAAACGGTGGTCTTCGTCTGAACGGTGCGCCTATTGATGTAATCTATTCGCACAACGACTCAATGACTCTTGGACTTTTAGACTCTCTACACAACAACAATATTAATCCGCGCAGCACAATTATTCTTTCTATTGATGCTGAGCAAAAATCAATTGATGCGCTTGTAAACGGAGAACTCAACTGTGTTGTTGAATGTAATCCAAACTCAGGCCCAACTCTTATGAAGCTTGTTCAGCGCATTGCTGCTGGTGAACAGATTCCACGCACAACTTACATGCTCGATAACATCTTTACCGAAAACGACGACTTTTCTACATACACTCCGAGGGGGTACTAAAAATCAGAAGTCTAAAAAAAATGCTTCAGATTTCTTATATCTTCCTCATTGGAATTATGATTATTCCTACTATTTATTCTGTAATTGTTCTGCAGATTCACACCAAGCGTTACGACGACATTATTACAAACGTAAGTAATGCAAACAGAATTAATCAGATTGCAAAAACAGATGTGCCTAACTGGCTTTGGGAAATTGTCTGCGGTAAAAAAAGCTTTGATGAAAATCCACCATATGAAATGATTCTTACAATTTTCGACGGAATCTCGGACATGCAGGCTCACACAAAAAGTCCCGATAACAAACAGAAGCTTGAAGTTGCGTACCGTGCCTGCACTACTTTGGACAATAACATTAAGATGCTCGAAAATCAGATGCGAGGTGGAAGCAGCGTTACTGCAAATGAAACTTCGCTCGATGAAATAAGAACTATCACGGCACTGTTTTCAGATATCATGCAGGATTTTATTCTTAGCGAAATTGAAACTGCAAACGAAACAAACACATCCATTAAGCGTTCGTCAATCATTCTTACAATTCTGCAGGTTACTATAATCATCTTTTCTCTGGCTGTTTCGCTGAACGGTTATATTACAGTTTTGCGTTCTATTGGAAAACCTCTTAGCGACATGAAGGATCTTTCTACACAAATTGCAGGCGGTAACCTTGATGCCCGTACAAAAGTTCCAGATGTTGATGAGCTCATTCCTCTTGCAAATAACATGAACCTCATGGCCGAACAGATTAATGTTCTTATTCAGAAAAATATCGAAGAACAGCAGAATATTCAAAAGGCCGAAATGAAAGCTTTGCAGGCGCAGATTACTCCGCACTTTTTGTACAACACTTTTGATACAATCATCTGGCTTGCCGAAGAAGAAAAAACTGATGAAGTTGTAAAAATCACTAAGGCATTTTCTGAGTTCCTTCGAATCTCTCTTAGCCGTGGTCACGAATGGATTACTATTGCGCAGGAGCTTGATCACATTAAAAACTATCTTACAATCCAGAAAATCCGTTATGCCGATATTTTGAATTACGAAATTGAAGCAGATGAAGAAATCCTTGATTACAAAATCATCAAGCTTGTTTTGCAGCCACTTGTTGAAAACGCAATTTATCATGGAATTAAAAATAAGCGTGGTCGCGGACATCTTAAAGTAACTGCAAATTTTACAGACGACAAAAAAAGTTCTATAATATTCACAGTAACAGATGACGGTGCAGGCTTTACACCAGAGCGTCTTGCTCAGGTAAACGACGAGCTTGAAAATGCAACGCTTGACGCCGAAAAGCTTTCATCTGTATACGGACTTTATAATGTAAACAAAAAGCTTAAGCTTTATTATGGAAAAGAAACGGAAGGACTTGTTATTCAGTCGGAACACAACAAGGGAAGCAACATTTCGTTTGTAATTCCATGCATCACTGGAGAACAAAATGTATAGCGTTTTTTTAGTTGACGATGAGCCTATTGTACTCGAAGGAATCCGCAGTAAGATTAACTGGGAAGAAGCGGGCTTTTCGTTTGCGGGTGAAGCAACCGACGGTGAAATTGCCCTTTCAATGATTCACGAACTTAAGCCTGATATTCTGATTACAGATATAAAAATGCCTTTTATGGACGGGCTTGAACTTTCTGCAACAATTAAAAAAACACAGCCGTGGATAAAAATCATCATTCTTTCGGGCCACGACGAATTTGATTACGCTAAAAAAGCAATTTCCATTGGAATAGAAGATTATCTATTAAAGCCGTTTACATCCGAAGAAGTTATTCAAAGCTTAAAAAAAGTTGCAGCCCAGATAGACAAGGAACGCACTCAGCAGTCTGATATTTCTAGAATGAAAGAAGAGCTCCGCACACAGGAAAAGCTTGTTCAAAAAGAATTCCTGAACAACCTTGTTCACGGTGCCGCAGACATGACAAACATAATGGCGCGCTGCCAGGAGCTTGGAATAGATTTACTTTCGCGCTATTACAAAATCTTTATAAGCAAAATTACAAGCAGTTCGGGGAATAACCAGAAACAGCAGGAGGCTTGTTCCCGCTTGAATTCCTACTCGGGAACCTGGGAACAAACCTACTCTTTCTTCCATCATTCGAACAGACTTGTATGTATCTGCAAAGGAACGACCCAGACAGAACTCGAAGAAAATGTATTCCGCATTGCTCAGACAATCGAACACATTGCTACAAATAATTCAGACTGTATTGTTACAACAGGCATTGGTAAAACTGTAGATCACCTTTCGTCACTCCCGGAATCTTACGAAGATGCCAAAGCAATTGTAGAAATTGAAAAACAAGGAAATCAAAACACAATTATTTCAAGCGATGATATCCAACTGAACAACGACGACACACTTCTTGAATTAAAAGAAAACGACCCGCTTGTAGACCGTCTGCGCTATGCAAGCAAAAACGACATTTCTACAATCGTCGAAGAATCTATGACGCTCATTCACAGCAATCAGGGACAGTTTAAAGTGTTTGCCTCTTACATTCTTGTAGACATGATTTTTGCAGTTTCAAAGCTCATAGAAAATCTTGGCGGCGACATAAAAGAAATCAATCCCGAAATTGTTCAGCGCAGTTATGTAGATAACGCTGTAATGGATGAACAGAACTTTGAAAATACAATGAGAAAAGTTTTGAACTTTGCACTTGAGTTCCGCGATTCAAAAAGCACAAGCCGTTACGGAGACGTTATCTTAAAAGCAAAAAAATATATAGAAGAAAATTACGCCGACCAGAATACAACACTCACAACAGTTTCCGAAGCGGTTGCAATGAGTCCAAATCATTTTAGTGCAATTTTTTCTCACGAATGTAAAACTACTTTTATTGAATATCTTACAAATGTCAGAATTGAAAAAGCTAAAAAGCTCATGAAGGAAACAGAAATGAAGGGCTACGATATAGCATACGAATGTGGCTTCAGCGACCCGCACTACTTCAGCTATATCTTCAAAAAAAACACGGGACTTTCGCCCCGTGAGTTTAAAGGAGGAACTTCTGTTCTTTAGCCTGCCATATTACCTAACTTGCGTTTTCTGTATGACAAAATCACACTCTGTAACAGAATAAAGAAACAAAGCATTAAGCCGATAGTAATGCTCTGCCAGTATGGCTGCCTTAAACCAGAAGCAACAACAATACTGTTGATAGTTTTAAGAGACATTACACCAAATAATGTACCTACAACACTTCCAACACCACCAGACAAAAGCGTTCCACCAATAATTGATGAAGCAATTGCCTGCATTTCTGCCTGAGTTGCATTAGAAGCATTACCAGCACCTGTATGCAGAAGATAAACAAATCCACCTATACCTGCAAGAATACCTGTCAAAAGGTAAGCAAAGAATTTTGTTCTCTGAACATTAATTCCAAGCATAAGTGCGCTTTCGCTGTTGCCACCAACTGCATACAAGTTTCTACCAAAGCGTGTCCATTTGAGCATTGCCCACAAGAGGATAAGAACAACGACTACAATGATTACACCAACTTCGATATAAGAATTTATAAAATTTCCGTTTCTGGCGTAGTGACCAATTCCCGGAAGATTTATATAAAAATCCTTTACTTTATTGAATGTTTCGTTTGTTGCGGTTCTAGGAACTTTACTTACGATTGTTGTCATACCACGTGTAAAGAACATACCAGCCAAAGTTACAATGAACGGCTGAATCTTAAGGTAAGCAACACAATATCCCTGAACAGCACCCATCAAAAGTCCAATTCCAAGAGAAATAAGGAGCGAGCTTAAAATACCGCCACCGTGATCTTCCATAAATACTACGCTTGCCATTGTAATAAGGGCCACTGTACCACCTACAGAAATATCAATTCCTCCGGTAATCATTACGATTGTAAGACCGAACGAAACAATTATAAGATAGGCATTGTTATTAAAAATATCAAAGAACTGCTGTGGATTTAAGAAGCCTCCACCAAAAGCAATCATTCCAAAAATATACATTACAACAAAAGTGCAGATTGTAATTGTCAAAAGAAGGTTTGTATTTGAAATTGGCTGTTTGCCCTCTTTTTTAGCAAACAGATTTTTAATCTTATCCATAAAAGCCATTTACTTTGCCTCCACTGCAGCAACTGCGCGTTTTGCGAAAATCTTATTCTTAAGGTTTCCAATGAACTCTTTTACAACTGGTGAACCAAGAACTACAATTGCAATAATTACGATTGCTTTGTATGCCTTTACAGCAGTAGAAGAAACCTTCATTGCATAAAGCGTAATTGTAAGAGCCTGAATAATGTATGCACCAATGATTGAACCGCTGAGCTTGAACTTACCACCACCAAGAGAGTTACCACCAATAGCAACTGCAAGAATGGCGTCCATTTCAATATCAATCAAAATTGTTTCGTGGTTGATAAGACCAATACGACAAACGTTCATAGATCCCGCAAGAGTTACACACACACCAAGAATGATGAATACAATCATCTTCATTGCAACAGGATTAATACCATTTAAGCGTGCAGCTTTTTCATTAATACCAACAGACTGAATGTAAAGTCCAAGGTTTGTAAACTTAAGCAAAAGCTTTACAAGAACTATAAAGATAATAACAATCAAAATAGGACTTGGAATTGGAATACCTGGGATGAATCCACCAAGGGCTCCAAGCAAAGTACTTTCAACGTTAGGAGTTGCACCACCGTTGATCCAGTAAGCAATAGGACGGCCTGCAGTAAACAAAATCAGCGATGCAATCATCGGCTGAATATTAAACTTTGCTATAAGCAAACCGTTGAACAAACAGAACACAATTGCAACAAGGCAGGCACAAAGAAGTGCAAGAAGAATTACAGGAACTGTGATTGTATTTGCTCTAAGGATTTTTACAAAGATACTTCCCGCAATAGCTGCAGAAGCACCAACCGAAATATCCTGTCCTCGTGTTGCCGAAGTAACAAAGGTCATACCAATTGCAAGAATTACAAGCTCAGAAGCACCGTTTAAGATACTTACTAAGTTTCCTGCAAGAACTGTATTTCCAAGATTATTCTTTTTAATTACGATTGAGAAAAAGCTTGGGTCGCGGATAAGGTTGAAAATTACAAGAACAACAAGTGCTGTAATAGGAATAATCAACTGAGACTGAGTAAACTTTTTCCACATCTCTGAAATATTTATTTTTTTACTAGGCATTTTTTTCTGAACCTCCCGCAATAGTCTTCATGATATTATCCTGACTAAGCTCGTCACCGTTCAGCTCTCCAACAATCTTACGGTCGCGCATTACAATAAGTCTTGAACAAACTGTAAGCATTTCCTGAATTTCTGAAGAAATGAATGTAACACTTACACCCTGTTCTGCAAGCTTAAGAACCTGCTTCTGGATTTCTACTTTTGTACCAACGTCAATACCGCGTGTAGGTTCGTCAAGAATAAGATACTGAGGATTTGTCAAAAGCCAGCGTGCAAGAATAGCCTTCTGCTGGTTACCACCCGAAAGTGATTTAATTGGAGTATCCTGAGAAGCAGTCTTAATCTGCAAAAGCTTAATATAATCATCTGCAAACTTTTCTGCTTCTGCCCTACTGAAAGGTTTCCAGAATCCGTTCAATACCTGAAGTGCAAGAATGATGTTTTCGCGAACAGAAAGATCTGGAATAATACCGTCGCCTTTTCTGTCTTCTGGAAGATATCCCATTCCGTTTTTCATAGCATCAAGCGGCTTGTTGATTTTTACATTCTTGCCGTTCATTTTTACAGAACCGCCAGTTACACGGTCTGCCGCAAAGATTGCACGAACGCTTTCACTTCGACCAGAACCAAGAAGACCTGTAAAGCCGTTTACTTCACCCTTCTTAATCTTGAAGGCAAACGGACGAACACCTTCTGTGCTCGAAAGTCCTTCTGCTTCATAAACATTAGTTCCGGCACCCTCGCCCGCAAATTCCTTTTTCTCATCCTTGAGTTTAGAAATATCTTCAAGGTCTTTACCAAGCATTGCCGAAATAAGGTCAACCTTTGGCATATCTTTAATAGCGTATTCGCCAATGTATTCACCGTTTCGCAATACAGTGATTTTGTCGCAAACTTCATAAACCTGTTCAAGGAAGTGTGTAATAAAGATAATACCAACTCCCTTAGATTTAAGGTCGCGCATAAGAACGAAAAGCTGTTCTACTTCGTGCTCGTCCAAAGAAGAAGTTGGTTCGTCAAGAATAAGAACCTTACATTCCATATCAACCGCACGTGCAATTGCAACCATCTGCTGAACAGCAAGAGAACAGGTTCCAAGCTGTTGAGTAGCCTTTGCCGGAATGTTTAATCTTGTAAGAAGTTCTTCGGCTTTTGCTTTCTGTTCACGCCAATTTATAAACTTATATTTACCTCGTCCAATATAGATATTTTCTGCAACAGTCAAGTTTGGACAAAGAGTGATTTCCTGATAAACTGTAGAGATACCCAGATTCTGAGCATCCTGTGGCGACCTGATAGAAACAGGCTTATCAATACCCTTAATTCTAATTTCGCCCTTGTCTTTTATATAAACACCGGTGAGACATTTTACTAAAGTTGATTTTCCGGCGCCATTTTCGCCCATAAGCGCGTGTATTTCTCCTTCGCGGAGAGTAAAATCGACATTGTTCAGAGCCCTAACACCAGGGAACTCCTTACAAATACCGCGCATTGTCAAAATTACATTTTCTTCCATTTTTAATTCCTAAGACTCTGTAAAAAAAACGGCGTAAAACATGCAAGTTACATATCTTACGCCGTATTGGAATTACCTTACAAAAGGCGTTATAAATTAGTCACCAAGACCGTATGTATCGATGTCAGCCTGTGTAAGCTTCTTTGCATCGAAACCTTTTTCTTCGTTGATGATTTTCTTTGAAGGTACTTTACCAGACTTAATCATGTCTTCGATGATAGCAGCCTGGAATGGTGAACACTGTCCATCATAGTTCCAGTTTCCAGCCAAGAGTTCACGGAGAGCCCATTTGTTGCAGTCAAATCCCATAACAACTACTTTTCCGTTTACACCGTGTGTAATACCAGCTTCGTCAAGAGCAGCAACAGCACCCTTAGCCATACCATCGTTTTCAGCATAGATTACGTTGAAATCTTCACCAGAGTTGATAACAGCTTCAACAATTTTCTTTGCTTCAGCTTCGTCCCATGTAGCTGTCTGCTGAACAACTTTCTTCATTGTTCCCTTAGCAAATTCAGCATCCAAAGCACCTGTACGACCAATCTGAGCGTCAGAT